>DUSP01000198.1 GCA_012842575.1 Clostridia bacterium
AGTACCTCGACTTCGCGAGCCAGCTGGTCAACCAGAACGGAGGACATCAACACCCCAAGGTCGTCCAGGCCATCAAGGAGCAGGCCGAGAAGCTCTGCTACATAGCCCCGTCCTTCACCGCCGAACCCAGGGCGAGGCTTGCCAAGGAGATCGCGGAACTCACCCCCGGTGACCTGTGCAAGACCTTCTTCACACTGGGTGGGGCCGAGTCAAACGAAAACGCCATCAAGATGGCCCGCCTTTTCACCGGGCGCCATAAGATCGTGACGAGGTACCGCTCGTACCACGGCGCCACCTACGGCGCCATCACCCTGACCGGCGACCCGCGGAGGCCTCCGGTGGAACCCGGCATACCGGGCATAGTCAGGGTCCTCGACCCGTACTGCTACAGGTGCCCCTTCGGCCTCGAGTACCCCTCCTGCAAGGTCCGCTGCGCGGAGCACGTGAGGGAGGTCGTGATGCTCGAGAACCCGAGCACGGTGGCGGCGATATTGATGGAGCCAGTCACCGGAACGAACGGCATCTTCGTCCCGCCGCCCGAATACTTGCCGCGCATCCGGGAGATATGCGACGAGTTCGGCATCCTCCTCATCGCCGACGAGGTGATGACCGGATGGGGACGCTGCGGCGAGTGGTTCGGCGTTAACCTCTGGAACGTGGTCCCCGACATGATGACCATGGCAAAGGGCCTTACCTCTGGCATGATACCCCTCGGGGCCGTCGTGGTGAACTCCAAGATCGCCGAGTACTTCGAGGACCATTACCTCTGGTGCGGCCTCACCTACTCCGGCCATCCCTTGGCGTGCGCCGCGAGCCTCGCCATGATAGAGGCCTACAAGGAAGACAAGATGATCGAGAACGCCAAGATCCAGGGCGAGGTCTTAGGGCAGGAACTCGAACGGATCAAGTCAAAGCACCCAAGTGTGGGAGACGTGAGGTATGTCGGCCTCTTCTCCGTGATCGAACTCGTGAAAGACAAGGACACCCGCGAGCCGCTGGCCCCCTGGAACGGTCCGGATCCGGGGGTGATGGGGGCCGTAGGCAAGTACCTGATGGAGCACGGCGTGTACGCCTACATCAGGTGGAACTTCATATTCGTCACGCCTCCTCTCTGCATCACCAGGGAGGAACTCCTCGAGGGCATGAAGGTGGTCGACGAATCGCTCGACGTAGCCGACGCCTACGTCAAGACGGGGAAGGTGGCGTGAGCCGGACAAAAGATCGGGACTAAAGAATGTGCCCGAAGGAGTGGTCCTGATTGAGATACGGTTGTAGCGGTCGCATCGCGAGGGTCGATCTCGCGAAGCGGTCTTATGAGATCGAAGAATGGGACGAAAGCATAGCCAGGATGTACCTCGGAGGAAGCGGCGCAGCGACGAGGATCCTCCTCGAGAGATACCCCTTGGACGCGTCGGCGCTCGGCCCCGACGCCCCTCTCATGCTCATGGCCGGGCTTCTCACGGGGACCATGGTTCCCACCGCGAGCAAGTGCTCGGTCTGCGGGCGTTCGCCGCTCACCGGGCTTTGGACCGAGTCCACGGTGGGCGGCCACTGGCCGGCCAAGTTCAAGGCCACCGGATACGACGGGCTCATCATAACGGGGGCTTCAGAGGCCCCCGTCTACCTCCTCATCGAAGAAGGGAGCGTCGCCTTCGGCGACGCCTCCGATCTCTGGGGGAAGGACACGTACGAGACCTCCGAGGTGCTGAAGGGACGCCTCGGGGAAGACGTCATCGTGGCGGCCATCGGTCCGGCGGGGGAAAACCTCGTAAACATATCTTCCATCATGATGGGCGGTCACGACGCGAGGGCTGCGGGGCGTACCGGGCTCGGCGCCGTGATGGGTTCCAAACGCCTCAAGGCCATCGCGGTGCGCGGCAAGTCAAGGCCCGCCGTGAAGGACGCCTCCAAGGTGCAGGCTACTACCCGCAGCATCCTCGAGACCTTAAAGAAGGCCACGCAGATGCTCAGGGACTACGGCACCGCGGGGGCCGTGCGGGCGGTGGAACTCACGGGGGATCTCCCCATACGCAACTGGGCCCAAGGGTCCTGGCCTGAGGGAGCGGCAGCCACCTGCGGTCAGAAGATCGCGGAAACCATCCTGGAAGGCCACTATTCCTGCTACTCCTGCCCCATAAGGTGCGGGAAGTTGGTGCGCATCGAGGCGGGGCCTTACAAAGGCACCGTGGCCCACGGCCCTGAGTACGAAACGGCCGCGGGCTTCGGGGCCATGTGTCTGAACGACGACCTGAACCTCCTCGCTGCCGCCAACGACATGTGCAACCGCTACGGCCTCGACACCATCTCCACGGCCAATGCGGTGGCCTTTGCCATGGAGGCCTACGAACGCGGTATCATCACCCGCGAGGACACAGGCGGAATCGAGGCGAGGTTTGGGGCCGGCACGGCCATGCTCGACCTGGTCCGGAAAATCGCCTACAAGGAAGACATAGGCGAGGTTTTGGGGCAGGGCACGAAGAAGGCTGCCGAGATCCTCGGAAAGAACAGCATCGAGTTCTCCGTTCACACCAAGGGACTCGAATACGCCTTCCACGACCCGAGGGCTTACACGAGCATGGCCCCTAACTACGCGACGGCCAACAGGGGGGCGTGTCATCTCGAAGCCCTCACCTACTTCGTGGAGAACAAGGCGTTCCCCGGAAGGTTCTTAGGCCTCCCCGATGAGTGGGAGCCCCATGGCACCGAGCGAAAGGCGGAGCTCTGCGTTGCGATGCAGAACTTCATGTCGGTATTCAACCCCCTCGGCCTCTGCAAGTTCTTGATGAGGGGCCATGCCGGTCCCGACGTCATCGCCGACTGGGTGAACGGGGTCACGGGATGGGATCTCACCGGGTCTGAGCTGATGCGCATAGGAGAACGCCTCTTCAACTTCCACCGCATGGCCAACGTAGCGCTGGGCATAAGCAGGAAGGACGACACGTTACCGCCCAGGCTCATGGTTCACGACCGCAGGACGGGAGGCGCGGCAGGGAGCCTTCCGCACATAGGGAAGATGTTGAGCGAGTACTACGCCCTGCGGGGGTGGAGCGAGGAAGGCATCCCGACGCGTGAGAGGCTGATAGATCTCGGGCTCATACCCGAGACGGACGGGCTTTTCAAAGTGGCCTGAAAAGCATAAGGCGGATAGCGGGTCATACTCTTTTAGGGTCATTCGGGATGATTCAGGAGGATCAATGAGGTAAGCCCCGGTGTTATAACGGAAGCGGTAAGTCAAAAGCCTGAAAGCTGTGGATAGGCCTGCCGGTATTCACTGGTCCGAGCGGTCAAATCCGGAGACGACGAATGAAAGCTCAAGATGGTAGTTTTCAAGGATGGCTAAGAGGCAAATCTCAGGGATACCATTACCGCTACCCCATGCGCCGGGGCTTACCGTTCTTTCTTATCACCAAGCCCGCAGAGCGTAAAGGAGGATTAAGGAAAAATCCGTCGAATATTATCAGGCGAATGTTCGGAATCGTATAACTGTCTAGGAAAGTCCGGAATCACAGGGTCATCCGCCGTAAACCAGAACGATTTGACGGATAATAGAGTATCCTGACAATATCCAGACATATCCAAAATAGTCACCTGAGATACGGGGCTTGGGCTCGGGTGCGCTTCCGAGCTCCGGAGAGTGACCGAGGGTATGAGAGTGCCCTGAGTGCGTGTTGCGCGCTTCCAGGGCATTTTCATATATCGGGCGGGCTTGTATTTCGTAGCTCCTAAGGATGTAACCATACGAGGAACGGCCGCAGCTTCAGAATCCGCGAAGGACAGAGTACGATTCGCGACTCTTGATGAAATGGGGATGTGAAACTTCCCCGAAGCGAGACTCCTTATATGCCCGCCGGAAGGGTGGTGGTATCCGGGACGCGAGTTCGTGAATCTTTAAAGGCCTATGAAAGCAGTCTAAGGCAGTCTTTTATGGACAACTGAGACGGTTTCTCTAGTGTTCGGACATCAAAAGGCGATGAAAGAAGGCTTATTGAGTCCAGTGCTATTGGTAGCTTTAGCCGGATTGGACCACAGAGGAGGTGTGCGGGATGGAGATGAGGGGTAAGACACAAGAGTACAGAGACGGCATGATTGCCCTTACACCCGAAGGACAGAAGTCGGTCGTAGACTCACCGCTCTATAATGAAGACCTCAGGCCCGTTCCGATCAAAGAGAGGACATGGACTGCTTACAACATCGCGGCTTTATGGATAGGTATGAGCGTTTGCATTCCCACCTACATGTTGGCCAGCGGCCTTATTGCTGCCGGCATGAACTGGTGGCAGGCCCTCTTAACGATTATCCTCGGTAACGTCATAGTCCTGATACCGATGATCTTAAACGCGCACGCGGGAACCAAATACGGAATTCCTTACCCCGTTTTCGCGAGACTGTCCTTTGGTACGAAAGGAGCTCACGTGCCAGCCATATTGCGTGCCATAGTCGCGGCGGGCTGGTTCGGCATTCAGACGTGGATCGGCGGCGCGGGGGTACAAGCGTTGGTCTCCGCGATGATACCGGGTTGGTCCAATTTCACCCTCGGGCCGGTGGTCTCGTTCCTGGCGTTCTGGGCGCTCAACGTATACATAGGATACAAAGGACCAGAGGCCATCAAGTTCATGGAATCCTGGGGCTCCCCCATATTGATAGTTATGGGCCTTGCCTTACTAATCTGGGCATATCTTGCGGCGGGTGGCCTTGGGCCCATAGTGAGTCAGCCCGACAAGTTCGAAACGACCGCGGACTTCATGAAAGTATTCCTGCCAAGTCTTACCGGAATGATAGCATTCTGGGCCACTCTGGCACTCAACATACCCGACTTCAGCCGCTTCGCGGTAAACCAGAGGGCCCAAATGCTCGGGCAAGCGCTTGGGCTTCCCACGACGATGGGGTTTTATGCGTTCATAGGCGTAATCGTCACCTCGGCTACGGTCGTGGTCTACGGTGAGGCCATTTGGGATCCGGTCGTGCTGATGACCAAGTTCCCGCCCCTCGTAGTCCTCATCGGAACGGTAGGTATCGTCCTTGCGACGATTACCACCAACATCGCGGCTAACGTGGTGGCCCCCGCCATAGGTATATCCAACCTCTTCCCGAAGAAGATAACCTTCGGCATGGGCACTATAATAACCGGTTTAATCGGTATCGCCATGTGCCCCTGGTACCTCCTGGCCAACTACGGTAACTACATCTTCGGGTGGTTAGGCACTTACGGCGGGTTCCTCGGTCCGCTGGCGGGCATTTATATTTGCGACTACTGGATCATAAGGCGACAGAGAATCGACCTCGATGACCTCTACCGCGAGGAAGGCAAATATGCGTACGGCGGAAGCGGTGTCAACTGGAAGGCGATCATCGCCCTCGTGGTCGGCGTCCTATTCGCCCTGATCGGTAAGATCGTACCGGCGCTGGGATGGCTTTACGCCAACGCGTGGATGGTCGGCGCACTGGTGGGAGGCGTCGTCTATTACTTCCTGATGCGCAACGACAGCACGATTCTAACCGAAGAGTACTTCAGAAGCATCACCGATGGGCTATAAATCGACTCTGTGATACCTGGAGAACTCGCGACGGGCGGCGCCTGCACCCGCGTTACGAAATTGCTTGACTATTGCTTGGCTATTGGAGGGTGCATGACTTCATAGGCCGTTATGCGACCCGCCGGCTTCTAACGTAGATGTTACGGTCAACGAAAGCGGGCGAGGACGAGAAAACGATGGATTTTGCACGGGCAGGGAGAAGACTCATCCCCGCCCGTGCGTTTTTTGGCCCGCTATGGGAAAGGCCGTTCGAGAACTAGAAGGCCAGGTAATGACGAAAGACCCCCGGGCAGCGTATAAGTTGCTGCACCAACCCAAAGGTGTTAGAATCTTAATGTCCTGCGCCAGAGAGAACGAGCGTTCTTAAGCGATGTTTGAATGCAAGATTGGATATGCGACATTGGCGGTTATAGCCGGCTCAGCGACTCAAGCGGCGGCCGTTGGTGGAGTGGTAAGCGGTGTTGAAACTGCTTTCGAATTTGGTCCTTGGTGCACAAACCGAAAGGGAAATGAAAAGATTAAGGGCCGTCGTCGACAAGGTATCAAGCCTTGAGCCCAAGATGATGAGTCTTAAAGACGACGATCTCCGTGCCAAGACGGCGGAGTTCAAGGAGCGTCTCGGAAACGGCGAGTCTCTCGATTCGATCTTGCCCGAGGCGTTTGCGGTGGTACGAGAGGTCTCTCGCAGGATCCTGGGGATGAGGCATTTCGACGTTCAGATAATGGGCGGAGTGGTGCTTCACGAAGGTAACATCGCGGAGATGAAAACCGGCGAGGGCAAGACCCTCGTGGCCACGCTCCCCGTGTATCTCAACGCTTTGACCGGCGAGGGCGTTCATGTTGTGACCGTAAATGACTACCTGGCATCCAGGGACGCCCAATGGATGGGTCCGATTTATACCTTCTTGGGCTTGACCTGTGGCGTCGTCGTTCACGGAATGAGCACTGTCGAACGTAAGGCGGCATACGCCTGCGACATAACATATGGAACAAATAACCAGTTCGGCTTCGATTACCTTCGCGACAATATGGCCATATATGCCTCGGACATAGTGCAGCGCGGCCTCAATTATGCCATTGTCGACGAAGTGGACTCCATACTCATCGATGAGGCGAGGACGCCGCTCATAATCTCAGGACCGAGCGGCAAGCCGAAAGACATATATTACAAGTTCGCACATATCGTTCGCCAGCTTAGACCGGAAATCGATTACGTCGTAGATGAAAAAGCCCATTCGGTGGCACCCACCGAAGAGGGCATAGCACGCGTCGAGAAGATGCTGGGTGTGAAGAACCTCTATGAAGACGACAGTATGGAACTGTCTCATTACTTGAACCAGGCATTACGCGCTCATGCCCTGATGCGTCGAGACCGGGATTATGTGGTTAAGGACGGCAAGGTCATCATCGTCGATGAATTTACAGGCAGGCTGATGTTCGGACGACGGTACAGCGACGGGTTGCACCAGGCCATTGAGGCTAAAGAAGGTGTACGCATCGAAGAAGAAAGTCAAACGCTAGCCACCATCACCTTCCAGAATTACTTCAGGATGTACAAGAAACTGGCGGGCATGACGGGGACTGCGGCTACTGAAGCCGAGGAGTTCCGGAAGATCTACGGGCTCGATGTGGTCGTAATCTCTACCAACGAGCCGATGATAAGAGTGGATTACCCGGACGTGGTCTATTCGACAGAACGGGCAAAATTTAAGGCGGTAGTCGAGGAGATAGCCTCATGCTACGAAAGGGGCCAACCGGTACTGGTCGGGACCGTGTCCATCGAAAAGTCCGAGAAACTTTCGGAAATGCTCAAGAGACGAGGTATCCCCCACCAGGTTCTAAATGCGAAGTACCACGAGAAAGAGGCCCAAATCATAGCGAAGGCGGGGCAACGAGGCGCCGTCACAATAGCCACTAACATGGCCGGTCGCGGAACGGATATCGTCTTGGGCGAAGGCGTAAAGGATTTGGGCGGCCTTCACGTTATCGGCACCGAACGGCATGAAGCCAGACGAATAGACGACCAGCTCAGGGGTCGTTCGGGACGCCAGGGAGACCCCGGGTCTTCGCGGTTTTACCTCTCTTTGGAAGACGATCTGATGAGGCTTTTCGGAAGCGACCTCATAAGCGGCATTTTCGAGCGCTTGAAGATCGATGAGAACCAGCCCCTGGAACACCCCATGCTTTCCCGGGCCATCGAGCGTGCTCAAAAACGGGTGGAGGCGCGTAACTTCGACATAAGGCGGCGGGTTCTCGAGTACGACGACGTGATGAACCGACAGCGTGAAATCATTTATGCCCAAAGACGTAAGGTGTTGTTTGGAGAAAACCTGAGGGATAACATCCTGGAAATGGTGAAGAAAGTGGCCTCCTCCTTGGTGGAGGCTTACGCCCCACAAAGGGTTCACCGGGAGGACTGGGATTTAGAAGGTCTTGCGACTGCGCTTGGGCGAACCTTTCTGCTACGCGGTGGGTTGTCCGTCGAAGAACTCAAAGAACTCAGTTATGAGGATCTCGTAAGGCGCGCTACCGAGGTCGCCGTCAAGGCATACGAAGCGAAAGAGGCCAGTATCGGGCCTGAGTTGATGAGAGAACTCGAGCGCCG
>DUSP01000064.1 GCA_012842575.1 Clostridia bacterium
CCGTGAGGGTCGGAAGTTCCATGCCGTATTTTGTGGACTTCCTTCATCCACAGGCATCCAAGGCCAACGCATTGGCCAGGTTATGCGAGCATTTGGGAATCGATTCCACAGAAGTCCTCGCAATTGGAGACGGTGAGAACGACCTGGAAATGCTGAGGCGTGCGGGAATCGGGGCCTTGGTTTCCAACGCGCCCGAAGACTTGAAAGTACTTGTGGATTACGTGAGTGAGGGTGAGTCGACGGACGGGGTAATCGAAATAATCGAAAGGTTCGTTTTTGAACGTCCCAAAGCTGGAAGGATCTCCCAAATAAATATCGAAGAAGCCCAATAGAGTCACTGCCAATCGTATTCCGGTTCGCGAGGGCATAACGCGAGGGCATACTGGGAGGGCGTACTGAGCTCTCTTTGTACCGAGGCGTGCCTGACGTATGCACCAGGAAAGGTAAAAATCGTCCCGGGATACGAGTCGGGCGTCGTGGGGGGCGAATAGCGTGACACAACGGGAGAATACCGGCTCGTCTATAATAGGGCTCATCACTTCCTCGGTGGAAGTGGCCAATATGTTCAGGGCTGCTGCGGCCCTGTATGGGGTCCGTCCGGTTTACCGTATCGTTCCGGAGGAATCTTCCCTTAAGGCCCTAAGGAGTCTTGAGGAAGAAGGAGCCCAGGCCGTGATCGCGTCGCCGGGCTTCTTGCGACCCCTTCGGGATAATTCTTCGGTTCCAATCGTGGGCTATTTTGTTTCGAGGTACGACGTACTTTTGTCCCTAAAGGCGGCTTCGGCCGAAGCAGCCTCCCTTGGCCTCCTTTATTTCGGGGATCAAGTCTTTGACGAGGATTTACTAAAGAGGGTCGCCTGTAAAGACGTCTACTGTTTGAATCCCCGGAAGAACAGGGAAGAGGTGATCTCGGCATTGAAGGAGGCTAAGGAAAAGGGGATCGAAACCATCCTTTGTGGGCAAAATGTGGTT
This sequence comes from Clostridia bacterium, assembly GCA_012842575.1. Lineage (GTDB taxonomy): Bacteria > Bacillota > Sulfobacillia > DUSP01 > DUSP01 > DUSP01. Next base: position 973 of record DUSP01000064.1, read on the forward strand.
TCCCTGGTCAGGGAAGCGGGCCTTACACCTTTTGCCATCAAGCCGGGAATGGACAGCATGATGCTTGCCGTATCAGCAGCTATCGGATCGGCGGATGCCGCTAAGGGTTTGAGCGCCAGAATCGAAAAGTTCAGGGAGGCTTTGGTTTCTTTATCGGAGCAACCCGGACACAAGACTCGAGGCAAAAAATGGTGGATATCGGCATCCGGGTGGGTTGGCACCTTGGGGGATGTAAAAGCGGCAAGGGCAAGACAGAGCGGCACCGAGGACGGGCCGAATGTCGACAGAGGAGGATCTCTCTCTGAAGAAGCTTTGGATAGGGCCACTACTTCCGGGGAAGCCCCAGGGGAAGGCGGGGAGCGACTTGAGACCGATTACGCAGCCACGAGTGATGCGATGATCTTGGTCTTGACCGAGGCGAGGGCCTGCGCCAAGGACGACAAGCCGGTCCTAATAACAGGAGAGGTAGGTACCGGTAAGCATTACCTCGCCACCAGGATACACCAAGCGTCTCGCCGGTCGAAGGGGCCGCTCATATCGGTACACGCAAAGGGAATCCCGGAAGAGGCCCTTGACGTTGAGTTATTCGGCTGTGACGGCGGCCCGTCGCCGCAGGTCGGAGTGTTTGAGATGGCGCACGGGGGCACGGTCGTCCTCGTGGAAATCGGGCATTTTCCGTTGCGGATCCAGGCGAAAATCCTATCCCTCATCAAAAACAGAGTCATCGTCAGATGTGGGCAATCGAGGGCCGTTCCGGTCGACGTAAGGATAGTGGCCACGACTAGCCAGGATCTGAAGTTCATGTCGAGGATGAGGAGGTTCAACAGGGAGCTTTACGTCGAGCTTGAGGCCCATAAGATCAATCTTTTGCCCTTGAGAAATCGCCCCGGAGACATCATACCGCTCTTTTGCGCTTTCGTACGGGAAATAATGCTAAAAGAGAGCCCTTCGGATTCTAAGCCGAATTTGACCGCCATGCTCGACCTCTTGGGTACCATTATAGGAGGGGGCGTCCCCGGGATATCGGCCGGACAAGGGGGGACATCTAAGGAATCTTCGACCACGATGGCGGAGATCCCGGTTCCTGCGGGGGAGGGGCGAATCGCCCAGGCGTTGCAAAAATACGATTGGCCCGGAAATCTGAAGGAACTGAAGGCGCTTGCGAGGAAATATGTTTCGTTGGTAGGGGCTCTACCGGCTGTTTCCAAGGAATACATAGAAGAGGCTATCCTTGGGGAGTTACAGATGAAGGACGAGGTCCCGGGAGAGAAAACCGAAGATGAGGTCGTTTTACGTAGGCGTTCCGGTTCGGATTGGCATGACCTGAAGGATTTCTGTATACGAGTACAGCCCGGAGAGTTGGATTTCATGATAGATCAAATCATTTCTCAGTTATTGCCCGTGGTTAACGGCAACCGCTCAGAGCTTTCGCGAAGACTCGGCATAAGTAGGACCACCCTTTGGAAAAAACTCTCAAAGACGAGATCACAAGGCTCCTGATACGCAAGACCGAGAAACTATGCTGATCGGAGGCGTGAGAACACATACAGTCCTGAATACGAGACCTTATCCCGAAACACTGGAGTACACCCGAAACAATGTGGGAAACGAGAAACGGTCTATAGGTCTCATAGGTCTCAGCGAGGTGTAGAATTTGCAGGGGCGTAGAACCTTCATTCTGGGTATTGCCATTATCCTGGCGGTTTTGATAGCCGTAACCTTATCCGCCGGTTTCATAACAGAGTACTGGTGGTTTGAGTCGTTAGGCTTTTCGCAGGTCTTCCGTACGAACATATTGGCCAAGCTCGGTACGGGTTTGGTTTTCGGCCTCATATTCACCGGTGTGATTCTGGTAAACGTCGTGGTGTCAAAAAGAGGCCGCCGCGTTTTATATGTGGGGATCGGGGAGACGACTCAGCGAATCGACCTTCCGCGCCGCACCAATCTGTACCTGGTCGTTTTGGCTTTGATCTTCGGTGGTTTGGCCGGGCTCAACGTCTCCGGGGAATGGTTGACCGTTCTGCGGTATCTACATAGAGTCCCCTTTGGTATCCAGGACCCCTTTTTTGGACGGGACGTGGGCTTTTACATATTCAACCTGCCGCTCTTGGAGCTAGTCTACCAATTCCTGTTCGCCACTTTGCTTCTCACCCTGGCGCTCACCCTGGGTGTTTACTTCCTTACGGGTAGTGCGACTTGGGATAACACGCTCATTTTGGAAAGGGGCGCCCGGAGGCACCTGAGCGTCCTGGTAGGGTTGTTGTTCGCATTAAAAGGCGCGGGCTATCAGCTTGGCATTTACAGGCTCTTATATTCGCCTCGTGGAGTGGCCTTCGGCGCGAGCTACACGGACATACACGCTCAGTTGCCAGCACTTCGCGTCCTCATCGTGGTGGCTTTGGCGGCCGCTGTACTGGCAATAGCGAACGGCTTTCGCCGGGACTTCCGGTTGTTGGGTATCGCAGTGGGGGCATTGGCTTTGTGTTCCCTTGTATTGGGTACCGGCTATCCTGCTTTCGTTCAGCAGTTCGAGGTGGAGCCAGACGAGATATCCAAGGAACGCCCGTACATAGAACAGAATATCAAGTATACCACCTTGGCGTACGGGCTTGATAAGGTGGTGGAAAGACACCATCCCGCGACGGTTACGCTGACCAGGGAGATCATAGACAGAAATGAGCCGACCATCGAAAATATCAGGCTATGGGACTGGAGGGCTCTTAAGGACACATACAGCCAGTTGCAGGAGATCAGGCTGTATTATCGGTTCAACGACATCGACACTGTGCGCTACAACGTTGACGGCCGCTATACACAGGTATTCATGGCGGCGAGGGAACTCGACCAGTCGAGGCTCGCTTCTACGGCTCAGACGTGGATGAACCTTCACCTGAAATTCACGCATGGGTACGGCATTGTCGCGAACCCGTCGTCGGCCGTATCAGCAGAAGGTCTCCCGGTGTTTCTGGTGAGGGACATCCCGCCCAGGAGCACTACGCCGGTGCTCGAGGTGAAAAGGCCAGAGATCTATTACGGCGAGCTCACCGACTCTTATGCCATAGTCAACACCAAAGAACCCGAGTTCGACTATCCCCTGGGGGATGACAACAGGTATACACATTATTCGGGCAAAGGCGGAGTCAAGCTCGATTCCTTCTTGAAGAAGGTGTTGTTCTCCATAAGACTGGGAAGCTATAAGGTGTTGTTGACGGAAGCCATCACTCCGGAAAGTCGCGTGATGATACACCGTCAGATCGAGGAATGTGTCAGCACCTTGGCACCATTCTTGATGTTTGACGGGGACCCATACATAATCGTCTCTGGCGACGGGCGCCTCAAGTGGATCATCGACGCGTATACGGTGAGCGACCTGTATCCGTATTCTGAGCCCTTCGACGGTCGAGTGAATTACATAAGAAACTCCGTCAAAGTGGTGATAGACGCATACGACGGCGATGTGAAATTCTACGCCTTCGACGAATCCGACCCCCTGCTCGCTTCGTACCGAGGGATTTATCCCAGCATGTTCACCCCTCTATCGGAAATGCCTGCCGACATCAGGGCGCAAATGAGATATCCGGAAGACCTTTTCAACGTTCAAGCCCAAATCTATGCGACCTATCACATGAAAGATCCCCAGGTGTTCTACAACAAGGAGGACCTCTGGCAAATACCCGAGCAGGTTTCGGCCGGGACAAAAGAACGTATGCAGGCCTTTTACGTGGTCATGAACCTTCCCGGAGAAACCGAGCCCGAATACATTCTCATGTTACCCTTGGTGCCAAAGGGCAAGCAGAACATGATCGCCTGGATGGCGGCTCGCATGGACGGGGCAAAATATGGTGAGATAGTGGTATTCAAGTTCCCGAAGGAAAAGATGGTATACGGCCCGATGCAAGTTGAAGCGCGCATCGATCAAGACCCCGAGATATCCCAGAGGCTAACCTTGTGGGGACAAGTTGGTTCCTCGGTCATCAGAGGAAACCTCCTCGTGTTACCAATCGAGGATTCCGTGATCTACATAGAACCCCTCTATTTGCAAGCCAGAGATAATAAGCTTCCGGAGTTCAAGCGGGTAATAGGTGTGTATGACGATAAGGTAATGATGGAAGAAAGCCTAGACCGGCTGTTGGCGAGGATGTTCGGGGCGAAACCGGAGATCACGCCTGCCCCACGCGCCGTTACCGAGAGGCCCGTGGAGGAAAAGGTATCTGAGGACCTTATCGATGAGGCGCTCCGGCTGTACCGCCTGGCTCAGGACAGAATAGCGGCGGGAGATTGGGCGGGCTACGGGGAGGCCATACGAGAACTGGGAAAGGTTCTGGAAAGACTGAGCGGCAATGAACTGATCGGTAACGGATTAAGCGATAACGAATTGAACGGTGACCAGAACATTACGGGAGCGAACTCGTCCATAAGATCCGAAAGATCTGACGGTGGGTGAGAGAAATGACCACGACCCGCGACATCGGCGAGCGATTGCGAGAGGCCCGGGAAAGAAAAGGGCTCACGATCAAGCAGGTCCAAGAAGACACCAAAATCAGACGGCGGTATATCGAAGCCATGGAGGCGGGCGAGTTCGATCTTATCCCCGGCGGTGAGGTCTACCAGCGCGGGTTTATAAGGACATACGCACGTTACCTAGGGACGGACGAACGTGTCTTGATGGAGGAATGGCGCCTCCTGCACGCTCCGCCCGAGGATTTGGAAGACAAGGGGTCCAGGGGTGAACGCCAACAACGTGGACAGCGTCTAGATGCAAGCCGCGGACACTATGGGCTAAGAAATCAGAGTACGAGGGTACGCCGGACTGAGAAGGAGCCTTTGACAGACGGAGGCGTCGTACGCCGGACTGCCGCGCGACAGAGCATGAGGGCAATTCGAGGTCGAGGCGTGACGCGTTGGGGACTGATCTTAGTGGTGGTCTTGGTCCTCGCCTTTGCTGCGGGCAGAGGCTTCTATCGCGCGGTAATGGAGCCCGGACGAATTGCGGATGAAACGGATCGAGTCGGAGATAGTTTGGAAGACCAAACGCTTCCCGAAGGGGAGGCCGGCCGAAACGGAGAGGGAGTGCGAGGAGGGGGGTCGCTCGGCGCGGAACCCGGAGGGGTCGGTATCGTGCCTGGAGAGATCGGATCCCAAACCCCAGTGTCTTCAACGGTCTCCCGGGTGGTGATATCGGAGGATACGAGAACGAAGAGGAAATACACGGTTTTTGGCGAAGCGGCCGAGGTGACCTTATTGGTTACGGAGTTGACCGACCGTTGCTGGATAAGGGCGGTCGCCGATGAGGGCCGGCCTTTGGAAAAGGAGCTTGGGACAGGGCAGAGCATGGATTGGAGTGTAAAGAAGAACCTTCGAATCCGGTGCGGTCGACCTTGGGCCGTGAAAATCGTCGTAAACGGCAAAGAATTCGAGCCCGACGGCCAAGAATCGCCACCGAAGGATTTTATTTTCGAGGTTGTAAAGGAGGTGGAAGAGGAGAATAACTAATTAAGGGGTCATGCCGTTTCGTGTCCGCGCCGACCCCCTGCAACCGCAGTTGACCGGTGCAAAGAGTGTAGCAGTGGGGGGTTCGGCTTCTTGTGATTAAGAAGGCCACATCGGCTGTTCTCGTAGCGCTCTCGTGGACTGCTTTTACATTTTGGGGGAATTATTTCGATCATGTCAGTGCGTCTTCTGCTTCGCTTTTGGCTATCAACGCAGCGGCAAGCCGAGACGGGATTCGTTGCACCGGTACCGATGCGGCTTTGGGTTTAACCTCTGAAGAAGTATCAAGCTACGTGAAGGAGCAGGTTGAAGCGGATTCAAGCGAGTCCGATGCTGCGGTAGCCCCGCCGAAGATTACCGCCCAGGCGGCGTGCCTGATGGAACCCGCAACCGAGACCGTACTTTTCGGGAAGAATATTCACCAGCCCCTCGCCCCCGCCAGCATAACGAAAGTGGCCACGGCCATGGTGGTACTCGAAAAAGCGAAACTAGACGATGTGGTAACGATTCCGCGCCAGGCTTGTGGTATAGAGGGTTCCAGCATGGGGCTTCGGCCCAATCAGAAGTACAAGGTGAAAGATTTACTCGAGGCCATGCTCCTCATTTCGGCCAACGACGCCGCCGAAGCCCTGGCTATCCACGTTGGCGGTACGAGAGAGGATTTCACTGCAATGGTCAATCGTCGTCTGCAAGACATTGGGCTCTTAAACACCCGTTTTCTCAATCCCCACGGTATCAGTAAACCGGGGCATTTCTCGACGGCCTATGATTTGGCCCTCCTCGGCAAATGGGCGCTGGGCGATGATAGGTTCACACGCTGTGTGAGTTCAAAAACGTCCACTATAAACGAGCTTTCCGAAGACAGGGAGCTTCACCTCGCCAATACCAATAAGCTCCTTTGGACCTATCCCGGTGCCGAAGGTATAAAGACTGGGACGACCCAAGCGGCGGGGAATTGCCTTCTTGCAGCGGCCAAAAGGGGAGAAATGAGGCTGATCGCCGTCGTATTGAAAAGCCGGGATAGGTGGGGGGACGCGGCCCGCCTCTTGGACTGGGGTTTTGAGAACTTTCGACTCGAACGCCCGGCCTCGGCTGGTCAGATTTGGTATACCCTCAGGGTCACCGGCGGAGATCAGGCCTTTGTCGATCTTGCCTGCGATTCGGACCTAGAAGCAGTCGTCTTGGCCAATTCGCAGGTCGCCCTTGACATGTATGTGAATGAGCCCGTAAGAGCTCCGGTACTCTGTGGAGAACCACTAGGCGTTATAAGGCTTCGACTTGGAGACAAGGTTTTGAGGGAAGGGACACTCGTAGCGGTGACCGCCGTCCACAGGAAAACCCTTATCAGGACGTTACTTGGGGCGGTGTCGCAGATTGTGGTGAGGCTTGTGCCTCATTTATGAAGTACTGTTGGACGGTCGCCGCATCAGGACGCACGGCTCTTCTTACGCCTTCGTTCGTGAATTTCGATGAGATCGTGGGCGATGCGGCAGAAGTCTAGGGCGTTTTGACGTTGTACGGTAAGGACCCACTCGGCCGGAAATCCCTCGATCCCCCGAATGGCACCTGTGATGGCGCCCACCATAGCAGCCAATGTATCGGTATCCCCGCCCATGTTGACCGCTGCCGGAATGGCGCGACGCGGGTCGCCCTCATATAGTACCACCAGTGCGATGGCGGTGGGAACGAGCTCCACGGATTGGATTCCGACGCCCACCGTCTTGATCAGCTCGGCTTCTGCGGCTTCTTTATCATTCTCGTTTCGGGTTACCAATTGAAGGGCGGTTACCAATCGAGCGGCAAGGGTGGGACCGGGCGAGGCTATCCCATGAAGTTGTCCGAATTCTGCTCCGGACAAGGCGGCACGGGCCAATTCATCAAGGGAAGCGTTGACCATTGCACTCGCCACGGCGGCGGCTACGGCACACGCCCCGGCTATTGCTACGGATGCTCCATGGGTAGGAAGGCACGAAAGGTAGGCCTCTGAAGCTGCGGCTTGGGGGTCGCCTGCATTGACGATGCCTATGGGAGCGACCCGCATGGCGGCGCCCACGGTAGATCCCGCGCCGCCGGCGTGTCTTGGGTCTTCGCCCGCTCTGAGACGAAGTAGGGCGTCTTTAGAACTCGGGCCCAAAAAGGAAGACCTGAACGCGTCGGTCTCGTCAGCCCAGCGTAAATAGGCTTGGGCCGCTATTTCAGGAGTGATGCGGCCATGTTCGATCAGGGCGCTGGCGAGCGCCAAGGTTTGCTGAGTGTCATCGGTAATTGAGCCCTTTTGTACATGCCTGTGCATATGATCTTGGGGTGGTTCAAGGAACTCATTCACCCGGCCGAACCTTGCCCTTATTTCACTCCGGCTCAAGAATTCCACAGGCATCCCCATTGCATCGCCGATGGCGACACCTGCAAGGGATCCCGCTGCCTTGGCTATCAGCATCCGGGAGTCGTCGAGCACGATGACTTCTCCTCTCCTTGTTGGCGCAAGAAGTCGAGCACCGTCTGCAACGAAGGTAAAGCCTCGCGTGGTCCCAACGCGGTTACCGCCAGTGCTCCGCATGCGCAGCCCATCTTGAGTGAACGATCCGGGCCCAAGCCGTCCAATAACCCGCGTATGAAACCTGCAGCGAATGCGTCCCCCGCTCCGGTGGTATCCACCACGTCAGTTTTGAAGGCTGGCTGATGCCATTCCATAAAACCGGTATTAACGGAATTCGTTCCGGCTTTGGGGTACGCCCCTTCGGGTACGGTGAAAAGGGAAGCTCCCCCGTGCCCAAGGGTTACCAGGACTCGTTTGGCGCCCCGAGCTAAAAGGATCTCGATGGCCTCTTCCTGCCGTCGGGTTTTCGTCATGTTATAGAGTTCTCTGCGGTTCAGAATCAGATAATCGCTGGCGACGAGTACCCCCTCGAGGGCGTCAGTTCCGAGACATGAGAAAACGCCCCCGGGAGCGTAGACCGAGATAATCCCCATGTCCTTTGCTGTTCTTGCCGCCGCTTTAGCCACATCGGGGCGGGCTTCGCCTATGTAGAGGATTTTTGCACCCTCCAGCATCTTAGCATCGAATTCCTCGGGGGTATCCAAGAGAGCCGTGCCTCCAAGGGAAAAGATGATCCGGGCGCCCTTTGGGTCTACCGCGATGATGGTACGAGAAGTCCGGCCCGACGGTTCAACCCTCACGAAGGAGGTGTCAACGTTCTCTTCGGAAAATGCGTCGATGATGAGCCTGCCTTCGGCGTCACCTCCGACCTTTCCGATGAACCTCACTTGCGCTCCTAGGCGGGACAATCCAACGGCAACGTTGGCGGTGGATCCCCCTGGGAATGAGAATGGCCCTTCCTCTACCATGGCCATTTCGTCCGGTCCTGGTAGGTTTCGGACTTTCAGGACCATGTCGACGGCGGCGGCCCCTAACGCCGCGACTCCCTTACTTCCGAGAGCGTTCCTCGGCGATCTCAGGGTTCACGCCTCCCTTACTCGATGTCGGGTATGATACCGCTATAGGATACCGTACGTAATACCCCGCCTCGATTGTGCGGCTTTACGGGCCGGACTTTTTACCGGACTTCTCAACGCTCTTTCTACCGGACTTTCTACCTGGGTTTTTACCGGACTTTTTCCATAGCCTTTACACTAATGCTACCCCCTGGTACCATGGAGGTATAAACTCATGTCAATAATGGCGTGCCCTGGTATTCTTCTTTACGACGGGGGCGAACCCTGCTTTGAGGTACTTCGCGCATGGTATTTTTTTCACAGGTTCAAGTCGAAAAGAGGAAAACCCTGCTTTCCCATCACACTAAAGCCTAAGGCATCCGAGCGGGTGGAGCTTGATGGATGAGGTACCCGGAGTATCGAAAATAGCCATAACCGGGAAGGGTGGGGTCGGAAAGACGACCCTTTGCGCCCTTCTCGCAAGGGCCATGGCATTGGACGGTCAGAGGGTGATCGCTATCGATGCCGACCCGGATCCAAACCTCGGCCATGCCCTGGGTTTTCGTCGTGATACGCTGCAAAGGGTAAAGCCCCTGAGCGAAATGAAGGATATCATCGAAGAGCGGACCGGGGCACGTCCGGGCTCTCTGGGCGGATGGTTTGCATTGAATCCCAGGGTGGACGACCTTCCGGAAAGACTGTGGATAGAGCGTGAGGGCATCAGGTTGATCATCATGGGTGGTATAAAGGCGGGCGGTGCGGGGTGCGCCTGTCCGGAGACGGCCATCCTGAAGGCTCTCCTGTCGCACTTGGTGCTGGAAAGGCACGATACCGTCCTCGTCGACATGGAAGCGGGTTTGGAGCCTTTGGGACGCGGCGCGGCCAGTGGCGTCGGGCTTTTGGTCGTGGTGGTGGAGCCAGGGATAAGGAGCATAAATACGGCCCTGAGGATCCGCGAACTCTCCAAGGACATAGGTATACAAAGGGTTGGTGTGGTGGCTAACAAGATTAGGGCGGAAGCCGACCTCCGATGGATTGAGAGTTCCCTCGAGGGCATGTCCATATTAGGCTGGTTCCCTTACGATAATGGGCTCGTCGACGCTGACCGGGATGGGGTCGCCGTGTGGGAAGCATGTCCTTCCTTTTTAGCGCGGGTGGAGGAGATGAAGCCACTCTTCTTTTCCCCCGTTCCGAACAACCGCATGGGTTGAACGGCGTGTTCGGGGCGACTGGCCATCGGTTAGTCCGCCTCGATGGACAAAAGATCGGTTACCTTCGCAATGGTGAACCCTTTTTCCGTCAGACCCTTGACTATATCCGGTATAGCCCCTGGCGTGTCGGGGGCATTATCGGACGCATGAAAGAGTATTATGTCGCCCTTCTTCGCTCGGCGCAGGACCCTCTTGACTATAAAGTCCTTTCCGGGGCTTTTCCAATCGAGACTATCAAGACTCCAGGTAACGGTGGTATACCCTAAGTCGAGCGCCCCTTTGATTACCGTGTCGTTATAGTCGGCGTCAGGCGGCCGGAAGAGCTTCATGTCTTTGCCGGTGATTTCCTTCACAATGGAGTGAGTCTTTTCGATTTCCGATTTTACCGTGCTGCTATCGTATGCTGAAAGACGGACGTGTCTATAAGAGTGATTTCCCAGCTCGTGCCCCTCTTCCAGAATCCGTTTGATGATAGAAGGATGGCTTTGGGCGTACGGCCCAGAGACGAAGAAAGTGGCTTTGGCGCCTGACTTCCGCAGTGCATCTAGGACCATTGGGGGCACTTTTTCTCCCCAGGTGAGGTCAAAGGTAAGGGCTACCGCGGGTTTTGCCGTATCCACCTTGTCTATGGCCTGAAGCTGTCCCGCTACGGTTTGCGTAAGTGCGGGTTGAGCGCGAAGGCGTGAGACTCCGGTCAGTATCAAAAGCCCGGCGAAGAGGAGAAGTTTCACTTTGGTCTTACGTGATACTGTTATGACCCACAAAGTGGATCCCCTCCTCAAGATGCGGTTCTTCATTACCGTATGATCCTTCATTACTGTGTAAATTTCATTCCAGGTGACCCGGATGATACTCTCGGGGCAGAGCGCATTCGAGATATCATTACTTATCCCGGGCCCCTTTATTCCTTTCATTCTAGATAATATTCACCGCGGCGGTTATAATTCGGGGTGAACCGAAAAGATGAGATGACGCAAGTGTCCGCTAAGCGGAGCGGATGGGGGGCATACGTTGAGCGAAAACCGTGCTGTAAAGATGATTTCTCTGGGTTGTTCCAAGAACCGGGTGGATTCCGAGGTTATGCTGGGACTCTTGAAAGAAGCGGGGTACAAAGTCGTCGGGTCCTCAGATCCAGCCGATGTATTGATAATAAACACATGTGCATTTATCAAAGATGCAGTGCGAGAATCGTTGGGCACGATTTTGCGGGAAGCCCAAAAGAAAGGCAGGGGTGGTTTCGAATACCTCGTCGTCACTGGTTGTCTTCCACAGCGTTACGGGAAATCCCTTATGGACACCGTGCCCGCTATCGACGGGATTGCGAGTACTTTTGACTATGACACAATCGTTCAAGTTGTAGACGATATCGTCAAACACGGTAAGCGTCCGCGCGCATCGGGTATAAGAGGCAGCTTGACGGTAGGTAGCGGGGTGCAACAGACTCGCCCTAGGGTTATCACAACTCCTCCATGGACCGCCTACGTTAAAATCGCAGAAGGGTGCGACAACCGCTGCTCATACTGCATGATCCCGCGGTTGAGAGGCCCCTTAAAGAGCAGGCACAGAGAAGACATTCGTGACGAGGTCCGGTACCTAGCGACAATCGGGGCCAAAGAGATCATCCTAGTAGCCCAAGATGTCACTCTATACGGGAGGGACATTTATGGTCCCACAAGGGAAAGCCCTCTTATATCCTTACTCCAAGATCTGGAGGAGATTGACGGGGTCGAGTGGATAAGACTCCTTTACGTCCACCCTATACGCCTTGACGACTCCTTAATACGCGTACTTTCAGAGTCGCGTAAGATAGTCAAGTATCTTGATTTGCCGGTTCAACACGCAAGCGACAGAGTACTGCGGCTGATGGGGCGCCCGGGGAGCGCCGAGCAGTATTTGAATGTCATTCGAAAGCTGAGGAATAGGGTCGATGATGTTACCCTCAGATCTACATTCATGATCGGATTTCCTGGAGAGGATCAGCAGTCCTTCGCGCAGCTTTTGCGGTTCATGACCCATGCGCGCTTCGACTATGCCGGTTTCTTCTTGTATTCCCCGGAAAAGCCCACGCCTGCCTTCACTTTGCCAGGGAGAGTCAGGGATAGAGTGGCAAGACGCAGGCTCAAACGCGCTGCCACACTTCAACAGCTCATTTCGTATTCCCGGAACTGCAGGTATCTGGGTACCATTGTGAGGGTGCTCATAGAGGGGGAGGTTCCGCAATCGTCGGAACCTGCGGACCCCTTGAGTCTACTCCAGGCGCGACAGGTTGGGTCCAGATCCGCAGGAGCACCTATGGAAATGGGTTCAGGAGAAAATGGTTTAGCACGTGCTACACGTAAGGAGTGGCAAGGGGCCAGGTACGGTGCTGGCCCGGCCTTGTGGTTGGGTAGGCACCAGGGGCAAGCACCGGAAGTAGACGGCGCAGTCTTGGTACGATCGCCATCCGGTGCTGACGTAAGGCCCGGCCGCTTTGTAGACGTAAAAATTACGGCCGCAACCGCTTACGACTTGGTCGGAGACTTTATCCGGTGCTCATGATTTGCAACAGACAGGCTCTTGCCCTTGACCGTTGTAACAGACGGGCTTAAAATCAAAGAATTGTAGGAAGATTTCACAACAGACCGCATTCGGGGAAGGGTTAATGGGGGTAAAC
>DUSP01000185.1 GCA_012842575.1 Clostridia bacterium
AAACCCCAGCCCAGTTAACTGTGGAAGGACAGGGCGACTACTTCGTCACCGGAGAAAGCTACCCGACGAAGATCCAGGTGGCGGGCTACGACTCCAGGGCCAAAAAGCTATACCTCAACTTCGACCTAGAGACCACTAAGACCGTTGAACCCACACAGACGGCCACCTTCAATTACTTCGTGGAGGTCTTTAACGGAAGCGGGACGGTGCTGGGCACCGTAGGTAGTTATGATCAGCCGCAAACGGCCTCGGGTAGCGCAGGCGCAAAGACGGCCACGGTCACAAACAAAGAGGTTATCCTCAGTTCTGCCCTCACCTCCGCGTACCGTGCAATTGTCACGGTGAAGGAGGTTACTATTACCACCCCGTAACCAGTAGAATTTTCCAACGGTTGGCAGCCCAGTTCTTTTTATTGGAGTGGGTCTCTTGACAGAGCCACAACCTTCCTCTGTAGTCAGGAAGAGGGCCTTACGATGGGGTAAGGGCCATCTATTAATGGCCGCGACAGTTCTCCTGCTTCTGTCTCTGTCCCTCTGGGCATGGCGTATGCATGCAGCCCTCCCGGAGCCCAAGGTTTACTTCCACGACGATTTTGCTCAAGGGATCGGGGGCTGGCAGGCGCTGGATGCTACTTGGTCAAAAGAGCAGGGCGCAGTCAGACTCGCCCGCCAGAAGCATGCTGCTCCTTATTTGGCTCGCTCCTTGCCGTTGGAACAGGCGCCTCCTGAGGCCTTCGTCTGGCACTTCTCGGTACGCGTCTCCTCCTTCACCGACGAAGCCGTGGTCTTAGGGGCGCTCATACTCCCCCACTCGCCGGTTGCCGTGGTCGTAAACGGGGAGGGACGTCTGGGAATTGCTCATGACCTCTTCGCTCCGCCATCGTACACCACAGCCCCGCTGGCCCGCCTGCGAAAGGATGAGTGGCAGGATGTATATCTCTTCCTCAGCGACCGGGAAAAGAAGCTCGAGGTCTATCTCAACAACAGGCGAGTGATCACTAGAGAGTGGCTGGAGCCGGTCTTTCCGGTGCAGCAGATATGGTTGGGAGCCTTGTGGCTCAAAGGAGTCGGCAACTACGGCGCCCCGCTTGACATCTCTTATAAGAGCACGACTCTGGGCAACAGAGGAATTCTCCCCAGGCCGTCTTTCTTGGGTTTTCTCCTGGATTCGGTGGGGCTGGCCGGCAACAGATCAAAAGCGCCCTAGGCTCAAAGCCGAGGGCTTCCAGGAGAGCGTGAAATTCTTCACCAGGGTTAACGTCACGCCCGAGGAAGTCCTCAAATTCCTCCAGCAGTTCCCAGCCGGTCATTGTCAGCTTACCTCCTTAGGATCTAGTCTAGACTACGTCTTCGATTTGACATATGTCAATAACCCTAGTAGAATTATTATTGCCGTATGTGCTAAATAAACTCTGTAGCCCGGTTTAGGATGTCAGTATTGTCTTTCTGCGCAGATATCGATTGGGATCTATGTACTTAGGTGACTGAGGCGCAAGAGAAGTGGCGCTCATGCCTTTCTTCACTAAACGCGGGCTGTATACCTGATTATACGGTAAAGGGATTATATCACTCATCCGAATGAGGAAGAGGTGAATCGGGTGGCATCCCAGGTGGAATCAGTTGAAGGCCAGGTACATCATGACCCCTACCGAAGATGCGATTTAAAAGTCGGACAAGACGCGGCGCGTAAGAAGTGCGGGGCAAGCGAGTCGGGCGAGGACACCCGATTAAAAACCGAATTGGAAAAGCCTATCGAAGAAGAACAGCGTACTAAAGAAGAACGCATTGAAGAAGAAAAAAGAGAGGGCCAACCAAACGAGCCCTGCTCGACTACGAAGACCACGAAAGAAAAGACCCCTCCCGAGAAGCTTGGGCAACCGCAGCAAAGCGATATCCACCGCGTAATTGCGGTCATGAGCGGCAAAGGCGGCGTCGGCAAGTCTTCCGTAGCAGCGCTCCTTGCGACGGAGCTTGCGAAGAAAGGCTCTAGAGTAGGAATACTCGATGCGGACATCACCGGGCCTAGCATACCCAAACTCTTTGGAATTAAAGAAGCGCCGGTCTCACTTCCTTTTGGTATCATTCCCCCGAAGACTTCTTTGGGGATAGAAGTAATGTCCCTTAACCTGTTTCTACCTCACGAAGACGACCCGGTGATCTGGCGCGGTCCCCTCATTTCAGGAGCGGTGAAACAGTTCTGGACGGACGTGATATGGGGAGACATTGACTACATGGTGGTAGACCTTCCCCCCGGCACCGGAGACGCCCCGCTGACGGTGCTTCAGTCGCTCCCGCTCGACGGAATCATAATCGTATCCTCCCCTCAAGATCTAGCGTTAATGGTGGTCAAGAAGGCCATCAAGATGGCGCGCATGCTCAACGTTCCCATCTTGGGTATGGTGGAAAACATGAGTTACGTACGCTGCCCCAAGTGTCACGAGAGAATAGAGGTGTTCGGGCCGAGCGTGGCGGGAAAGGTGGCCGCCGAGGAGAACATACGGTTCCTCGGATCCTTACCATTGGATCCCGACCTCTCGAGGCTCGGAGATGAAGGGCGGATAGAAGAGTATGAGGCAGGGTTCCTCGGGGCGGTAGCGTCGTTTCTTGGCGATTCTGAAACCACGAGAAAGGAGAGCTGAGGGGTATGAAAATGGCCGTCTGTTCGCAGGGTACGGATATCGACTCTCAGGTGGACAGTCGTTTCGGCAGGTGTCCATACTTCGTCATTGTGGATCCAGAAACCGGCCGGTCCGAGGCGGTTCCCAATCCCGGGGTCAGCGCGTCCGGCGGCGCCGGGGTCCAGAGCGCTCAACTCTTATCCGGCAGGGGAGTTGATGCTATCGCCGTTGGTAACGTAGGTCCCAACGCGGTGGCGACTTTGGCCGCTGCAGGCATCAAGGTCTACACGGGCTTAGGCGCAACCGTAAAAGAAACCATCGATAGATATCATGCAGGTAGACTGGTACTTTGTTCGAACCCGACCGTAACACCTCACCACGGCTTAAGGGTTTGAGCCGGCGATAAAACCGAAAAGAAGCGGACGCGGGTTGACAAAGGTAAAGAGGAGAGAGGGGACAGACAAGTCAAAAGAGAGAAGACGAAAGAACGGAAGGGAGCACAAAACCCAGATGAAAATCGCCATCGCAACTGAAGGAGACTATGTAGCGCAGCATTTCGGTCGGTGCCCGATGTATACCATCGCCGACCTCTCCGACGGTCAAGTTAAACGAAAGACCCTCGTTCCCAACCCGGGCCACGAACCGGGACGGTTGCCCCGTTTTCTAGCCGACTTGGGCGTATCTTGCATAATCGCTGGCGGCATGGGACCGAGGGCGCAAAGCCTCTTCGCCGAACAGAACATACAGACGATTATCGGTGTGGCGGGGCCAGTAGATGACGTTATCAGGGATTACATGCTCGGTGAACTCCGTGCGGGCGAAAGCCTTTGCGAGCACCCGCATGAAGACCACGGGCCGAATTGCGATCATCACGGACTGTAACGGGCGATAAATGATATGGTCATCTCTATTGCGAGCGGTAAAGGGGGTACGGGGAAGACCACCATTGCCGTCAACCTCGCGCTCTCCCTGAATGGGCAAGAAAGGGTTCAGTTCCTCGATTGTGACGTCGAGGGGCCGAATGCCCATATATTTCTTAAACCGGATTTCTACTACGAAAAGCCGGTCGAGATCCCGGTACCAGCGGTAGATGAAGCCAGATGTAGTTACTGCGGACGTTGTGCCGAAGTATGTTCTTTCCACGCTATTGCCGTCATCAAGGACCACGTTCTCACGTTTCCGGAACTCTGCCACGGCTGCGGGGGATGCATTCGCTTCTGCCCCGAAAAGGCCATTACTGAGATCGGTAGGCACATCGGCGTTGTCCGCCGTGGGGTAGCCGGGGAAATCGACTTCGTTCAAGGGACGCTCGACATAGGGGAAGCGATTTCACCGCCATTGATTAAAGCGGTGAAACGCCTGATTCAGCGTGATCAGACGGTCATTCTCGATGCTCCCCCAGGTACGTCGTGCCCTGCAGTGGAAACAGTGAAGGGTAGTGATTTCTGTCTCTTGGTTACCGAACCCACACCGTTCGGGCTTAACGACCTTTCCTTGGCTACTCATATGGTACGTAAACTAGGCGTGCCCGCGGGGGTGGTAATCAACCGATCGGATGTGGGGGATGGGCGAGTGGACCGGTTCTGCGAGGAACAAGGCATCCCTATCTTGATGAGAATACCGTGGGACACGCGACTGTCCGAGCTTTATGCTCTGGGTGAGCCGGTAGCACAGTCGGGTTCAGAGTGGAAAGCGGTTTTCTTGAGACTCTTCGAAGATCTCCAAAGGGTGGTTTGAAAGAGTGCGCTAAAGGAGTGCGTCCTGAAAGATGTACGCTTAGGAGAAGGGCAAGACTTCGAAAGTCTCCAAAATGCGGTCTGAATCTGACTGAAGGGTTCGGAGTCGGGATTCTTCAAAGGCAGTAAATAGGAGTCAAATCTCATGTATGAAATAGTGATTATCAGCGGTAAAGGCGGAACGGGTAAGACGTCAGTGGCGGGGTGTTTCGCGGCGCTGGCCGGGAATGCGGTCCTCGCAGATTGCGACGTAGATGCCGCTAACCTTCACCTCATCCTCGGCGCCAAACAAAGGGAAGCCTACGAATTTAGCGCCTCAAAAAAGGCCGAAATCCATGATGCGCTGTGCGTACGGTGCGGCGCCTGTAGGGATGTGTGCAGGTTCGATGCGGTATCGGAGACTTCGGAAGCAGGTGAGTTTAAGATAGATCCTCTATCATGCGAAGGATGCGGGGTGTGCTTTTACACGTGCCCAAGGCAGGCGATATCCATGAAGGAAGCCGTATCGGGTCGCTGGTTCATTTCTGATACCCCTTACGGTATCATGGTTCACGCGGCTCTTCGTGCAGGAGAAGGCAATTCGGGAAAACTGGTCACCTTGGTGAAGAACAAGGCCAGAGAACTTGCCGAGGCGGACGGGGTACGTTACGTGATAACGGATGGCCCGCCCGGAGTAGGTTGTCCGGTGATTGCTTCCCTTACAGGGGCCACGGTGGCTTTGATCGTAACGGAACCCACTCGCTCAGCTATTCACGACATGAAAAGGGTGCTGCAAGTATGCCGCCATTTCGGCGTGCCTGCGTCGGTTTGCATAAACCGGTGTGACTTGAGCAAAGAGAATACGGCCGAAATAATGCGGTATTGCCACGAGGAGGGCATTCACGTGATAGGCGAGATTCCGTTCGACAGGGCCGTGGTGGACGCCATGGTCAAAGGTTTACCCGCGGTTCAGTATGTCGAATGTGAGGCTTCGCGACGCATCCGGAATATGTGGGAGGAACTCAAAACGGGTCTTGCGGAGAAGTCTGACGGATGAGCAATGGAGGCGGTAAGGGTTGTACACAGATATCGTATTGGATCACTTTCTCAACCCGCGGAATGCAGGTAGGATACCGCAAGCCGACGGCGTAGGAGTGATAGGTGACCCGTCCTGCGGGGACTACCTCAAAATCTATATAAAGGTCAAAGGAGATCGCTTGGCGGACGTTAAATTCGAGATATGCGGCTGCCCTGCTGCCATCGCCAGCGCAAGTGTCTTAACGGAAATCGCAAAGGGAAGGACATTGGAGGAAGCACTTGAAATAACCGATCTTGACGTAGCCTCAGCCCTGGGCGGATTGCCCGATCCGAAAATGCACTGTTCCAATTTGGGAGCGGCGGCATTACACGAGGCGGTTCTCGAGTACATGATGCGTTCAGCGGATAAAGCGAAAGAAAGCGATCACAGCGGGAATGGCAATGCCGGGGGAGTCGACGAGGCCGCCGGTTGAACGGAGGGAAATCTGTGTCGTTATCGGAGCATGAGTTAGTTTCACTGTTGGAAACGGAGACAGGTTGGGCTGTTGGATGTACGGAACCCGGAATGGTGGCAATGGCGGTATCCAGGGCAACCGAGCTGGCGGAGGGTGAGCCGTTAGATATCCTTGTCCAGGTGAGCGGATCGGTCATGAAAAACGGCCGATCGGTGGGGTTGCCCGGTACTACGAGGAGAGGCCTCGAAATGGCTTCGGCTTTGGGCGCGTCGGGGTTGGATTGGAGAATGGGGCTATCGCTTTTTGAGGGTCTAACGACTGAACACGTTCTTCGTGCGGAAACGCTACTGGAGTCGGGGAGAATCAGGGTATGCTGCAACTTCAAAAAGATCGGAGTCTATGTTAGGGCTGTGGTGAAGGGACCCCGACATACAGGTTTGGTGACGATTGAGGGGAATCATATGAATTTCACCGAGGTCGTTAGGGACGGCCGGCTACTCTCGAAAAATCGGACGGGCTCTACAAATGGTGACGCGAGGGCTCACGAACCAATTGATTTCAACGACATGTGTTTTTCTGAATTGTTTCAATCCGTATTGGATTTTCCCGAAACCAATACCTATATAGCCAGGTTGGAAGAGGGATCCGAAAAGGCCATGGAATTGGCCAAAGCGGTCTTGAGAGGCGCTTGTCCGGAGACGCGGCCTTCAATATCGAAGGGGCTTCGGATGATATTTGACGATAAAGTTTTGGAAAACGACCTCGTTGCGAAGTCTAGGTTGGAAGTGGCCGTAGCTGTATCCGCCCGTATGAACGGTGCGCCCTGGCCCGTGTTGACCAGCGGAGGAAGCGGAAACCAAGGTCTTCTCATAGGTATATCCATTGGAAATGCCTGTAAGGCACTGGGGGTCTCGGAGTCAAAGCGGCGGCGGTCTCTCCTTCTAGCGCACGTCACCAACATTTACCTAAAATCTTTTACCGGCGAGATTTCCCCGTTATGCGGGGGTGTTACGGCCGGAGCCGGTGTGGCTGCCGCCATATGCTGGCTTCTCGGGGGTAACGCAGACCAGGTAGGAGCCGCAATAGAGAACTTCGTGGGTGGGCTTTACGGTATGATATGTGACGGGGCGAAGGCAAGTTGCGCTTTAAAGATGGCTGCGGCTGCGGCCGAAGCCATCATTTGCGGCCACCTCGCATATATGGGCGTTTCTTTTGGTCCCGGTGACGGAATCGTATCGGGTTCCGTCGACGAGACCATTGGTAGAGCGGGACTACTGGTCAGAGAGGGACTCTGCACGATGGATCAACTGATCCTCAAGGCCACTTCTGCTGGGGCGATACCCTGCTGATTCAAAAAGGAACCCTCGGCGTGGTCTTGCAGCCGAGGGTCCGTAACCTGAGCTTTCCCTTCGATTATGGTTGTGTTGATCACTTTTCCGATTTTCCTCAGTCGTCTTCTTCTTTTTCGCGGCGCCCGAGCTCCTCGATTCTCCTTTGGATTTCTTCGAGATCGGCTTTGAGAGCCTCAACTTGATCTTCAAGCGCCCTAGCTTGATCCTCGAGTATCGCCTTCTCCTGCTGTTTACTCAGCTCAGCCGGATAGTATCCAGGTATGCCGAGCGGATGGTATACGGGATGGTATGGTGGACCATACCATGGGAAGGTATACGCGCGCATACGCCATGCACGGCGGAACCCCCAGCGCGGTGCGGGATTCATGTATCCGGGAACCGGATAGCCCGCGCAAAATCCACCCGCTCTACCAGAAAGAGGGCCATAACCCATGGGTCCTGTCCTGTCACCTCTAGGCACGGTAATCACCTCCTTTTATAGCTCCACTGCGATTCCAGACTGTTTGCACAGGGCGCAACTGGCTCCGTTTTGAGTTGACCGACACGATACGACAGGTCACCACCAGCGCCCACGTCCTACAGCCCACGGCCTGCCCCAACCGTGCCTAAACCCGAGCCCGAGTCTGGGCCGGCGGTAACCCCAGTACCATGCCGCTAAGGGCCAAAGGCCAGCAAAGAATGCCTGATAGGCTGGTA
Source organism: Clostridia bacterium (assembly GCA_012842575.1). Lineage (GTDB taxonomy): Bacteria > Bacillota > Sulfobacillia > DUSP01 > DUSP01 > DUSP01. The sequence continues at coordinate 7,874 of DUSP01000185.1, forward strand.
GGGCGGACCAATACGGCGGGGTCGCGGGCTTTGGAGGCGGCACGACCGGCACCGCGCAATAACCTCTGCCTCCGCCGGTGAAAGGGCCCAATCCCAAGGGGCCAGTGCCATCAAAGCCCGGCATGACCGTCACCTCCTCTCGTGAAACCACTTTGCTCGCGTCCGAGGTCGCCGTTTACAAAGAGTTCACTGCATGGAAGATAGCGTTTACGACATAGCGATAGGTTCATCGCGATCGTCACGAGGACTCAACTGCTCCGATGTCTGTGGATGTTTACCATGTGGTTTACCGCTCCAGAGTCTGCACCACGGTACCTATAATCATGTTAAGCCTATTTTGGACATAAGTCAATAATATAATTCACGTCGAAAGACAGCGATATGATCACTCGCAACCCGATAATTACCGCACGATGCCGCACATTAGCCGAAAGTCGTTTTTGCTTCAAATTATTGACCTATGTCTTAAATGTGCATATTATAAAGCTGTTGAGGTCACCGCTGCTCTTGCTTACGCATTTCGGGAGAACCTCCTTCCCGATCATGTCGGCGTCACTTTTTTGAATTTAATAAATAACGAGCGAAACTCAAGACAGAGGAGTTAAACCGGTGTCGGAGAAGTGTTAGAAAGAACTCAAAAAAGGCCCACAGCAGTAACGGCCAATCCAGGCTGGAGGGATAGAGGTGTCTTTTGAGGAGAGAATCAAAGAATTAGGTTTACGATTGCCGATGCCTCCGAAACCGGTAGCGGCATATGTACCTGCTATGTTATGTGATGGACATGTTTATGTTTCCGGCCAACTCCCCATCGTGGATGGTAAATTGAAGTACTGCGGAAAAGTGGGTAGTGACGTTACCCAGGAACAGGGATACGAGGCGGCCAGGATCTGCGCGTTGAATTGTTTGGCCGCGGCCAGGTCGGTCATCGGGAGCCTTGACGAAGTAACGAAGGTGATAAAGGTGACCGGTTACGTAGCCAGTGCGCCAGGATTTAACGGTCAACCCCAAGTCATAAACGGGGCATCGGAGCTGCTGGAGAAGATTTTCGGCAACACCGGCCGACACAGCCGGGCCGCCGTGGGCGTCAGCGAACTGCCCATGAACGCTCCGGTGGAAGTTGAGATGATACTGAAAGTTAGGTAAAACTGCGCATTAAGCCAGAACTGTTTGCGGATTGGATGAAACCTCGGGCCATGCCCAGTCATTGCGCTCGAGGTTTCACGCAATCCCATAGGGAGGGCGGTGGGTATGCTTACGCCGGACGGAGATTTTTGGCAGCAGGTAGCGGCTTACACTCTTTCCGAGATCGGAGAAGGAGTCCATGTCGTAGATCGTTATGGGATCACCCTCGCTTACAACGAGGCTCTGGGGAAAATGGAAGACCTTCGTCCCAAAGATGTAATCGGGCGTAATTTCCTCGAAGTATATCCTTCTTTAACGGTGGAGACAAGCCTGTTCCTGGAGGTGATGCGTACCGGAGAACCCATCAACAAGCGAATTCAATCCTATACTACTATAAATGGCAAGGAAGTCTCGGTTTTGGTCTCGATATACCCGATAATCATCCGGGGCGAGCGCGTCGGGGCCATAGAAATATCCAGGAGCATACTGAAGGAAAGCGGAGTGACACGTCAGGAAATTGGGCCGCTAACTGGCAGTAAGCAGGTTAAGGGAGTAAAACCCAAGGGGCAAACGGCCAGGTATACATTTTCCAGTATCATTACCCGCAATGAAAAAATGAAGGAACTCCTTGCTAAAGCGCAGCGAGCCGCCCTCACCGATAGCCCTGTATTGGTATATGGGAGAACGGGAACCGGAAAGGAGATGCTTGTACAGGCCATCCACAACGCTAGCCCGCGGTCGGCGGGTCCTTTCGTGGCTCAGAACTGCGCTGCAATACCTGAGAACCTCTTAGAGGGGCTATTGTTCGGCACGGTTCGGGGAGCATTCACAGGCTCATACGACCGCGCGGGCGTACTCGAACTGGCCAACGGGGGCACCTTTTATTTGGACGAGCTTACATCGATGTCACCGACTTTGCAGGCAAAGCTCCTACGGGTGCTGGAGGAAGGATATGCGCAGCGTATAGGGGATGTTCGCCGTTATCCGATAAACGTCAGGTTCGTAGCTTCACTCAATGTCAGCCCTACGGAGGCTGTTCGACAGGGATTGATCCGAGAAGATCTATATTATCGTTTGGGCGTAGTGCAGCTGGAACTGCCTCCTCTATGTGAGCGAAGGGATGACATTCCCTTATTAGTTGAGCATTTCCTCGATCAATGCAATGAAAAGATACGCTTTCGCAGGGTTAAAAGGGTCAGCGATGAAGTCATGGACTTATTCATGAATTATGATTGGCCAGGTAACGTACGCGAGTTGGCGCACGTCATAGAAGGGGCTACGGTAGTTGCGGAAAAGGATTGCATTGAGATTTGGAACCTTCCTCCATATATGCGAACACTCCATAGTTCGAGTGCGGTCGCAGTGGCATTCCGTCGGGAAGAGGGATCTCACGATCGCCTGCGTGGTGCCATGCAACAGTATGAGCGACAGTTAATCAGTCGCGTGTTGAATGAGTCCGGAGGAAACATATCAAAGGCTGCCAGAATTCTCGGTATTCCCCGGCAGACAATGTGGGCGAAGGTGAAACGCTTAGGAATCAGACAACATGTCTAACATTTCATACATTTGACTAGAATCTGAGACATTGGCCCTCTGCGAGGAGATAAGAATCCTCGTGGAGGGCCGTTTTGCTGACGGGCTCTATGAGGAACGGCTTTTGCTATAGCTAAAGTATCACAGGAAGTATCACAGGCCGCAAAGGGAACGTAATGAATTCGGAGCGGAGGTGAACAGCGGCCCACATCTTTGCTAAAAAACTCTGAATAAGGGGGCGATAGGAGTGAACCTTGTCGACATAATAATTCTCGCGGCGTACCTTCTGTTCATGTTATGGATCGGGGCGAAGACATTCCATACGGTCGACGATCTCGAGGAGTTCGCTCTGGCGGGGAGAAACCTGAGCATGCCGGTTTTCTTTGGTACGCTTGCTGCGACGATCATCGGTGGCTGGTGTTCAGTAGGTTACGCTTCATACGCCTATCAATACGGAATATTGGTATGGATAGCGGACGTCGGTTTCGTCATATTCCTGTTCATCCTGGGGAGATATGTCGTCGGCCCTATGCGTCAAAGCGGTGATATGACGACCGGAGACTTATTCGGCCGAGCCTACGGAAGACTCGGCAGGCTATTGGTTTCCGTATTGGGGCTCGCCCTGCTAACGGGCATGATGGGCACCCAATGTGTGGCTGCGGGAAATATCATAACCGCATTCACGGGCCTTCCGCTAGTCTACGGAGCCGTAATCTCCATGGGAGTCGTCATTCTCTATACGGCCATGGGGGCCTTGCGTGCGGTGGTCTATACCGACCTAGTGCAATTCGGAATCCTTTACGTCGGCCTTCCCCTTGCTGCTTTGATTGGTATAAGCAAAATCGGCTTCGCCAAAGTGATCGCTGCCGTTCCTCCAACGCACTGGCACCCCCTAGGCGGCTGGGCCCCGATGGCCGCAATTTCCTTTATCGTAGGCGCTACTTTTGGCGAACAGCTCGTTCCAAGCTACACTCAACGGTATTATGCCGCCAAGGACGAAAAGGTCGCCGAGCGCGGGACGATGGCAGTTTCCGTGTTCTATATCTTTGCCATGCTTGTTTCTTTGTCTCTGGGATTCTTTGCGCGGACTATTGATCCTAATCTCTCCAATCCGGACCTCGCACTTCCCGTAATCATCAAGAAGCTCCTCCCCGTGGGATTGTCGGGCCTTGTGGTGGCGGCCGTCGCTGCCGCTATAATGTCTACCGCCGATTCCGCTTTGGCTTCCGCGGCTACCATAGTCGTAAGGGATATATACCAGACATTCGTTAACCCTTCCGCTCCAATGAAGAACGTAGTTCTCCTCGGCAGGATCACGATAGTGCTCATAGGAGTTGGCGCTGTGGGCTTTTCCTTGGCTGTACCCAAAGTGGTCGAATCCCTAATGTACGCGTACTCCTTCTGGGTACCGACCATCGTGCCCCCACTTATCCTGGCTGTGGTCTGGAAGAAAGGAACCCCTTACGCGGGAATCGCGGGGATACTTGCCGGCGGTATAGTCACAGCGGTCTGGACATTCGTATTGCACGAACCGGGGGGCGTGTTAGGCCTTCTTCCAGGCTCTATTGCCAACATCATTGTCTACTTTCTGGTTCATTTTGTGACGAAAAACCTTGAACCGTCAGGTCTATTCCGGCCTGACATTGTACAAGACACAACCAACCCAAAATCCTCTCTTTAAGGGGGTTTGCAAATGACCTGGCTCGACGTGCTGGTTGGAGCGTGCGCCTTCATGTGTATAGGTGTCACGATATGGGTCTTGGCTGCGTTCGTGAAAGAGATGAAAACGGTCTGAAACTACTAAGGTAGCAAAATCAAGGCACTTGTCGAACCTAATCATACAGTTATAGGAGGCGCCAAAATGAGCAACAAAGTGCTTGTCATCGGTGTCGGTGAGGTAGGAGGACATGCGTTGGAGTTTTTGTGCAGGACGCCCGGCATTACTCACGTATACGCAATGGACGTCAACCGGGATAAGGCGGCGAGAAAGCTTGCCTGCGCAACTTATGGTGCTATGTTTGAAGGGTATTTTCCGAAAGTGGAATTCATCCCAGGTAATGTATTCGATGTTGCGGCTACCGCTGAAACCATACGGAGGATCCAACCCGACGTAATACTAAATACTGCTTCGTTACAATCCTGGTGGGTGATAACGCTGCTTCCGGAGCCACTGTACAAGCGCCTCCAAGAAGCGGCAATAGGGCCCTGGCTTCCAATGCACCTGGCTCCAACATATAAGGTCATGCAGGCCGTTAAGGAGTCGGGTATTGATACGAAAGTCGTGAGCACGCCGTTCCCCGACGTCGTCAATCCGGTGTTGAATGCCGTGGGGTTAGCTCCAACGGTCGGTGCAGGAAACCTCGATGAACTAATCCCCCCCTTCCAGAAATACGTCGCGGACAGGATGGGCGTACCTTCACACAGCGTCGAGATCTTCATGGTGGGGCATCACTTCCACAACGACGCGATGTTCGAAATGAGGACGTTAGGCGGGGCTCCGTATTTCCTCAAGATCATCGTTGATGGGAGGGACGTGACGGATCAGTTCCCGGCCGAAGAAACGTTGCTCGCTGCCACCGAGATATACCCCATCGGCAAGGATGATAGCCCGGTCATTGCGTCGTCGGCTATAAAAAACGTGCTTGCCATTCTGAACGATAGTGGCCTCAGGACGCATGCCCCCGGTCCTAAAGGCCTTCCCGGTGGCTACCCTGTGCGAATAGATTCTCGGGGCGTCGAAGTGGTACTTCCCGAAGGAATCACTTTGGAAGAGGCGGTTAGCATCAACAAGGAAGCCCAGAAATTCGATGGGGTGGAAGAAATCCGGGACGACGGGACGGTGGTCTTCACCGACAAGGCATACAAAGTCATGAAAGACGTACTCGGCTACGATTGCAGGGTTCTTGCCCTCGAAGACGCGGAAGAGGCGGCTAAAGAGCTGCGCCGTGCATACGATTTGTTCGTCTCAAAGGCAACGAAGAGCGCGTAGTCTTCTCCTTAGCCGAGGAGGGCCTTTTATGAGAGTAGGAACTGTCAAGGAAATCAAGAACGGGGAGACGCGAGTGGGCATCACGCCCGAAGGGGCGGCAGAGATCGTTCGGGCGGGTCATATCGTTTACGTTGAGGCAGGGTGCGGCGAAGGAAGTGGTTTTGGGGATGATGACTATAGGTCTCGTGGCGCGATAGTATGTAAGTCGGCCGACGAGGTCTGGTCTAACTCGGATATGGTTGTGAAGGTTAAGGAAATTTTGCCTCCTGAGTATCCGATGCTCCGTGAAAGGCAAATCCTAATCGCATTCCTTCACCTTGCCGAAGACTACAATCCGGCCATGTTGAAGGCGCTCCTTTCCGCCAGAACCTGCGCTCTAGCTTTGGAACAGATTGTGCTTCCTGACGGAACGCGGCCGGCCATTGTCCCTATGAGCGAAATCGCCGGGTACTTAGCGGCTGTTACCGCTGCCCAACTCCTTCAGCGAACCCACGGTGGCCCTGGTCTCGTCCTGGGAAATGTATCGGGTGTATTGCCCGTCCGTGCGGTGGTGCTGGGCGGTGGAATCGTGGGCCAGACGGCGGCTAGAACCCTTGCCGGGCTTGGCGCGGACGTAGTGTTATTCGAAGTGAACCACTCAGTGCTGCGGAAGCTAAGCGGGCTTATGCCCCCAAACGTCAAGGTGGTCTATTCGAATGCATTCGACCTCAAGCATGCCTTGCGAGAGTGTCGGGTGCTGATAAACGCAATCTACCCAAAGCCAGATCAACGGGTTGTGGTCAGCCGGGAAATGGTACGATCCATGCCAGAAGGTTCGGTGTTGATAGACGTTGGCGGCTCGACAACCGTCGAAACATCCCGTTATACCACTCTCTCTGACCCGGTGTATGTGGAGGAGGGCGTACTTCACTACTGCGTCGATAATACGCCCGCGCTCGTGCCAAAGACATCGACGCCTGCATTGGCCAATGTGACCCTCCCCATAATCTTGGCCTTGGCGGGACGAGGATTGCAAGAATCACTGCGACAGGACAGAAGCTTGAGGAACGCATTGGTCACCTATGACGGCGAACTCGTCAACGAAGAGGTCGCGATGAGGCAGGGTTTTGAGGACTGGCATGCAGTAAACTGGTGAAATCCAAGATCTCTTCGAGGGAAGGAGGGAGCGCGTTAACCGCACTCCCTCTTGCTTTCGTCTAAGACCGTGATTACACTCAAAAAACCGTTTTCAGCAGATCGCCGTAAGTCTCAGGCCTTCGGTCACGGTGAAACTGCAGGATGTCTCTGGCGCGCCTGATTTCAGAGAGATCGCAGGTCGCCATGATTATCTCATCACCTTTGGTCTTGGCTTCCGCCAGAATGTCGCCCCAAGGCCCGCTCACGAAGCTCCTACCGTAGAACGTCATCTCATCCTCTACTCCGACCCTGTTTACGGCGGCCACAAACATATTGTTGTGAATGCCATGTGCCCGGATCGCATCCTGCCAAGTCTGTGAGGTATCGAGATCGGGGTTGTCCGGTTCGGAGCCGATCGCCGACGGGTAGAATATTATGTCCGCGCCTTTCAGCGCCAGGATGCGGGACGGCTCCGGGAACCACTCGTCCCAACAAATCAGTACCCCGATAGTGCAAAACTTGGTTTTGAAGACCGGGTATCCCAGGTCGCCAGGCGTAAAGTAGTACTTCTCTATGTATTGAGGACCTTCGGGGATATGGCTCTTCCGGTATTTTCCCAGGTATGATCCGTCGGCGTCGTAAACGACGGCGGTATTGAAATACACGCCGTCCATGGCGTACTCGTATACGGGCACGATCAATACGATTCCGAGTTCTTTTGCCAACGGTTGCATCGCTTCCGTAGTAGGTCCGGGAATGGGCTCGGCCCACGCGTACTTCGTGTAATCGATGAATTGTGGAAAGTACCTACTCCTGAACAGTTCCTGTAGGCAGACAATCTGCGATCCCTTGGATGCCGCTTCGCGAACCATTCTTTTTGCCTTTTCGACATTCTCTTCCTGGTCTATGGAACAGGAGTGTTGGATTAAACCCACATTTACCTTTCCCTTTTTCGTCACGCCTTGTCCCCCCTCAAGAGCGACGGCATCCCGAAGCCAAATCCACACAATCTTGGCGCTTCAATGCGTGTCTTGGCATTTGAACCCGGGAATACTTCGACAGCGGGCCAGCCGGATCCTACATTACGCCCAAGTCAAACCGCACTTTCTCTTCCATTATTGGCCCTCCTACGACAAGCGTATGGTACTCACCTAGCTCACCACACGGGGTAATCCCTGCCCTGATCATCTCGCGTACGATCTCCCGGTCAAGTCTCTTTCCAACGAGTGACCTATCGAGCTTGTCAGAGTTCAGGGCCACGATTACGGCTTCGAACCCCGCGTCCGCGAACTGTCGCAGGATTTCTTCCTGTTTCATTCCCCATAATGGGTGTATCGCTTCGATCCCTACTTCGGAACACGTCCTGACGCACCATTGTCTGTGCTCCTCGAGGTCGATGTCGCCAAAAATGCAACCGGTGGCGCCTCGCTTTTTGAGGTCGGATAGAACCCTCTTGAATTCGGCTTCATAAGTACCCCAATCGGCAGTTCCTGTCACTAGCGGAAGGCCTATGGCACGCGCTTGTTGCTGGATTACCGAAACGGGTAATCCGTGTGCGGCGGTAATTCCCTTGGGAGTTACCATTGTGAAGAGCCACGATATCCGCATCCCCGCCCTTATGGCGAGGTAAAGGGCCATTGCGGAGTCTTTCCCACCGCTCCACGAGACCACAAAAGAACCGGCATCCAACGGATTCATCATCGATACCTTCACCTCGATACTTTCACCTCCGGGAAGTCACACGAAACTTCGTCGCGTTGCGCGCAAATACCGCACCGCCTGAGCGAGAACCGCCACGAGTCTTTCGTTGTCCGCCGGCAGACGCACGGCTAACCTGATAAACCTACAGCCTTCCGCGGCACCGGGCCCATACGCCACCCCACAGGCAGCCAGCGGATTTAATTTATTCTTGTCGGCCATTGTCCTCTGCTTGTCCAAACGTGACGGGATAGCCAAGCTCACGCCTTTGGGACCGTCAGGACCGGCACTCGTGCCTAGATAGGGGAAAGTCGAGCAATCCCTTATCAAAATGCCCTCTTTTGCGGTCAGAGTCGCCAGGTCACGGGAGGTTATCCCGTCGCCAAGGCGGCACAAGATGAAGTTTGGGGCCGAGTCAAAAGGTCGAATCGCACCTGCAATATCAACCGTTTCGTCCAGTCGTCGGAGTCGTCCTATCAAGTCACTTCGAGCTGCCGCAATGGTTTTTTGCGTTTGTAGCACGTATCCCGTTTCTTCGAGGCAGCGTATTGCGGCGACTTGAGCGAGGCGGTTTACGGACCACGGATCTCTACCCGCATTTACGGCGACCAGGACCTTAGGATCTCCTATTGCATACCCCAATCTCAGTCCCGGTAAAGAGAAGAGCTTGGTGAACGAGTCGAGGATAACCAGATTTTCGGCCTTCTTGCTACGCAATAGTGCAAGACCGCTGAGGGCTTCGGCATTATCTACGAATCCCAAGAACGACTCGTCGAGAATCATGTACGTCTTAGCCTCGACGCACGCCTCCCATATGAAGCGCACGCTGTCCGGATCCAACAGATTCCCCGTCGGATTATTGGGATTGCACAAAAAAAGCATGTCGTAGTGCTTTCTACGTAAAACCTGTGCGATGGTCCCTACGTCAATCCTAGCCGTTTCGGCGTCCCAAACAGGGATCAGGTCCGTTTTGGCCGAGGAAACCAAGGCGGCGCGTTGATATTCGGAGAAGGTCGGAGAGGGGATAAGAACCGTTTTCGGGCGGATTGCACGAACGATGGAGTATATAAGTTCAGAGGCGCCGTTCCCCACGACGACCATCGAGGGCGACACGTCGCGGTGAGAGGCTATGGCGCGCGCCAGCGTAGACGAAAAGGGCTCGGGATAATGCACGATCTCTCCGAGGTGTTCCTCGATGACACGTAGTACGCCAGGCGGCGGGCCGAGGGGGTTGAGGTTGGCGCTGTAGTCCAGTATCTCATCCGGGCGGACACCGAGATTCAGAGCAGCCTCCCAGATCCGACCGCCGTGGTCACTGGGAATACCGGCCGGGCTGGCGAAACCCGCTCTGTCTTGGTCAAGTTGGATGGGGGCTTTGGAATTGACGCTGTTCGCGGAGTCCATCATGTCCTCCTCCTCTTGGAACGCGATTTGGATACAGCGCGGAATACACCGAGGATGGAGCGTCAACGTGCCTTATCCGTATCTGGAACCCGAAGCCGCCCCGGCGAGCTGCTCTGCGCCGACGTCCCGGCCGGTGGGTTATTGCATTCCGGGACCACCCGCATATAGGAGATCATAGATACGACCCATGTCTATGCTACTGCGTACAACATGGGCAAGTCTGTCGAGGGAGCTTTCCGAGACTTCGACGGTGTTTACCATGGGATCGGCGGGGCTCCTCTTTTTGACGCTTGGTATCTGATCAGATAGGCACCTCTCTTCGGTGCCTGCTGTAGTATCAGACAGGCCTATCTTTTCAGCGCTTATTGCAGGATCGGTGAGGCGCTTCTTATCCGCGACAGCACTGCCGGATACCACGTCTTCGTCAGGTATCCCGAAGCCGTCAAGCCATGGGACGACACCGAGAACCTTCTTTCCGGTCATCTCTTCCAGCCGTTCGAGTCCCGGTTTTAAGCTTTCGGAGTCGCCCCTGAATTTGTTGATGATAAAGCCTTTCACCAGCTCACGATCTGTTTGGGGGAGAAGAACGATTGTACCTAATAGTGATGCGAAGACCCCGCCCTTACTTATATCACCTACTATCAACGTAGGTGCCCCGGTGTACCTAGCGACGCGCATATTGACGATCTCGTGCTCCATCAGGTTGAGTTCAACCGGGCTTCCCGCTCCTTCGATGATGACCGCGTCGAACCGGCTCCTTAGGTCGTCCAGTGCCTTCGCGATTGAGCGGAAAAGTACGGGAGATCGCTCTTTATAGTCACGGGCATGGAACGTACCCACGGGTCTGCCCATGAGGAGGATTTCACTCGACATGTCTCCACCGGGTTTGATCAATACCGGGTTCATCTCAACGGAAGGTTCCACCCCTGCGGCCCGAGCTTGGACGAATTGAGCGTGCGCTATCTCGAGACTGCTCTCTATCCGTACGGTATTTAAGGTCATGTTTTGCGCCTTAAAAGGGGAAACCCTCAAGCCATCTTGCTTTAGAATGCGGCAAAGCGCGGCGACGACGATGCTTTTGCCTACTCCTGAAGCAACACCCTGAATCATCAGGGTTTTAGCCATATGCTGCTCCCTTTGGTATGCCATTCCTCCTCGCTTCCTTCCCACACAATATGCGACTGCCGTTTCTTCGAGTCTGCGCCGAAACAGGCCCGGGAGATTCTCCACGAACGAGTCCCTAACATGCAGTCATTGAAGTTCCGCGCCAAGACCCTTGTTATGGCTCGAGTCGCGTTTCCCGCTCGAGGATACAGGGCCGGGCTCGTAACCCGGTAAGTACGAAGGGCCGCCTCCCACAAGTGACGTTACTATGACGGAACACCGCGCATCGAACCTTTTCCTTACGAGGCCGGCTACCGCGGTTGCGTCGGTTCCTCGTCTGTCGATGAGTAAACCCACTACGGAACCGCTATGCGCCACGTTGACGCCCAGCGCTCCCACCTCCGAGCCGAACGCGATCACGTGGTCCAAGTAGGGTTTATACAGTATCTCCTGGTTTACTTTGGCACTCAGCGTCGCCGCTTCGCCGAGGGCTTTCAGGTCATGGTTTTTAATTCCGTGTGTCGCGAGTTCAAGCGCGCGCCGGATGGTATCTTCATGTTTCTTTAGCACGTCCCTCCGGTAATGCCTGTTGAATTCGATGGTGTCAACACCCCCGCCGAAGTCAAGGATGACGATGTCAATTTGCGGCGCTTCGCCAAGGGTTTCCAACATTTTCCCTTCACGGTGGTCGAATAGGACTATACCCGGGAAGAGAGAACCGTCGGTAGGCTCTATGCTAAGGGCGATTTCGGCCACGAATACGGGGTCGATGATGATCGGTTGCTTACCGGCGGCAGCCAGCAGGGCATAAACAGAAGAGGCAATGTCGGCGGTGCTGCTGGCCATTCCTTTTCCCACGGGTATTTCGGAAGTGATGCTTATATGAATGCTGTACTGGCATAGTTCCGCTTGGTTGGTTACCCTGCGCATACCGGAATCGACATTGGCCTGCATGTTGCGCTCGTGGTCGTTGCGGTTCCTGTCGCAGAGAAGGCCTTTAACCCAGAGACGCTCGATGGTCTTTTCCGCAGCCAGTTGGGTTTTCCATGTGTCCCTCGGCACCCCGCCGTGCCCCGGCGAAACGACGGTGACTTTAGGCGGCTTTAAATCCGGGATCGGCCATACCCGGGCTTCTTGAGGGTTTTGCGCGGGCGGTACAAGGCGACTTGTGCTGGAGTCTCGTTCCCGCACCGTCACTACACGGGCTACCGAGTAGAGGTTTACCGGGCACGAAATATGAAAGGAGACTCCGTCCACCATGCCCTGAACGATTTCGCCGCAAGTGCCGGGAACCTTAACCGCTATTTTCTCGTACGCGTCACCTTCCGTACCTCTGGAAATCAGAGAACCCTCCCTTTGGTGAGATTAGGTGATTGAGCCCGTAGAATCAGTCCAGATGAGCTTCGACTGCCAACGCTTCGACCAGGGAACCTCCGTAATAGGCAAACGGGGGATCATCGACGTCTCGCAATCGATTCCTAATCCTCTGCGTTATAGAAGACCTTCAATGAAATGCGACCACAAACAACCGGTGCCGACGATTACCGCTGCGCTGATCCAAGCGGCTACCCAAACGACCTTCACTGAGGCCAATACCGTGTGCCGGTCAAGCGGGTTCTCCGCTTTCCCGAGATACGGCCTGAACGAAGGTTTTCCCCCGTAATAATTGAGTCCGCCGAGCCGCACACCTAATAGCCCCGCCATGGCGGCCTCGGGGTATCCGCTATTAGGACTGGGGTGTTTTGACCCGTCCGCCAGGGCGGCCAAAAGTGCTTGCCGCACCCTCCGGATCCTCGAGAATCCGGCCCCTATAGGGACCCCCACGACCACGCCCGCCAGCGAAATGGCCAGAGCCGCCAACCTTGCCGGGACGTAATTGGCTACGTCGTCGAGCTTTGCCGCTACTTTACCGAAGTACTCGTATTGTTCGTTCCTGTGACCCATCATGGAGTCCAGCGTGTTTATGGCCCTGTAAGCCATGGCCAAGGGTGCGCCTCCGAGAAGGCCGAAGACGAGCGGTGCCACTATCCCGTCACAGAGACCCTCGGCGGCGCTTTCTACGGCTGCTCTCGATATTTCGGTGGCGGCCAGGTCCTCGGTGTCCCGGCCCACGATAAGCGAGACCGCTTGACGGGCACCTGGCAGGTCGTCTCGGGAAAGCGCCCGATGTACTGCCATTACGTGGCCGGTCAGGCTTTTGGTGGCAAGGGTGAAGTACATAATCACGCCGGCTACTATAATGGCTACGATGGACCCTAAAAACGTCCTCGCCGCCCGGATGGCGATTTCGGCAATCCCCCAGGAACCAAAGATCAGTACGGCGGAGACCGCCGCACCTCCCAGCAATTCGAGTGCGTGGACGCGACATAGGCGACGAGAAGAGTTTCTGATATCGAATTCCCCGGACGGTTCTTGGGGTTCGTGTTCCGAAAGAGCACCCACAGAAGAGCGTATAAAACATCCACTAAAACATCCACCGGTGACTCCCACGATGCGTCTGCCGGCCAAAACGGCAATTAGTCGCCTGGCAAACCATTCGAGTCTGACTGTTACCGCTCCCATGAGTGCCACGGGGTGGACTCGCCATTTCGGGTCACCCAGCACTGCATCCAATACGAACGCGACGGCTATGACTTGCCAAGATGCCACAGAGGTCCCCTCCACTAGGTCCCCGTATTCTTGAGGTAAGACCTTCGTATGAGGTAAATGAAAAAAGGCCCGCCCGCCGCGGCGGTGACGAGTCCCACGGGGAGCTCCGTCGGCGCTATTACCCAGCGGGCGAGGGCGTCGGATAATATGAGGAGCGCGGCGCCGGCGAGGGCGGAACCCGGTAAAACCACACCGTGGTTGGGGCCGCTCAACACTCTCACGGCATGAGGAACGATCAGACCCACGAAACCGATGACGCCTCCGGCGGCGACGGCGGCTCCCGTCAGTAGGGAGGCCGTGACCAGTAGAACCCTCTTCATCCGTTCCACGTCTACACCGAGGTGTTCGGCGGTCTCCTCGCCCATGACGTAGGAGTCCAGATCGCGGGAGTATGCCATCGAAACCGCAAGGCCTCCAACGAAGTACGGACTCACCGAGAATACGTACCTCCATGTAGCGTGCCCGAACCCGCCCATCAGCCAGAACACGATTTGATGCAACCGGTCGCTTGAAAGATAAGTGAGCAGGGAAACCATGGCCGATAAAAATGAACCCACCGCTATTCCCGACAAGAGGAGGGTGAGCATTGCTAAACGGCCACCCACCCTCCCTAGGCGGTATACGATCACGAGTGTGAGGAGTGCCCCCCAGAAAGCCATGGCGGGGACGGCTCCAAAGCCCATAAAATGGAATCGGAGGCCGAGGACCATGGCGACGGCAGCACCTAGGGAAGCCCCCGATGATACGCCTATTACGTAAGGATCGGCCATCGGGTTTTGGAAGAGCGCCTGAAATATGGTGCCGGCTACCCCCAGGGACGCACCTACTATGCCGGACAGTGCTATCCTCGGAACGCGGACCTTAACCAGTATTATCTGGGTGAGATCGCCTTCCATCGTCGCAGGTGAACGGTACAAAGCCGCGCTCCTGAAGAGAGCCCAACCCTCCCGCGAACACAACGCGATCACGTCCCCAAAGCATACACCCACTGCCCCCACAAACAGCGCAAAAACAGCTGAACTCAAGAGAAACCCGCCGAAGGCGGTGAGTAGTAGGGCAGCTCGCATTCTCTTGTTCCTGAGAAAGGTATCAGTGAGCTCTCCATGACAAGGAAAGAGTCTATAACGTTTAGCTCTCTTGTTCTTGAAAAACGTTTTGGCTTGCGCTAAAAAACGCCCGACAGTCTCTTTTGACATTCCCCTTTTCCTTTCGGGTGCCCCTAGTTGCGCTCTTCATCGACCCCATAAGAATTCCGCCAACTGTTCCACGGCTTGTACTACACGAGGGCCCGGTCTTGACATGATATCCGCGTCAATAGCGTAAACCTTTCCCGACTTTAGCGCGCTGATCTGGGTCCATCCCGGTCGACTCTGTAGCTGCTCGACAGTCAGAACGCCTGTACCATGGAACTTCGGGTAGACGATCACATCGGGGTTTCTTTCGATGACGATTTCCGGGCTTATGACGGGGTAGTCCTCCTTGGCGTCGGAAGCGATGTTGACCCCTCCCGCGGCCTCAATGATGTGATGTATCAGAGTATTGGGACCGGCAGTCATAATGGGATCCGAATACACCTCGTAATATACTTTGGGGCGTTTTTCTACGGGTGTCCCTTCATATTTCGCACGAACTCCGTCGAGGTGCATTTTGACTTCCTGGCGTAATCGCTTTCCCGCTTCACTTGCACCGGTAATATTGCCTACGGCCTCAAAGGAATCCAGGACTTCCTCAAGGGTTCGGGGTGAAAGGAGATAAACGGGTATCCCCAGTTCTTCGAGTTGGGGCAGAAATTTCACGTGGGCCTCCGTTCCGAGTATCAAGTCTGGACCGAGAGAGGATACCTTCTCGATACTGGGATTGGAGAAGCCTCCGATTTTTGTCAGGCTCTTCGCCTCTTCAGGGTAGTTACTGTAATCGTCAACTCCCACCACCTTAGCGCCTAATCCGAGGGCGAAAAGGATTTCCGTATTACTCGGGGCGAGTGAAACGATCTTTTCGGGTACTTTGGGTATGACTACCGTACGCTCCAGATCATCAGTTACGGTCAGGGGAAAAGGCGAGGTTTGTTCTTGAGGCTGGGCGGAGGTCTCCTGTTTTGATTCGTGTCGTTGCCAACAACCTGTGGCAAGCGAGACCAAGAGTGCGAAGAGAACTAAGAAGGCTAATTTGGTGGTATCATGACCGCGATGGCACCTAGACATATCTGTCGTACCTCCCCGGACTGAAGTGTTATTCCTACGTACCGCGTCATTCTGGGCGTTACACCTGTAACCTGTGACGGTGAAACATCCCGGATGAAACCAAATTCCGACGAGGCCAATTCGACTTCCATCCGAGCGAGAAGTCCGTCTCATTGAACGGCCCTGATGAAATCAAATCCCGACCCCTCATGGTCGGGATCGGGAAGGTACGACTTACGTAAACCCCATTCGCATCACATGCGACCCCCTTCCCCCGAGGGTTTGGCGATGCTGCGAACGGGCAGGTCTCCTGGCTTGCGCATCATCGCCATAAGGCTCCTTCCCACCCCTCGTTTCGGGACAGTACGGTAAAACTTCACTCGAGGGGCAGTGGCTAATCGCCTTTGACTCCGTCGCTTACAGTGGCGGGACCGCTCGGGATTTACACCCGATTCCCTTTTCACCCGGCTCATGGGCGACTTGCGATTCGGGAATTTTGTCCGTTCCTTTGCCTAATCACGGGCCCGGACTACTCCGACCATCAGCCGCCCATCTTGCGCGAGAACCCGCTCGCCATTCAATTGGCCTTGCTCATTCCTACTTCGGTTATCCCTTCTTCGTTCCTTTGTGATGTCCGGTACGACTCTACCGCCTTCATCTATTCGGAATTATATTTCCCGGCGACTGCCGGTGCAAGGGGCGAATTGCCTTTTCTAAACCAAACCGGAAACCTATTATTGCGGTTTATTGCGCTTATTGCACCATTTTCGAGAAGGGGCGGGGCCGTCTCTCAAAAGTCACTCCAGTCACTACCTGACCCTCTTGAGTATCGGGGTAAGAAAAACGCCGATGATGACCCCGGTCACGGTCTGCAGTACGTTGCCGAGCAGTTCGACTAGGGCCGCGCGCGCATCCCACATCACAAGGGTAGCGATGGAGTAACCGATGACGGTCACGGCTGCACCTGCTAGCATTGCGAGGATCATCTTGGCCCGGTGCCCGTCGGTGAGGATACCCGGCCAAGCCTTTTGGGTTTTACCGCATGGCGCGTTCTCGCGCCTGGCGCCCAGGAAGGAGACGAGCCATGCAGTGACGCCCTTGATGACGAGACTCCATGGAGCCCACACCGCGTACCCGCCGAGGACGTCCGCTAGGGCGGAACCCACTGCAGCAGCCGGAACGGCGACCAGTGGGCCGAAGGCTAGCGCTGCGGAGTATATGAGTCCGTCACCCATGTGGTAGAACCCGGTAGGCCCAGGGATCTTGAGGTACAACGTGGCCACCGTGACGAGAGCGGTGGTCATCCCCATCAGCGACAGCGTCTTCACATTGCCTCGTACGTCTCTTCCTTGCATAAATAAACACCCCCTAAATGTGGCCCGGGAACGAAAACCCCGGCCGGGCGGCCGGGGCTGAGAGGGTGTCGCCAAGAATGCGGCAGTGCTTCCGCCGCTTCTTTGTGAGCCTCCTCCCAATCGGACTATACCGTCGGTCCCGGAATCTCACCGGAGTCAAGCGCTGGGGCTGTCGGACTCGTCCCTCATTTGAGGGCATCACCGCCGGTCGGGAATTGAAACCCAAGGTTTCCGTCGGGAGCGTGCGCCGAGGATTGCGCACACCCGAACACATGCAGAACGCCCGGGCTTCTCACCCTACCCCGAAGGCCGTTTTCCGCTATATATATTACATTCGACTCACTTATTCATCAAGAACATGACTTGGCTCCGATTCACCATTCGTACCCTGAAAAACTCCCCCGACGACGCTCTCACTTTG
>DUSP01000207.1 GCA_012842575.1 Clostridia bacterium
CGTACCCATTTTCGCGCAGGCACGTGCGAGTTCCAGCGTGTCTATGTCAAAGCCCAGCCCCGGATGGGTCACTATGTCGATCCTGTTCTTCAAGACGGCTTCCACCACGGCCTTGGTATAAATGGTCCTGGCCTTATGCCTGAAAACTCTCGTCCTACCGAGGGCGGCACCTAGAGGTCCGAAATATAACGAGCCGCCGATGGAACGGGGAACCACCCATTGATGTAGCCCCACAAGGACTATGTCGAGGCTCTCCAGGAAGGCCGAAGGAACATCGAGCTCGCCGTCCTCTCCTATCACGTTGGCTTCTACCCCGGCCAGGGGTGTCACTTTTTGCGCGCCGCCCGCGTAAGCCGCGCCGCGCCGCCGGATCTCGAACACGGCGTCCCTCACTTGCTCGAGGAGCCTGATCCCCCCGTTTTTTCCCAAGGACATCTTGGCCGTGGCAGCCAGCGCCCGGGTGCCGATGGTATTCGGGCCGTGATCGGTAATACCCACTTCCGTCAAGCCCGCCCTTTGCGCCACTCGCATATGGGCCTCGACCCTAACGCGCGGGTTCCTATACTGGGTATGGGTATGGTAATCCGCGAACAGCCTTATCTCATCCACAGCTCATCCGCGTAACCTCGCATGGTACGCCGTTTTTGCCCTTTAGCGCCACTCGTCGGATTTCCCTTAAGAGAAAGCGGGTCCTTCCGTCATACTCTCGTGCTCTTTATACACGCAACCATTCCAGGGCATCCCGCGCAGCCACCAGCTCGGCCTCAAGCCTCGTGCTCTTTATATACGTAACCATTCCTGGGAGCCAAAGTGGGTTCCAGCCTTCCATTGCACTCTCGTCGTCTTTATATAGCTTACCCAGAGCTCAACCGGATCGCACATAGGCGCCTTGCCCTCGCCGCCCCCGTCAGCGCGTGCCGTCCCCGTCAGCGCTTGCTACCCCGTCAGGGCGTGCACCCAGTTGTATCTCGCACATCATGGGAAAATGGTCGGATGCGTCTGTCTGAATCGGGCCCGCCCATACCGCTCGTATATCATCGGACGAAAAGATGTTGTCTATTCTATGAAGGCCAAAAGTTGAGCCGCGATACGCTCCTATCGGGCTCAAGGTTTTCGTTCTCCCCCCGACAGTACCTGCTCTCTCGTAAACATAATAAACGTCAGTGAGGAACTCCCGGAGCACCGAGATCTCCTCCCCGAGCGGGTCCGTGTTATAGTCCCCCATCACGAGGACCGGAGTATCGCTGCTTCGTATGTACGAAGCCATGGCCCGTACATGATGCGCCCGTTCGGATTTCTCGAGTCCCAGGTGCAAAGAATACACGGTCAGGAGATTTCCGCCGGGTAGGATTATGGTTCCTCCGAGGCAGCCCCTTGGTTCCCGAAGACTTGGCATGACCAGGTTTTGAGCACTGAGGATGGGGTAGCGACTTAAGATGGCATTGCCGTATTGCGTGGGGCCGATTTTGAGGTTGGCCCCGAAGGCCGCATAGTAATCCAGGGTTTCAGCCAATACGCGTGTTTGATCTTCAAAGCCGGATCTCGGCCAAAACCGATCTACTTCCTGCAACGCGACTATGTCCGGGTCAGCCGCCTTTATGGTTTCGGCGACGGCTCCTAAGTCGACTTTGCCGCTTCTTCCAAGACCGTGCCTTATGTTGAACGTCATCGCCTTGAGAATAATGGGTTCGCCTTGCTGCGGTTTTAGTCGGGAACGAAAACCCCTGGCCGCTATAGCAAAAACGGGGCCTGGTTTCGCCGAAGGCGGCCGCCATACATTTACGCTTATTATATGCGGCTCATAAGGCCCAGCCTTCGCCAAGGGGCGCGAAACCGAGTCGTGTATGAAGCCAAAGCCGGTGGGTCCGCCCCTCGCCCATGTTTGAAATAATATTACCGCCGAAGCCAACATGAACGCTAAAGATAACAATGCGGCAATGAATACATTCGGTCGGGTACGTACTCTACCCCGTTCGGCTTTGACGGTGGCGTGCATGGCGGCTTACCTCCCGACGAGCGTGAATCCCGTAAGACCGAAGCGCTCGATTGATTCCCTTCGCTGTTCTCGATATGTAACCTTTAGGAAAATAGTGGGGAGCAGCGGCGACGGGGTGGCCACCGAATGGCCTGGTCAGTTGCCCTGGGGAGGGAGAGCCCATTTGGGAGCGAATTAAATCCAAGAGGAGACGGTCTTCGCGTAGTCGGACGCAGAAGGTATCGCTATGACCGGTTATTTATGACCGGTTATTATAGAAGTCTTGGGAAAGGAAGGAAGTCTTCAGCACTGACGATGGCCTTTTCGATGGCGCTCTATAGGCCAAAAAGCATCTAAGGCGGGTAAAGGCCGATGAGTATATCAAAGGGTATATCGAAGAACTCGACAACACAACACGTTCATCCAAAAAACCACCTCAACGACCTAAGTGGCGAGGAATGGCTCTACAGGACGAAAAGTCTATGGGTCACCTCCTATCCACACGAATTCGGCCATGACTTAAGGAAAGCCCACGGAGCGAATAAGCCGCCCAGACTCATGAAGGAACTCATCGAGACCTTCACTAAGGGCGGGGAATGGGTCCTCGATCCATTTGCGGGAGTTGGAGGGACCCTCATCGGCGCGGCCATATGCGATCCGCCACGTAAATGTCTGGGTATCGAAGTAAACCGAAAGTGGATCGACATTTACCGTGAGGTACTGAAGTCCAACCCCGAATTGATCCCGTACGAAATCATACACGGGGACGCGCTCGACGTGATGCGCGGCCTTCCCGACGGGTTCTACGACCTCATTGCCACAGACCCGCCATACAATACCCACTTCAAGCGTACCATGTGCGACGGTCGCTATGACGAGCGCCATGCCAATCGCAGGACCGACTACGACATGCGATCCGACGACCCTGCCGATCTTGCCAATCTTTCTTCTTACGAAGATTACCTGAACGCCATGGAAAGGGTATTCGCGGAATGCATGCGGGTATTGGCGCCGGGCAGGTATATGACCGTCATAATCCGAAATGCGTACCAAGACGGAGAGTACCTCTTTACCCATGCCGACCTCGCCCAGAGGGCAAAACTTGCCGGTTTCGTACCCAAAGGGGAGATCATATGGTATCAAGCGGGAACGAGGTTGCGCCCGTACGGTTATCCCCACGCCTTCGTACCGAATATCGCTCACCAGTACATCCTCGTTTTGAGGAAGCCGGTATAGCCCTGAGGTTCAAAAATACATCCCGCGCGTAAAACCCTCGAGGAAGTCCGGGTGCAGTGCGAGTTCCAGGTGTTCCACCCTACTGGCTATCTCATCGGCCCTTCGGCGGGCGGCCTTCGATATCAGCGCCATTTGCGCCCCTACGCCCGCCGCGTTCCCCACGGGGACAACCCTGTCTAAAGGTATCTCCGCCGGAAGGATGGCGATCCTCTGGGCACTTCTCGGATCTATATAGTTCCCAAAGGCACCTGCAAGGAAGATTTTACTAATGTCCCCAGGCGTCACGCCCAATTCTTTCATGAGGATCCGGATGCCGCACGAAATCGCACCCTTGGCCAGCTGGACCTCTCGGATATCCTTTTGAGTTAGGACTAGGTCTCTCCCGTCGCCGGTTTCATCCGCCCGTGCGAGAACGAAAGCGAAAGGTCCAACCTGCGATTTGGCCGTTTCCGACTCAACCCCTTGCGACTTAGCTCGTGCTTGTTCATATGACATCCGGTCCTGAGGTCGCACCCTTCGCCTCAATTCCTCGGGTGCGTGCGGATTATCTCTTATCAGGCCCTTTTCGTCGATGATCCCGTACTCGGCGAGCATCGCAATGACGTCAACCAAGCCGGAACCGCAAATGCCTATCGGTCGCTCGCCGCCGATCACGTGATACGCATACCTCTCCTTGAACCAGACCCCGTCGATGGCCCCCGGTGTCGCCCTCATTCCTCGTTCGATCCGCGCCCCTTCGAAGGCCGGCCCCGCCGCGGCGGAACAGGCTATGAGTCTTTCTTTGGAACCTATGACCATTTCGGCGTTGGTTCCGAGGTCTATCATGAGCGTGACGTCTTCCCGTCTGTCCATTCCGGTGGCGAGAATGCACCCAACGGTATCCGCCCCTACAAAGCCCGCTATCACCGGGAGAAAAGTGCAGGGTGCGTTACCTCCGCGTATAAAGTTATCGGGCTGGGCAGCAATCGCCTGTTGCTCTCTTGGCGCCAAGTGGTCAGCTTTACTCACGTATTCATCGGGCTGAGCGGGCCGGGCCAGTTCCCCGGTGTAATGAGGCTGAGGCATATCACCTCTGTTCAGGCCTTCATCACGTATTGTCCGCCTGTGGTCGCTTATCTCCTTCAGCGGAAAACTGAGCAGCCGCTGGTATGCGGGGATATAAGGGGAGAGCCCGAGCTGTCTCGTGTCGAACCTGAAGAACAAGTGTTGCATGCAAGTATTGCCGACCAAGACGATTTCGTAAATGTTTTGAACGGGCACGCCAGCTTTACCGGCCAGTTCCTGTAGGACCTCATCGATGCCCCGCAGAACTGCCTCTTGGAGCCGAACATCCCCGCCCTCGTTCTGGGCAGCGTAGGTCAACCGCGACAAAACGTCGGCGCCAAAAGCCGCCTGTGGGTTGGAGCACGAGTGAACCGCCACTTTCGTGCGGTCGGCCAGGTTCCATAAGTAGCCCGCTATGGTGGTAGTGCCTATGTCTATGGCGGCCGCGTAAAAGTACCTGCTGGTATCGCCCGGCTCCAGGGCTAAGAGCTCGGGCGAGCCCGACGGGTTAAGGCCGTCCCACCATAGCACCGCCGTGACCTTGCCGCGGGCGGCCCGTATCACCGAAGGAATGGATCTCATCACGTCGATGGGGGCAATGAGGGAAGACCCGACGGCACTCTCAATGCGTTGGAAATCGGCCTTAACATCCGAAAGGGTCGGCATGTCGAGCTCGATGTACACTTTTTGGACGGCTGGCTCCCATTCTTCGGTCTTTAGTCTTATCCCTTCCCTATCGAG
>DUSP01000099.1 GCA_012842575.1 Clostridia bacterium
GGTCTCCTTCTATGTCATCGGTTTCGTACGCGATGTGGTGAACGCCAGGCCCGCGTTTGGCGAGGAACTTCCCAACAGGGGAGTCTTCCTTTTTCGGGGCCATGAGTTCGAGTTTCATAGCGCCGGTCCGTATTACAACGATCTCCATGTCACTCGTATCTTCATGGGCCACTTTCTCAAGTCCCAAGGCATCGCGATACAACCGTAATCCTTCTTCGATGCTCCGCACAGCTATTCCGATGTGATCTACGCCTTTGATCACGATATGTCCCTCCTTAAGAAGTACGTCCCTAGGTGCTTTCCGAAACCTCGGCTTTCCCTTGCTCGCATGTCGCGTTCCGGGGAGACTTTTCTAATCCTTCCGAACCTTCGATAACCGCCACATACCTCTTCTTGGGGATGGATCGATTTCTCGTAAGCTGACGGAAGCAACCTCCGAAACGAAAGAAGGATAACGGCGGGTTTAAGGTAGAAGCGGGGTGAGTCCGTCATGGGCCGAGATGGGCTCCGCCCCGCGACGCGGACAAGTAGGCGATAATCGAGCTGCCGCGCGGTGATCCCCGGAAGGATTCCAGCTCGGCGGCCACATGGGCCTGACGCAGGAAAGCGGTGGGCTCGATCGTGCCGCCCCGCGCGCTTTGTCGGGCCGTGCCGAAGCCTCTGCGGTAGACCGTCGCAGCCTGGTCCGCATTGCCGGTGTTTGCCCGGCTACCCACATCCTCGCCCGGGTGAGGGCCCTGCGGCCATGCGGAGGATGCACGTTCCCGGAAGGTTTTTAAGCCCCCGGAAGAGAGCATCCCATTTTACACATTTACGTAGCCATGCCTCTAGCACTTCTCTACCGGAACGTTTAAGTATTCACTCACGATCTTCATCGCACAGTACCGTCCGCACATGCTACATTCATTGACCTCGGCAGGGGTCAGCGCAGACCGTAGCCGCTTCGCCCTCTCCGGGTCGATGCTCAAACGAATTTGTTCCGACCAGTCTAGCGACTTTCGCGCCTCAGACATTCTCCTATCCCATTCCATAGCACCACTTATACCTTTGGCAACGTCTGCAGCATGTCCTGCTATCCTCGCTGCAATGACACCTTCTCTAACCGCCTCGAGGTCCGGCAAGCCGAGGTGTTCTGTCGGCGTAACGTAGCAGAGGAAGTCCGCTCCGCTTGCTGCCGCGATTGCACCGCCGATCGCTGCTGCTATATGATCGTAACCGGCCGCTACATCAGTAACCAATGGCCCGAGGACATAGAAGGGTGCATTGTGACACAATCGTTTTTGCAAGATGACGTTGGCGGCAATCTGGTTCAGCGGAACGTGGCCCGGTCCTTCAACCATCACCTGTACCTCTGCTTCACGTGCCCTATCGATGAGTTCTCCGAGAACAATGGTCTCTTGGACTTGGGCTCTGTCGGTCGCGTCTGCTATACTTCCAGGCCTCAGGGCGTCGCCGAGGCTGAGCGTCACGCCGTAACGAGAAGCGATTTCAAGCAACCGATCATACTCGGAGTAAAGAGGGTTTTCGGCATCATTATGGATCATCCAGGCCGCAATGAATGCTCCGCCCCGCGAAACTATAGAGGTTACCCGACCTTCTCTCATCAGACGAGTTAAACTGTCCCGGGTGATACCACAATGAACGGTCATGAAGTCCACGCCGTCCGCCGCGTGTTTCTCAATCGTATCGAAGATATCTTCGGATGTCATCTCTACTATCGAGCCTCTTTGCTCTATGGCCATGACAGCGGCCTGGTAAATCGGTACCGTACCCAACGGTGCAGTGCAATGTTCAAGCGCGCGCTGCCTCATTTGGTCAATATCGTTCGTCGTTCCCCCCGTGCTCAAATCCATCACCGTGTCAGCTCCAGCGGAAAGGGCCGCGTGGAGTTTTTCAATTTCACGGTTGATGTCTACATTTGTGACAGACGTACCTATATTAGCGTTTACTTTAGTTCTTAAACCCTTGCCTATACCTACCGGTATGACTCCTTTATGTAATGGATTCGCCGGTATGACAATCGTGCCATCCTTTATACCCTGCCACACCTGTTCCGGAGAAACGCATTCATCCGTCGCTACTCGCTTAACCGCCTCTTCTAAAAAGCGACGATGGTTCGTCAATTCATTGCTTGGTATTTCATCCCTTAGTGTTGTCTCTTGTTTCACCGTATGACCGTTCATCTTGCCACCCCTTCTGTCCGTACCGGGAGGGGCCAAAACAACTTGACCCAGAAAAGGGTCGACCCCTATCGAAAGGGGTCGCCGGACTTTGGTGTTCTTAGCCGCTTCCCTGCGCTGGTATTATCCAGATCAGGTTCAAAGGGTTTCGGGGCAATCGCCCCGTCTCAACCTCTTCGGCTCCCCTAGCGGTACGACTAATATAGTATGATTTTAGTCATTATACGATAGAGCCCAATCTACTTCCATCATCAACTTTCTCGCTCGCTAACGATAGTATA
>DUSP01000021.1 GCA_012842575.1 Clostridia bacterium
AAGGTGCGACACTCACCTATCCGGGAGCTTCATCTCACTTGGGCGGGTCGTTGGGGACAGCCATACAAAAACTCGGGCTCACGCTGTCCCAGGGGATTTTCCGGCTGCCCCGCCCGCATCCCATCCGAACCGCCCACACCTCAATTCGGCGGCTTGCGCTTTTATCATGCCTATAAAAAGAACGGAATGAAATTCCCTGTATGTTGGATCGAAGAGGAGATGCCCGGTGGGAGATCCAACATTCTTACTGGGTCACGATGATCTCTTCCAGTACTGTTGCGTTCCTGAAACCGAGTATGGCACCTTCCCGTGAAGAAAATCGGCCTTATTCCAACGCGCAAGGGGGACCTTCAAAAGGGCCGCAAAGTGGTCTGCTCGATATGGCGGTGACGCAACGCCGCCAGACATACGTACATACGTAAGCTGGCAGCGAAATATTCGCAAGGGTTGCAGGATTCTTAGACTTATCGGCGAATAACACTTCGAGAACATACGTTCGATGACCATACATTTCCCATTTTGATTAGGGCTTTACGAAAGGGTCTATAAACACCTTGAAATTGACCTTGGTGGCACGATTGGGAGAATTATTAGCCAAATGTAGACTCTACCCGGGGGTCCATTTCAAAGGCGTGGCGAGAGTTTCAGAGAGGGGCAGAATTGCTAGATGCGGAGGGAGGCGGACACAGGTGAAAGACGTTCACGAGATCCGAGATCCTATTCATGTTTTCATCCGCCTCGATTCCGATGAGCGTGAGGTATTGGATTCCTGTTACCTCCAAAGACTCCGATACATTCATCAACTCTCGATGGGTTATTTGGTTTACCCGGGAGCAACCCACCGGCGCTTCGAACATTCTCTAGGTACAATGGAATTAGCCACGAGGATTTTTGACGTGGTGACGCATCAGGCCAACCTCGGTAACGATATTAGAGATCTTCTTCCGGAAATTGCGATAGACCATAAACGCAATTATTGGCGACGGGTATTACGTATGGCCGCTCTTTGCCATGATATCGGACATCTTCCTTTTTCCCATGCTGCCGAGGGAGAATTGTTGCCACAGGGATGGTCTCATGAGCGTCTTACGGCAGAGATTATTACTAAGATGGAACCTATCTGGGAGTCGATGACTCCACCTCTCCGAACCGCAGATATCAAGAAGATAGCGGTCGGGCCCAAGAAGCTTCCCAATGAAATTTTCACGGATGGCGAGGCGATTCTTTCAGAGATCATCGTCGGAGACGCTTTTGGGGCTGACAGAATGGACTACCTCCTGCGCGACTCATATCATGCCGGAGTGACTTATGGCAGGTTTGATCATTATCGCCTTATCGATACTATGAGGATTCTCAGAGCTGGGGTGGGGGATTCCAGGGAACCCGCCCTTGGTGTCGAGTTCGGAGGTCTTCAGTCAGCTGAAGCCCTTCTTCTTGCTCGCTATTTCATGTATACGCAAGTCTATTTCCACCCTGTTCGGCGAGCATACGACATCCACCTAAAAGATTTTCTTCGCGAATGGTTGGATGGAGGTATTTTCTCAGTAGATATTGAAAAGCAAACGGGAATCAATGATTGCCATATAATCGCGGCTCTTCTTGAGGCATCTCAAGATGCATCTTGCCGGGGGTACGAACCAGCCCAGCGCATAGCTAGCCGTCGTCATTACAAGCTATTGTACGAGCGGAACCCAGAGGATCTGGAGTTGACTCCTGAACCGGGGAAAGCAGTATACGAGGCCGCCAAGAGGACATTTGGGGTGAAGTCAGTTGTACACGATTTCTATAGAGAGAAAGGAGCCGCGCTGGATTTTCCTGTCAAGTTCCATGACAATAGAGTGGTTTCATCACTTACGGTGTCTGAAGTGATTAGAACCATACCCCTTGTAGCCGTAGATTATGTACTTGCTGTGCCGGAAAGAATAGCAGAGATGAAGAAATGGCTTGACGATAATCGAGATGACATTCTTAAGGGTGTCCTTGATAAGAAGGGAGGGAATTTGTGTGGAGAGACTCACCAGAACGGGAGTGATATTGTCATTGATTGAGGAAATGGGACGTGCAGGTAGCTGGTGCGGAGAAACCCATGTTCAAAAATGCTCCTATTTCCTGCAAGCTATGTTGGGCGTACCAATGGGATTTCACTTTATACTATATAAGCATGGTCCCTTCTCTTTTGAGCTACGCGACGAGCTAACTGCTATGCGTGCCGATGGACTGTTATCGATTCAAATAAAAAGGGCATCCTACGGCCCATCACTGACCTTGGGTCGCAATGCTCATGTCGTAAGAAGAATTTCAGATAACGTCATCAGGAATTATACAGGTCAAATTGAGTTTGTGGCACGCTGGTTGTCAACCAAGGGAGTAGCCGAATTAGAACGTTTAGGCACTGCGTTGTTTGTGACTGTTGAGGAAGCTAACCTGCCGATAGAAGCTAAAACTAACCGCACGATAGGAGGTAAGGCTAACCGCACGATAGAAGTCAGGGCTGACCGCATTAATCAACTCAAACCCCACGTTTCAATTGACGAGGCCCTGGATGCAGTAAAGGCCGTTGATTATTTATACGATCAAGCGCGGGAGCTAGGGCTTATGGATACCTAAGCTCAACTTTCGAAAAGGGTCTAAACCTGCGAAAGGAAGGCTAGCATTACGAAGTCGATCAAGACTAAGGGGAGGAAGTAGCTGACTGTGCCTCACGGGGTGTCACCTCCGCATAGGGTTTGCAAGGCGGTCCATTTTATGTGCTGGCGTGTCTCGACCTTACATACCTCTACAGAAAAATGCCTGAGGTTGTAACCGGAGAACTGCAAGAGGCATCGCTCACCGGGGAAGAAGAGGATCCGGATAAAGCAATTGTTTGAGTACTAGGCGGAACGAAATCGTCAGACGTCGCAATGGCTCAAGCAAGCGTCAGCCCTGCTTCCGCGGAGGATCATCGATGAGCACAAGAGTCGCTCTGATCAAAGCCGCCGGTATAGTGGCGGCGCTTACTATTGCCAGCAAGATATTCGGTTTCGTCCGAGAAACCGCACTGGCTGCAGGTTTCGGGGCCACTTACGCCACAGACGCGTATCTCGTAGGGCAGG
>DUSP01000116.1 GCA_012842575.1 Clostridia bacterium
AAGCCAATGAACCCTGACCACATCTCATAGAGGAGATCCCGGCTCTCCCTGCCACCCTCCCTTGGCTCTACTATAAGCCAACTAGGGCCGCGCGGGGTCTCTACCGCACCTGCCAGGATTCCCATGCGCAAATGACTTAAGCTTACGTAAATTGGACGACCCTGCATGGATTTGAAGTGCGCGTCCCTACCAAACCGCATAACAGGCAAGTGGACACCATCTACTGTCTCGAGGACATGGCAATCCGCCAGGTTCCGCACCTCAGCCCGGACCGGCAGAACCATGTCGTTGCCAATGACAAGTACGGAGCCTTGATCAACTGGCAGGTCACGCGGTACAAGTTGGTAGTTCATGTGACGCCAGAAACAATAGAAATTGTAATCGCCATTAGTGTTGTGGAAGCGGACGCCTTTCTCCTCTGCCCACTCCTTCTGCTTGATGCATTTCAGGTAGCGTGTGATCGGTCGATCGGGCTCTCTGGCTAGCATGAGGAGGTCCGGTATTCGAATAACCGACAAGCGCCATTCCTCCGGCCAGTCCTTGAATTCCAGAACAAACCCGCGGCCGAGACCGCCCATCACCAGCAGCGTCATTCCTTCAGCGAAGTCTGGTAACGACCGACAATGACTAGAAACTTTGCTCAGATATTGCTCGAGACCTGCCCTCAGTTCCTCCGGATACTCCATGAAACTGGAAAGGCCCTGGGTATCCAGCCAATCCAACCTGTCATGCAGTAGGACTACATGGAGATACTTGTTGACGTCGTACTTCAGCAACCAAGTATGCAGTGAAGGCACCTTTCCGTCTGGTTTCGGCGGCTCGAAAGACTCAGCTTCCCCCTTCAGCTCCAAGAGGCCTTCTCTCTCAACTTGGCGCGCTTGGAGGTTGGCGAGCGCGTCTGCGAACGCATGAAGGTAGCCCAGCCGCTTTAACTCAAATACGACAAATCGCCTGATTGCAGGACTGACCGCGTGAGGCAATGCAAGAACTAGTTCGTCGCCGGAGTCGACGAGAGGGCGTCTCTCCAGGGACGAGTGCCCTACCCATTCCTCCGCGAGTGACTCCTTGTCTTCATCCCGTAGGATGAACGGGTCCAGTACCTTACGGTTGATACCCAGCGCATCGAGATCGGCTTCAGTGAAAGTAATCCAACGCGCACGGTCTGCTACCGGAGCTGCTAATACCAGTCTTACCGTATCTTTTGGGATCGAATGCTCGGTGT
Organism: Clostridia bacterium; assembly: GCA_012842575.1. Classification (GTDB taxonomy): domain Bacteria; phylum Bacillota; class Sulfobacillia; order DUSP01; family DUSP01; genus DUSP01. Next base: position 1,223 of record DUSP01000116.1, read on the forward strand.
GCCATCTCCGAAGGCCAGCCCGTTCAGCTACGCAGTCGCTTAGTTTGAGCAATGCAAATGCGGAAAGCAACAGGTCCCGGCACTCTGGTGGAGCCCCGGGGCTGTTCAGAGTTTCGAGGACTATCTGGACGAAGTAATCATTTGATTCCCAGATGCCTTCAAATACCCGCCGATTTCCTTCAGCGGTCTCGACATTGGTCACGAAGACATCTTCGACAGGGTCCTCGAGTGCTGCAATCCAGGTGTTGCCGAGATATCTGTTCAACCATCGATCAATTTCGGCTAAGCTAGGTTTGCGATAACCGCGACAGTGTGCCACAGCCAGGTGAACAAGGGTCTCTGTACGGATTGTGTTGGCCTGCAGGGCAGGAGCGGTCAGCAGGCCGCCGAGTTGTGTGACAGTAGACTTTAGGTCGTACTTCTGAAGTAATCCTGCAATGCGTTTTAGTTCAGGAGCATTAAGTGGAACCATCGGCACGCTTCCTTTCTAAACGAACCAAACACGCAGGGTTCGCCAATAGGCGCGGTTTCTTTATCTCACTTAGAAGGAAGATCATGTGACCAAGTCTTCCCGCCCGAGATAGCTCGCAGGTCATTGAGGTTGAGTGCTACAGTCGCCAATATCCGCCTTTTGTGCCACCAGTCGCGGGAAACGTCACCGGGACGAAACCCGGCTGCCGATACGCGGAATTACGGGACGTTGATTTCCCCTTTTTAGTAAGAATCCGCGGAATAGCTCTGCAGTACCGCCGTCGTCTGTTACAACGCTAGTTTTTGACCCATTCATTTAAACCGATTATAAAGCCACGCCACGGGGGAATTCCCCCTTGGATGGTTCAGTCTACCATTATTGCCATTCACCAAGGAGATTCGGAATCCCTTGTTCTATATGCTTTTTCCAAGGTTCAGACCCATAATAGCGTCTTACATGGTTACTCTTACCATGGGCCGGATGCGTTCACGAACCTCTTCGTACAACGGCAACTTCAAGAATTCGGGTACTTCTAGGGTCACAACGATGCCATAGCGAACTGCTCCACCTCTCAGCGTACCCCCATCCTCTCGGCAGTTGACCTTGATCTCCATTGCGGTCCCGTCAACATAGGCCAGAGCCGAGGAACCTTCGAGGATGTCATGTTGAACCGTTCCTCGCCTCATTGCATTGTGGTCGGCCCCTTGCCGTTCAACCCCAAACTGTTCCCTGGGAGGGTCAAACCAAAGAGACGCCACCCTGTACCTCAGGTTTGCTGGATTTATCGGGCTAAACCAAGCAAGAGTTATAATGAGGCGTCGAGACACTTTCGATCCGCTTAGGCAAGGAGGCAGAGGAACACTGTAAACATGTCCCTCATCTGCCTTGATTGAGTTGCATCCAATTAGGGTGACCCGTTGCTGTGTGCACTCAAAGAGACGACTTGAGTCCACAATTCCATAACCGTAGAACCTGGATACATATTCCCGGAACTTGATCTTGTTATGGCTGTCCATGAGAACACTTTGAAAAAGGCGGTATCCCAACTCAGGTATGCTGCTACCATGCACAATCAAAGCCTTTACTAGAACCGGCAGGAGATCCCCGGGGAGGTCATCTTCACCATACAAAGAGACGAGATCAAGCAGATTGTCATAAAGAAGCGCTGCAGTGCGGGTGGCTAGGGCTGCTGAGTTGCTGGTCCCCCGCGTGTAACATGTATACGATGTCTGGCCAGGATTGGGACCAGGCGCAGCCACCTTTAGTCCTGGGGGACGACTCGTCGCTCTTACGGTCTCAAGAACTGCCGGACCACTTAGAGAGAGTCGTTTACGATATGTTTGCCTTCCTCCCGGAAACAATACATCTGGTTTGATGGACCTGTTGTACCCCAATCCAAGGCCGCTAACAGGGCTGGGCAGGTCTGGTGTCACGAAGGGATCAACGATGTTGCCCGAAGGAGTCCCGTCTGATGTATCGGAATGGAAAGCACCTATAGTCAGAGGGTTTATTGCCTCACCTGGTGACAGGATCCTACGACTTCTGATATTGCCTGCGATGCTTCTAAGGACTTGCGTCTCAAGGTCATCAGGAAATAAGCCGTTATAATCTTTACAGTCAACCTCGAGGGCGATTGGTTCAGGATGGTTGCCAGCGCTTACAAGGAACAAGATGCCGTACTTCTCAGACAGCCAATCTAGAAGTCGTGCCCATGGTGAAACCGAGCGGTGGAAGGGACGGTTTCGGTCTCCTACTGAGAGATTGATGAAACATACACTGGGTGCTGAAGCAGGAGCGGTCCCATCGCCGTCGAGAATACGTTTTACCGCTCTGTGAATGAGGTCAACCGGAAGACAGTCACGAGGAATACATTCTTCACGGGGATACGAGACGAAGTCCTCCGGGTCGGGTCTCAGTATAGGGCGAACGTATATCGGTCTGCCTAATGGTTTCTCACCTTTCCCCAGCTCTCCGTGAATGATCAACGACGCCATGCTGGTGCCGTGACATCGTTCTCCTGCCCGGTAGGTGTGCTCCCACCCGTCGGGATCGTCGACAATGAGTCTTCCGGCAAGCAAGTCATGGTTCTGCATTGGGTATCCGTCAAGGAGTGCCACTGTAGGAAGTGTGCCGGCTGGCGGGGTGTCTTTTGGGGCAGATACAATCTCAGTAGGGGTCTCCACAAGCGGTACTACAGAGGTCTGGGCCAACGGTCGGAAAAACATGATGCGGTCGCATTTAACCAGTCTTGTTCTCTGGTTATTTATTATAGTTGATACTTCGGTAATGGGGGCCTGGGCTAGAATTGCATGGTAGCGGATCTCGGGAATCATAGCTGTACTGACTGACGAGCCGCCACAATCAATTAAGAGTTTCTTGATCTCAGCCTCCGAAGCTGCTCTCAGGGCCTGATCTTCACGGAACCACAGCTCAATCTCAAATCGAACGGTCTCAACTCCTTCTGCCAGGCGTTCCTGCCACTCATCCAGAATCCCAGTTTCAGCGAGCCGATCTTCCACATCCCAGAACCGGATTTTGCGAAGCTGTTGAAAAAGGTACTTCCAGGGAGCAAGCCCCTTTGGGAACGGTCTTTCGGGGTCATTGAATGTATTCCACAAAGAGATAACCTGCTCAACCGCGGTATGGCTACTCATAACGAGGAATACTGTACGAGGTATGGGCTTGTCTTCTCGTTTACCCTGCTTGTTCACAAAGTAGAAGTCATCATCTGCTTCTATCTCATCGAGTTGCTGCTCCAATAACCATTCGAGCTCGGGAACCTTCTTAACCGCTTCGAAGAACTGATTAAGCGACCCGGCGATTTCCAGTACGAGGACTTGTTCCGGCACAGTGCTTACGAGGGTTCGGGTCAGCTCAGCTCTCCTTGCTTCAATTGCTTGCTGTAGTCGCTGGAATTGGGGTGTTAAGCGCTCTCGTTGTCTTTCGAAGGTGGGATAATGAAGAGAGGATGTTTTTCGCTCTCTCTTATCTCTGTTCGCTACCTCTTTGTGAGGGAGTATCAGCAGGGGTCTCGTCGTTTCGGGCATTGCTCCGGCCTCCCTTGGAGGATTGTGACGGATGGTACCTCTTTTTCCACTGCTCAAGTCTTTCTGAGACGATTTGCCCAAGATCGGTGTTTGGCAGGCTCAGTATGTATCTGCGGTGTATATCAGAGCAGAAGTCCTCGGCTTCCGCATAACTCAGTCCACGGATTCTTTGGGCGAGAGCGTGGGGAGTGTACCCTAATGGAACGCCTAGTCTCCCTTGAAACCTAGCGAAGAACTTCTCTAGCTCCCGTACACCAGGAGGAGGCAAGTACAGCCGCACTTGAAACCGCCGCCATACCGCCCTGTCCAGCAGTTCGGGGTGATTGGTCGCAGCAATCGTGACTACGTAACTGGGGAGGCCGTCCACCTGAAGAAGGAGTGAGCTTACCAACCGCTTGATCTCCCCGGAATCGTGGGGGTCACCTCGTTCCTTGCCTACCACATCAAACTCGTCGAAGAATAGCACACACTGGCGAGTGCGCACGTAATCAAAGAGGCGTTTGAGTCGTTGGGCCGTCTCACCTAAGTAACTGGCTATTACACCCTCGTAAGACACGGTAATGAGCGGAACTGATAGGCCTTCTGCGATAGCTTCGGCTAGCGACGTCTTTCCATTCCCGGGAGGACCTGCCAGCAAGATTCTGTGACGTGGTTCCAGGTTATACGACCGGAGCAGGTCAGCACGTCTCTGTTCCTCTATGATCTCAAGGCAAACGCGGCTTACGTTCTCCGGAAGGATAAGCTCTGCGAGCGAGCGACGGGGAACCAATTCGTAGAAGAGACTGTGATGGTGGTCTTCGTTAGATAAAGGCAAAAGCGGTGTACGGGGAGGGTTGGGGTGCCTATCAAGGGCTTGCCGTAGCCTCTCAGCAAGGACTACGTGCTGTTTAGCCCGTTCCTCGGATATAATCGCTTCAACAGTTTTCCTTAATAGGCTCTGGTCTCCTTCTGTTGCAGCTTCCACTAGCGATACCAGTAAGTCTGAGCGGGCCATCTGGCATCCACCTCATTTGACTGTCCTGCCCAACGTTTATATGGATCATGCCTCCATAATATTACAGGATGGAGGGCCGGTGACCAAAGTGATCTCTTCCCCGGTCTTCGAACGCTTTGCAGACTACTTTTCTGCAGGCAGTCCAACTTTTCCTTTGTGTTGGAAAACGTGTATACCAACCTTCATATTCGGAACGGATTGTCAATGATGGGCAATTCCTTGATGAATGGTTATGATTGACCCAAAATTTCCATACGAAATCGGTCAAAGCTCTTGGTGTCCAGCGTATGGAAAGGTGCTCTCCTGTCTTGAGAACAGCAAGGCATACAGCGCGCCCTGTATAACGTTAGCAAGAGGCTTTTCCCTGGTATGGAGCATAAATACCCGATATCGCTTCACCCTCCAGACATGGTACAATGACCTTAAGCTGTTTCAGTGAGATACGAGGAGGGAGGCGGTTATAATTAAAGTCAAACCCCCTAGGCACATCGTCTGGTTTCATGGTCGCGACGTTGACCTAGACGACGCGGACCAAAGGAAGCGCTATTACGAGCAGGTCCTTACCTACGGAAGGGCCGAGGATGTCGCGAAACTCGATAAGGAAGAAATTCGGCGCCTCCTACCGGAGATGAACCTGCCTACTGCGGTGAGGCG
>DUSP01000203.1 GCA_012842575.1 Clostridia bacterium
AAGGCTATCGCCCAATCCATTCTGGAGGAGCTCAAGGCTATCAGGATACTACTCGAAAGACGCACTGAAAGAGAAAGCAAGGAGGAGGGGAACGGGGTATTATGATTTTCCGTTCGACCTTTAGAACATTGGGGGAGCGCGAGGGGGCAGTAATCCCCCTCAATTCATTGAGGGGATACACGGGCTCCCTTCGGTCTGACTAAAATTTAACCGGGTCACCCCCTTTTTAAGAAGGAACGAGATGGTTCCTCTCCGAAGGTGTTATTAGGAAGTAAAAACCACACGGAGCAGGGAACACATCTCTTATTGAGTCCGCCGGTCTCGCACCTCCGCAACCCGGACGTAACTTCCGTCGCTCTACATCCAATCCAGGTATATGGCGGTGGCGGCCTCTGCGAACTCGGAAGGGGTCGTTTCCGACACCCTGCCGGCGCACCCTGGAAGAAGGATCCCTACGATGACGATGATAAGGAATACGTTTTTCTTGCGTCGAAGATATGGTCCTGGGTAGCTTCGCCTAGATCGGGCTCCGGAACGCTCACGGAGGGTTCATCCTCATCTTCAGCAGGTCTGGCGGTATCGACGGGAGGCTCGTTTTCCTCCTGTTGGGAACAACCGCAGGCTCCTAAAGATAATGCGAGGATCAGCAATACTAGGATAACGGACAACCGAACGACCCCGCCGTGAGGGCCGCCCGTAGCATTCCATCCGACCCTTCACGGCTTTTTGGCCAAAAGATACGTCTCGTACGACGTCATCATGCCCCCGTATCCGTCTTGAACTGTGCGTGAAAGCCCAAGAAGAATCATAGTTTTGTGGGGAGAAGGGAAAAACCCCGTAAAGTGGTCCCCTATGGTCAGGAACCCAAACGGGGTGATGGCGCCGTCCTTCACCTCGTACACCGCGCGCACGGGCGAAAACGACCCCGGCGGAGGCGTAAGAGCGGTGGTCAGGAACAGAATGTGGTCCCTTCCGACCAGGTACGCGGCACCCGCATGAGGCAAGTCGATTCCTTTCATGTCAAGACGCCCCGCGAGATGCCCTTCCGACTCGGAGACCTCGGCAAGATAGAATTTCCGCTTCTCCTGATGCGAGTATTCGTCGGGTTCGAGAAACCACTTCTCTACCAGTGCCTGCCCATCCGCATACCCCGAAATGGAGTAGAATTCGCCGTCGACGGCGTCGGTGACGAGGCAGAATTCTCCGGACTTAAGATCAAGTAGAGCGATGTCTTGCCTGTAACCCTGAGTATACTCCTGTCTTCCGTCCTTCGTGCGGTTGGCGCGGGTGGTAAATAATATCCGATCCGGCTTCGGCCAGGCGGCAGGAGCCGTCAGGAAGTAGCCGTCCAGTCGCGTCTTGAGTGGGGTCACCTTACCGGAGTCGAGGTCGAGGATACTGTATTCCGCGTTCCACTCGTGCTGGATCCAAACGAGGAGCCTCTTTCCGTCAGGCGACCAGAGGAAGCCCCCCAGGTTGCCGTCTCCTTCGCCCGTGACCTCGGGCTTGGTTAGAAGGCGGGTTTCAGTACCGTCCGATTTCGCCACGCCGATTCCGGAGTCGTTAAGAAAGGCCACCTGCGTTCCGTTCGGTGAAAGCTCCGCATGCCATGCCCTGAACCCGAGGGGCCTCCAGCTCCCGTCGCCTACGTTATACCGGATCGGGTTCGTTCCGGTGAGTCCCATCAAGTGGTCTTCGTCGATCCAGCCCGTGGGAAGAAAGTATTCGGGAAGTCCGCTGATCTTCTTCGAAGTATAACCCTCGGACATGAGCTTGAACCCTTCATCCGCAGAGGGCCAAAGAACCGTCAGGGCTCCCTCCGTCATGAGACCGTCCTTGCGTATAGCCCTTACGCTGACTTCGTACGCGGTCCCCGCCTCGGGCAAGTTCCATCGGATCGCCCAACCGTCGCTTTCCTCCCTGTCGATACCTATCACGGTAAACCCGTCTGCACCGTCTTCGGTGTCCCGTGGTCGAAAACGGAATTCCACCTCTTCAGCGTCCGGGGCATCCGCCTTGAGTTCCACAGTGCCGTCCACGATGTGGATGCCGTCAAAGACCCCGACCGAAGGGAATACCGAGGGTATGAGCGATGTCTTCTTTGTCGGGTCGGCCGGAGTTGGAGGCGCCTCTTCATGGACGGGTTCACGGGCATGGGAGGTATCCCGGCCCGCACAGCCGGCCGGAAGTATCATGCAAACCGCCAGAGAAAGGAAAATGAGATAAACGAACCGGGATACTCGGTTAATTCTCACACTCATAGGATCTTGGCGGCGTCCTCGCTCGTGAGTCGAACGCGAGCGTAACGCGCACACTGCCTCCTCCTTTCACCGTACTCTGTCACGTTCTTGGTCGGTTCTCTCTCGTACCGTGAATCGACGAAGCATGGGCTCAACGGGTTCCATATTCGGGGCAGTCGGAGCAGGTTTTCACGAAAACACCTCCAAAAAGAAAACGGCTCCGCATTCGGGGCACTCGCGAACGGGGAGCCGACCGAGGGGTCCGCGGGAGCCGCTGCGTTGCGGCCGCCCGACGCTGATGATATACTTTCTGTATAGCAAGGGAGCGAAGACACGATTCCGCCGACGGTTCCCGGTCGTCAATCATCACGTGTTCGTCCAAGAATCTCTCAGAGCAAAGTGCCTTTTTGAGACCGTACCTCTGTAGCAAGTCTGGAGACCCGAAAAGTAAAAAGCTCATGTACTGAAGTCCACAATGTTAAGAAACGAAAAAGGAACGGCTCATACCAGGGAAGGGCACGCGACCATTCGCGCAGGGGAACGTAAAACGGAGAGATTCGAAGAGTTCTTTCACAGTTCGGAGCCGGATCGGGACAAGTTCCTTTCTCGGCTCTTCGGGATCTTCAACGAGGAGGTCGTCCGCCACTGGTGTGAGTGCTCACAGGCCCCTTATGAAGACCTCGGAAGCCCAACGCTCCGGCTGCCGGGAGAACGGCGCTGGCACACGCTCGACTTCACCTTCCGCAGCCGGGAGACCGGGAAGGTGTACGTGGCCGAACTGAAGTGCGAGATCGAGTTCATGGGCTATAGATACATGAGGCTCCAAACCGGGGACGAACTGCGCCACCATTCGGGAGAGGCCTTTAGGAAGCTCCTGCTGGCGGCCAAGGATCCGAAGGCTGTCGAGGTATCAGTCGTAGGAAAACCTCTGGCAGTCGACGGGGCCGTTCTCGTCTGGGGCGCCGTCACTTCCGGCGGCAGGAAAGCGGTAATGCGCGAGTACGGCTTCGCCGACGTCCTTTCGCTGGAGGCCATCCTGGGAAACCTCCGGGCCTGGGCTCCGCCGGCGTGGCTCGAGCGGATCGAGAGGCTGCGGCGCTATTCGAACGAGCTCTTTGGCTACCTCCTGGGCAGCGGGTAGGCGGCCGCACCAGCATTTCCGGTGTGATATCCCCTCGCTTTAGTCATATGGAGAGAAGCGCAGGCAAATACGGTGCGACCTATGCCATCGAAGCCTCGGCCGGGAAGGTCTTGACGGGGACGGCGATCGTCCTCCGAGAAGGAACCGCGCTCCGGGCAAGTTCCTCAATGGTCTTCGCTACCCGGGCGGTGAAATACTGTTCCCCGCACTGCCCGCACACGCCGGCCGGGACCCGTTCTACGATAACGAGCTTTTCTCCCACACGGTAATCGACCCGGACCAGCTTCTCGGTGACCTTTCCCCCGCAGAAAGAACAGTCTCCGAATTCATGGCTCACGCCCATCACTCCTTTTTCTCGTTTTCCAGTCCTGCTCCCATTTTTCCGGGCTCGGGACGTATACGGTCATGATTCTGGCCCACCACGTAGGCAGAAACCCCATCCCGACGTGGACAGGCCTGCCGTCGGGAGCGGATCCGCAAACCAAATACCCTGGCGCTGGCGGCCGAGGCGAACGCGCCGCTGGTGACCGGCGACCCCGAGATAAGAACTGCCGCCGCGGCGCCGGGAATCGCCGTCACCTGGATTGGCTCCGAGTAAACCGGCGTCGGCCTTTCGTTTACGGCCTGAAGGGTACAGGCTCGGACATATGCGACCGAGAGTTCTTCTTCCGGTTTTGAGCTTCAGGATCCCACTCCCTCGCAGGTTGAAGGTAAGCCGTAACGGCTACGTGGATCCTATCTTCTCTTGTCGCTCGGGATGAGCTTATTCTCATAATAACTGCGTGCACAGTAAAGTGCTCCAACCGGGTTATGCGCCAGTACCCTGTCTTTCGCTATCAACACGGTCACGGGCGCTTCGGAATACTTTATGAATAGACTGTCATGACCCACGCACAAGCCGACCAACACGTTCAAATCCGTACGGGCTTCATTCAAAAGCAGTGCCTGGGCCACCGGGTTGCAGGCCGCCTCGAACTCCCTCCCTTTTTCGATTTTATCCTCGTCACTCAGTCCCCACTCTCCCTTATCCCTTCCTCCCGTCTTACATACGACGGAGAACACCTCAAACCCGTTGGCCTCGAATATTCTTTTGCACGTACGCGCCTCGTTCCGTAATCCGATGCAAAAGGCTATTCCCAGGCGCCTAAAGGCGGCGCGCTTACTAAACTCCATAACCTCCTCCACCCGCGTCCATTTGCAGTAGCCGGCCGCCTCGGTCTTCGCTGCACTGAGGGCCAATGTCTGTATATCCGGCTTTTGATACTCTTTGAAGGCCTCAACATAGACTTCTTCTTGAGAGTGCATGGGGCACCACTCCGGGCCTTTTTCTCGTAGCCCCTGATCGCAAGAGAACACTCCGCATCCGGCACAGTTTAAGGCTTTTATTCGTCCCATCGGTTAGCATACCTCCACAGCCGAAGTCTCCGACAAGCAAATCCGGACTCGCCCTCAAATTCAACCCAATCTAACCCGCCTCAATCCATTCCGAACCCAGCGAACCCCGTCTCGGTCTAACCCAAGTCATCGGCGCTGTTGTTCGGGTAGAACCAACAGGAAAAGCGATTTCCCCCCCCCCCCC
>DUSP01000206.1 GCA_012842575.1 Clostridia bacterium
CCCGAGCCGCGAGGCCGCCTCCATCGCTCCACTTTCCAGGTTCTTGGCCTGTTGGTGCAGGGTGCATCCCGGAAAGTAACAGTATCTCATACAGCACTTCACACCTTTCACATCGTTCAAAGCGGATACACATGCAAGCTAATCGACCCAAACCTAAGGGCGTACCCGTAACTGCCCATAAGACCGGGATCCTCCTTCGTCTTTCCTCCACGCTTAACCATCGTCCGGAGATCCCTGCCGCGAAAGGCTTCCGATTGACACTCCGGCGCACGGCTTCATCCCGATTCGAGATTTCTACCCTGTGTACTTCCTGAAACCGCTTACCAGCCCCTGTTGCGGCGCGCCGCCGAGAACCTCGACGGGGAGGGAGCACGGATCCACGAAGGACTTTCCCTCTCTCAGAATAACGGCCCTGAGGGCCTCCATAACCCGCGAGAGATCCACCGACTTGGGGCAGCGGGATTCGCAGGTAAAACAGGCGGCACAGAACCACATGGTATTCGAGCGAAGGACTTTCTCCCCCAGGCCGATCTGTAAGTACCTGATCACCTTATGGGGAGGTATGTCCATGAGATCCGCCATAGGACATCCGGCGGAACACTTTCCACATTGATAGCAGGACGAAAGCTTCGTCCCGCTGATGTCTTCTACTTTAGCCCTCAATTCCGACCACACATCTTTTGACGAAAGAAGCAACGCTTTACCGCTCCCTTCCTCCGGGGTGGGTCCCTATACTTTTCAACACTTCCGGTATTTCCGTTTCCCCTCTTCGTAAATGTCCCTGCCCCTCGTATCCACACCTACGGTAACGGGGAAATCCTCCACCTCGAGGCGATAAATGGCCTCCGGCCCGAGATCGGGATACGCCACGACCTCGGCCGCCTTTACCCGTTTGGCGAGGAGCGCACCGGCCCCGCCAATGGCAAGGAAGTACACTGCACCGTATTTCTTCATAGCCTCTATTACTTCCGGCGAACGCAACCCCTTGCCGATCATACCGCGCAGACCCTTTTCGATGACCCGGGGAGTATAGGAGTCCATCCGGCCGCTGGTGGTGGGACCCGCGGAACCTATGGGCTGACCGGGTTTAGGTGGACACGGTCCCACATAGTAAATGACCTGCCCCTCGAGGTCGATGGGGAGCGCCTCCCCCTTGTCCATGGCTTCCACCATGCGCTTGTGGGCGGCGTCCCTGGCAGTGTAAATCACACCCGAAAGTAAGACCTGCTCCCCCATTTCGAGTTCGCGCACCACTTCTTCGGAAAGCGGGGTTCTCAATCGTCGCATGTTCAAAACCTCCCCCTATAGGGTCTTTTCAGCATGCCGAGCGGCGTGGCACTGAATGTTCACGGCCACCGGGAGTGCACCTATGTGGGTCGGATATGTCTCTATATGAACGGCTAAAGCCGTGACGCACCCGCCCAAGCCTTGGGGACCTATACCGGTCTTGTTAATCTCTTCGAGGATTTCCGACTCCAATTTCGCTATGTGGGGAAGAGGGTTCGGTTGCCCGACGGGCCTAAGAAGGGCTTTCTTGGCTATTTGGGCAGCCTTGTCCATCATCCCTCCGATGCCTACACCGACGATTATGGGGGGACATGGGTTCGAACCCGCCTTGTCGACGGTCTCCACCACGAATTTCTTCACGCCCTCCATACCCTGGGCCGGAGTCATCATCTTGAGGGCGCTCATGTTCTCGCTGCCGGTCCCCTTGGGCACCACGATGATTCTCAATTTGTCCCCAGGCACGATATCCGTGTATATGACGGCGGGGGTGTTATCCTTCGTATTCCTTCTCAAGAAAGGGTCATCCACGACGGACTTCCTGAGGTAGCCGTTGGTATACCCCCGTCTGACCCCCTCGTTTACGGCTTCGTAGAGGTCTCCCCCTACCAACCTTACATCCTGACCGAGCTCGAGGAATACGATGGTCACACCCGTATCTTGGCAGATCGGCATCCGTTCCCTGGCCGCAGTCTCCGCGTTCTCTATGATGAGGTTGATGGTGTCCCTCCCGACGTCGGAAATCTCCTTTTCGGCCGCTTTCTTCAACGCCTCCATCACGTCTTGTGGCAGGTCATAACATGCGCTTATACAAAGCCCCTCAACCGCATCCCGAACCTCCGCTACGTCGATCTCCCGCATCATCGTTTCCCCCTTTCCCATTAGAGCAGAAAGCCGGCCTCCCGTGAAAATATGGGATAAGCCGGTTCCTACTTACTCTGCAGCCCAGGTTTTCCCCCGGCCACCGTAAGTACGAAGGCCCCCGGTTCTTTTGGTCTGCAGCTTCCGAACGGAGGGTGCTTTCGTCCGTTCATAAGTAATGCCGCAAGCCATCTGAACTGGATTTGGCGATCCCCGTTTATGGGTTTTCGCAGGCTACGCCTTGGCCTCCTTGTATGCCTTGTACTTTTCCCTTGAAATCCGCAATGCCGTGATAAGTGCCTTCTGCGCGTTTCCCTGATACCGCCGTTCGATTTCCTCTACGATTTTGTCGAACTCCTCGTCTAACCTCTTACCGACCACCAGACGACTGAAGAAATTCCGTCCTACCTCGGTGGCCAACGTACAGTCCGCGGACACGATTTCGCTGGTGACGGCATCCACTTCGATACCGATTCCCACCACCCTATAGAGCTCGCTGGCGGTAATCCCCGCGGGCAATCTCGCATATCCGGTGAGAAAAATGGTATTAAGGCCTGTATCGTCGGGAGAAGCTTTCGTCTTCTGGATACCCCCCATTTTCTCGGCATTTTCCGGTTCAGCCAAACCTCGGTCGGCCGAACCTCGAATAGCCAAACCTAAGATGGAAGATGTCTTGATCCTTCAGCCAAAACACACTTTATCAGATTATCAAAAAGAGACGTTTCAGAGATGTTTCTTTATTCTCCGAATTCCCGAAGATATCCTCCTCGTACGAAAACTACCTCTATGAAGATGACCGGGGACGAAGACCATACGGTTACGCCACAGACGGCCGAGGAAGGAGCCCCGCCATCTTCACGATCTCGGGGACGGTTTCCTCCCACATGACCGCCATTATGTGGACGCCCCTAACCCCCGGTACCTCTCGTATCATTTGAATGAGTTCCGCGCAGATCTTGATACCCTCCTCAGGCTGTTTCTCCTTGGGGGTGCCCTTCATGCGCTTCAGGAGGTCCTCGGGAATGCTCATTCCCGGAACGTCTTTCATGTACTTCATGGCGCCGAAAGACTTGGCGGGTAAGACTCCGCCCAATATGGCCACTTTCTCATGAAGACCCTGATCCCTTACCATGGCCATCCATCGCTTAAACCGCTCTATGTCGAATATCGCCTGGGTCTGAATGAAGTCCGCGCCGGCGGCCACTTTCTTGGCCAGTCTCACAACACGGAATTCGAAGGGGTCCGCAAAGGGATTCGCTGCGGCCCCGATGAACATTCTCGGCTCTACCTTCATCTCTTCACCGCAGAGGAACTTCTTTTCATCGCGCATGGTTTTGACCATGGAAACCAGCTGAATGGAATCGATATCGTAGACGTTCTTCGCGGTCACGTGGTTACCGAAGGATTGGTGGTCGCCGCTTAAGCACAACACGTTCTTTATTCCCAGGCTCGCGGCTCCGAGAAGGTCGCTCTGCAGGGCGATCCTGTTCCTGTCCCGGCACGTCATCTGAATGATGGGCTCTCCGCCAGCCGACATCACGTGGACGGCGGCCGCGATGCTCGAAAGCCTCACTATGGCGGTCTGGTTATCGGTGAGATTCATCCCGTCCACTGCGTCTTTTAGCAACGTGGCGTTCTTGATGATGCCCTTGGGCGAGGCGCTTTTCGGTGGGCCTATTTCCGCCGTGACGACGAAATGGCCCTGCGAAAGGAGCTTTTCTATGCGGCTGTCGGTCTTCAGTCCGCTACGGTTCCCGTTCTCTTCGCTCATACCGTCGCATCCTCCCTGACGACCTTCCTCGGACCCCCGTCTCTAGACTTGGACCAATCTTTCGGGGGCAAAACGCGGTATATCAGATCGAGCTTCCCGATCTCCTTCAGCCGGTCGTATATGAGCTGCCATGCGCAATCGATGTCCTTGGAGACTTCGCACTTGCCGTCTTGGGAACCTCCGCACGGACCGTTGAGGAGGCTCTTGGAGCAACGGATCACGGGGCAAATTCCCCCCGTGAGGTGCAAGACACAATCCCCGCACATGCCGCAGCGCTCCTCCCATACACCGGGCCGAGTAGCACCCCCGCCAAAAGTGGTGTTCAGGGCGGGCACCACCCATTTGTCCCTGTAGCGCTCGGCCAAAAACTGAACACCCACACCGCAAGCCATGGAAAGGATGGTATCGACCCTCGCGGCGAGGCTTGAGATCTCCTCCACGAATTCAGGGTCGCATTGCCTGTTACAGACGGCCGTAACGATGTCCACCTTTCTTCCCCTGTCGCGGAAGTACATGTCCAATTCGGCCGCTAAGACCAAAACCTCCTTTTCGCCCCCTGCTTGGCACACCGTCACGCACTCAGAGCAGCCGGCGATGAGGAGGTCCGACGTACCCTCCAAGAAACTCACTATCTCTTTCATCGGTTTCCGAGAGGCAACGATCACGGAAGCCACCCTCCTTCGGGTGCGTAGCGTCAGAATCTTTCATTATCTACCTCATCTACCTCATCTACCTCAATACTCTTGCGGCATTCTCTGGAGCTCCTCGTACGTGAATACGGGACCGTCTTTACACACATACTTGGAACCGATATTGCAGCGTCCGCATTTCCCAACCCCGCACTTCATCCTCATCTCGAGGGTCGTGACGATTTGAGCGGGGGTAAACCCGAGTTTGAGAAGGTTTTGTATCACGAACTTGATCATTATCGGCGGGCCGCAGGTGATGGTGACCGCGTTCTCAGGTGACGGCGAGACCTCCATGAGGACGGTGGGTACGAAACCTTCCCTGCCCGACCACCCGGCGTCCCCCTTGTCGACCGTGAGGTAAAAGTCGATGTCCCGGCGCTTTTCCCATTTCTCGAGCTCCCACTTGAACACCAGATCGCCCGGACTGCGGGCGCCGTATATGATGGTGACGTCGTTGAAGCGCCCCCGGTTTTCATCGTCCAGCACGTAGTTGATGAGGGACCTCAAGGGAGCCAGGCCGATGCCGCCGCCGATGAAAACGAGATTCTTCCCCTCCATGGACTCAACGGGGAACCAGTTACCGTACGGCCCTCTTATCCCTATCAGATCCCCTTCGGCCGAATGGTGAAGGGCTGTAGTGAGAACGCCCATTTTCTTGACGCTGAATTCGAGGTAACCTTTCTGGGTGGGAGAAGAAGTAATGGAAATCGGGGCTTCCCCCACGCCGAATACGGAAATCTCGCTGAACTGGCCGGGCCTATACGAAAAACGTTCCCGCACCTCATCGTCGACGAAGGTCACCCGGAACGTCTTGACGTCGTTCGCGGCGGTCTCCTGGATGATTTTCTCTATCCGCGCAATATCAGGCAGATATGGATTCCGCAACGCCGGTCCCCCCCAAAGCTGCTATGTGCGAGATGACCTCACGGATGTCGAGGTTGACGGGGCAGTACTTGACGCACCTGCCGCAACCCACGCAGGCGACGGCGCCGAAGTTCTCCGGGAAATAATAGAACTTGTGCATCACCCGCTGGCGCACCCTCTCAAGGCCGGTGGGCCTCGGATTATGGCCGGAAGTATGCAAGGTGAAAATGGGGAACATACACGAATCCCAGTTTCTCACCCGAACTCCGGTCAAACGCGGTCTTTCGGGTCCTCCCTTTGGAGATTCCCCGCCGGAGCGTGATGCACCGGGGTCGGGTTCCTCGGATATGTCAAAACAGTGACATGTGGGGCACAAGTAAGTGCAGGCAGCGCACCCGAGGCATTTTTCATGTAGAGTCGCCCAGTAAGGATGATTGAAAATTCCCCCGAGCACCCGGCCGAGGCTTTGGGTATCAGCGGGAAGTCCGGCGGCGATGGCCTTTCGTGCACGTTCCTCGAGCGCCATGCATGCCCTTTCGTCTGATTCCGAAGGCCCTTCGCCCAGATGAGCCTCGGACAGAAAACCCAAGAGCGCCTCCCCTTCACGCGTTACGGCCTTCATGAGGTAGTGCCCCTGCGAAGACCCGTCACCGTCCAAAGCGGGTAGGTCGTAGGCCAAGACGTCAAGCCCGGCGGTGCCGAACGGGTCTCCCCCCGTGGCAGGACAGAAACACGTCGGCGCGGGAACATTGCAGCCCAACCCCACAATGATCGTGTTCTTTCGCCTGGAGATGTAGAAGTCATCCGGGTACGCTTCATCGGCGAATACCCTGTCTAACACGGTGAGGCTTGCCGCATCACACGGTCGTGCCCCAAATACCACCCTCGGTTTCCCGGGCAAAACGCCTTCGGGCATGAATACCGAAACACCTGTCCCGTCACCATTGCCCCCAAAGGCCCCGTCCACACAATACCCCAGTATGGGCTCGGACCTCGGAAAGAAGAGCTCTTTGAGGGGCTTGACGGTCAGGACGCGGCGGAGGAACTGAGGCAAGCGCTCCTCCGGTAAGTGATTCTCCCTATCTCGCCCCTTCTGCCCCCCTTGCCCCGTGCCGTTCCAAAGCGTATCTTCATCGCATGTTTGTCGGTTCACGGAGGAATCGCGTTCCGACGGGCCGGGTTTCCCGGGGGCAGGCATTGGTCTCGGCTCAAACAAACGGAACCCCGACGGGCCGCCGGGAGCAGGCGAAGGGCTCGGAACGAAAACGTCCCATCGCTCACTCATCAGAGCCAACACCGAGTTTAGGGCCATTTTTGTGATCTTCAGAGCAGCCATGAACAACAGCTCCTGTCACAGAATAAAGTCGTTCACAGGATGAAGTCGTTGGGATCATCCGGTAGGAAAGTGCCGAACAGCGGCTTTCCTTCCCTCTCGAATCCCGCAATGTGATGGAAGAGGACCCACCCGTCTTTTTGGAGTTTCCTGTTGAGGAGCCCAAGGTCGACCCCCATGGGACAGGCGCGGACGCATGCCCCGCAGTCAACGCATCTTCCTGCCAGGTGCATGGCCCTCATCAGGTGGAACACCATGGTGTCCGTCTCGTCGTCCGAGCCGCCGATCCAGCGCGGCGCGGATCTATCCACGAAGCACTCCTTGCAGTAGCACCCCGGGCAGGCCTGCCTACATGCATAGCAACGAATACACTTGGAGACCTCGGATCGGAAAGCCTTCCAGCGCTCCTCGATGGATGCCCCTTCCACCTCCTTGACGTCGTCAAAAGATGGCTCCCTTTCGGGTCCCTTTGCCGTCTCCCCGTTTCCCTTTACCGTCTCCCCGTTTTCTCCGATTACCACGTCCGCATAAACCGGCCCTTTCTTCACGCATACCTTACAAGAGTCCGAGAGAAGGTCTTCGAAGTCTAAAGATGCGGCCCACGGACGGCCTTCCGCGTCGTTTCCTTCGAGGTGCCATTTGATGTGTCCGTCCGAAACGGATACGCCGGGTCCCGGCCGTGCTCCTTCGACTCCTTCGGCTCCTTTGACTCCTCCGGCTCCTTCGACTCCTCCGGTCCCTCCGGCCCCTTCGCCTTCAAGACCCTCCCCGCACTCTCCCTGCCCACGGATCTCTTCCAACCTTCCTTCGAGAAGCCTACGTGACCCCAGGTACGCGTCAAGTTTTTTCCTGTCGATGACACCCTGGCACCGAACCCCGATGACGTAGAGTCTCTCCCCTTCCGTCTGACGCTCCAGAATGTACTGGTTGAGCCATCTCGAGTCACAGCCCTTTGCGACCACTGCGATTCTCTTATCCTTCAGTTTCGGAACGAATACCGATAGGTTGTTCTCACACGTTGCGTCAAAGATGAGCCGTGACGCGTCATCCGGGTTTCTCGCGAAGACGGGCGTCGACCTGAGGGGGAGGGTTCCGCGCCCGAAACCCACGACCACGTCGACTCTGCCCTCGTCAAGCAGGCCCGCGCAAAACTCCCTCAACGTCTTGGTGAGGGCGGATGGCGACTGTGCACTCACCGTCCTCGCCCCCTTTTTACGAGTTTTTCGGCGGGGCCAAGGCTTCGGACCCTATCGGTGACCATCTTCACCACGTCCGCGAATTTTTGACCCTCGGCGGCCGAAACCCATGAAAACTGGACCCGATCGGGTTCGATCCCCACGTGTTCCAACAATCCTTTCAACAACGCAAACTTCCTCCGTGCCAGGTAATTCCCCGCAAGGTAATGGCAGTCTCCCGGATGACACCCGGATACGAGCACACCGTCTGCACCGCATTGGAGGGCTTTGACGATATAAAATGGGTTCACGGCACCCGAGCACGGGACCCTGATCACCCTTATCGACGGTGGGTATTGAAACCTCGAGATCCCGGCTAGATCCGCCCCTGCATAGCTACACCAGTGACAGAGGAACGCCACTATTTTGGGCTGCCAAGCTTCCGTCCCTCGTGGACTCAGTTCTTCCCTCATGCTATCGCCTCCACCTCCGCCAGGATCTCTTCTTCGGTGAAACCCTTCACGGAGATGGCGCCACACCTGCAGGTGGCCGCGCAAGCACCACAGCCTTTGCACAAAGCCGCTTCCACCACCGCCACCTTCTTTTCGGGGTTCACCTTTATGGCCGAGAACTGGCACACTTCCTCACACGTTCCACAGCCCGTGCATCGCGATTCCAAAACGGTGGATATCTGGCCGCCGGCTTCGATGGAGTCTTTGGAAATCACGGTCAAGGCCCTTCCCACCGCAGCCAAGGCTTGGGTCACGCTCTCCTTGGACGTCTTCGGGGCATGGGCCAACCCGGCCACGAACACCCCGTCGGTGGCGAAATCCACCGGTCTCAGCTTCACGTGGGCTTCAAGGAAGAAACCGTCTTCGTTTAAAGGCACTTTTAGCATTTGGGCCACTCGGTCGGAGTCGGCAGGCGGTTCTATTGCGGCGGCGAGGACCACCATATCCGCGTCGACTACCACATCCGAGCCCAAGTACGGTTCATACACGCGGACCCAAAGACGTCCGGCACCGGTTCCTTCGGTTTTTCCTTCAGGATCCGCCGCCCTGAACACTTCGGGTTTACGGTCCGTATCATATCTGATGAACACCACGCCGCTTTCCCTGGCCTGCCGGTAAGCCTCTTCGTAGAGCCCGTACGTCCTCATATCCCGGTAGAGCACCCATATATTGGCACTCGGATTCAGGGCCTTGATCCGAAGGGCATTCTTCACCGCCTGCGTGCAGCAGACCCTACTGCAGTACGGACGTTTGGGCTCCCTGGACCCAACGCACTGAATCATCACGACATTCTTTACAGAGCGCAAGGAGTCGTCCTTAAGCATCCTTTCGAGATCCATTTGAGTCACGACCCGAGGATCTTGTCCGTAAAGGTACTCTAGAGGCCTTGACTCCTTTGCGCCGGTGGCCACAATGACCGCCCCATGGTCGACGGAGATCTCTTCGTAGCCGCCTTCGCCCGAGTTTCGCCTCAAGGTGCTCTTGAAATTGCCGACGAATCCATCTACCCTGACGGCTTCGGTCTCAGTAAAGACCGTGATCAGGGGATGCGCATTGACCCGTTTCACCGTTTCGTCAAGGACCGTCCGCGGATCAATCCCCTCAATGGTGGCGGAGAGATTTCTCAGGTTCCCGCCCAGTTCCTTCTCGCGTTCCACCAGATATACGGGGAACCCTTGGTCTGCCAGGCCCAGTGCAGCCGTCATCCCCGCAATTCCGCCTCCGAGAACGAGCGCCTTCTGGGTGACTCCCACGGGCGTCTTGGAGAGCGGCTCGAGCAGCCTCGCCTTGGCCACGGCCATTCTCACCAGATCCTTGGCTTTGACCGTCGCATCACCGGGCAACCCCATGTGAACCCAGGAGCACTGGTCGCGTATGTTGGCCATTTCGAATAGGAAGGGGTTTAGTCCCGCTTCCCTGATGGTCTGCTGGAAGAGGGGCTCGTGAGTCCTGGGCGAACAAGAGGCTACTACCACCCGGTTTAAGTCGTACTCCTCTATTATCGACTTGATCCTCTCTTGGGTGTCTTGAGAGCAGGTGTACAGGTTATGCTCGGCGTATACCACGTTTCGGAGTTTCTTGGCATACTCCACTACCTCGTCGACCTTCACCACTCCGCCGATGTTTATGCCGCAATGGCAAATGAACACCCCTATGCGCGGACGTTTATTCCGAACGTCCTTTTCCGGCGGGTACTCGCGCCGCTTATACATTGTGAAGCGTGCGGGCGCCAGCACTTCGCCCACGGCGGCGGCCGACGCCGAAGCCTCCATGACCGTCTCCGGAATATCTTTCGGGCTCGCAAAGGCGCCTGAAGCGAATATGCCTGGAATGGACGTCTCCGGAGCCCTCAGTCCGACAGGCACCCTGAAACCGTTTTCATCCACCCGGATACCCGCTTTCGTAAGAAGGTCCGCCGCTATAGCCTTCGGCTTCATGCCCACGGAGAGGACCACCATGTCGAAGCGTTGAGAGGACACGGAGCCGTCCTCCGCGGCGAAAGAAACCGATATCTCCTTGGAACCGTCCTCGCCGCTCACTTCTTTTACGTCGTACGCCTTAGCCCTAACAAAGCGGACACCGTATTCGTTTTTGGCGCGTTCATAGTACTTCTCAAAGTCCTTACCGTAAGCCCTCATGTCCATATAGAATACGGTGACTTCGAGGTCCCGCCCCACATGTTCTTTGGCGATGACCGCCTCTTTGATGGAGTACATGCAGCAAACCGAAGAACAGTAGCCGGCTCCTTCCTTTTCGTCGCGAGATCCCACGCACTGGATGAACGCTATGCGTTTGGGAGTGGTACCGTCCGAAGGTCTTTTCACGTGCCCTTCGTAAGGGCCCGATGCGCTCAATATCCGCTCGAATTCGACGCTGGTGACTACGTCTTTGTAACGTCCGTAACCGTACTGGTGAAGAGACGACGGGTCGAAGGGCTCGAAGCCGGGGGCGAGTATCACCGCACCCACCTCGATCTCCCGTATCTCCTCCGCCATGTCGTGATCCACCGCGCGGGCCTTACATACCCTCTCGCATTCCAGACATTCGGAGCACACCCCGCACTGCAGGCATCTCTTCGCCTCCGCGCGGGCAGCCTCCTCATCGTATCCTCGCTCGACCTCCTGGAAGGTACCGAGACGCTCCTCGACCGGTAGTACAGGCATCTTCGTCCTTGGGGTTTTGGGTTTTTCCTTTGGCACCTCACCGACCACAGCGCGCGGACGGTCGAAGGAACGCCCTTCCCTCAAATCGATCCCTTCCAGGAACCGTCTGATGGACTCCGCCGCCGCCTTTCCCGCCGCCACGGCCTCCACCACGGTGGCCGGACCCGTCACCGCATCGCCGCCGGCGAAGACGCCCGGGATGAGAGTCTCGTACGTATCCGGATCGACCTGTATCGTGCCGCGACGCGTAATCACCAGGGAAGCGTCCTCGGTCGACTCCGTCAGGGGTATCTCGGGAACCTGGCCAATGGCCGCTATTACGGTGTCGGCCTCCAATTCGAACTCCGATCCGGGGATCGGGATGGGCCTCGGCCTTCCGGAGGCGTCGGGCTCGCCTAGGCGCATCGAAATGCACCGAAGTCCCTTGACTCCGTCCTCTAGGCCGCCCTTCGCGAGCACTTCCACGGGCGCCGTTAAAAACCTAAATTTTACGCCCTCTGCCAGCGCTTCCTCGACTTCATGGGCAGCAGCGGGCATTTCGGCCATGGTACGCCTATAGAGGACCGTTACCTCCTCCGCCCCGAGCCTGATCGCGCTACGCGACGCATCTATGGCTACGTTGCCGCCGCCTATGACGACCACGCGCTTTCCGACGCGTACTTCCCCTCCGAGGTTTAAAGTCCTCAAGAAATCCACGCCGGAAAGGACGCCCGGGATGTTCTCTCCGGGAATCCCGAGCTTTTGCTCTTTATGGGCACCCACCGCGAGGAACACCGCTTCGAACCCTTGGGCCTTGAGGTCTGTCAGGGAAAAGTCCGTTCCGAAGCGGCATCCCGTTTTTATATGGACGCCCAAGCGTTCTATGGCATGAATTTCGGTGGCAAGTATGTCTTTAGGGAGGCGATAAGCGGGGATCCCGACTCTCAGCATACCGCCTGGTTCCGGCAACGCTTCGAATACGGTGACGGAATACCCCATGAGGGCCAAATCGTAGGCGCACGTAAGCCCCGCCGGGCCCGACCCTATGATGGCCACCTTCTTACCTTTAGCGGGAGCGGGTGTGGGATCGCAGAAGTCCCCCGCATTATACTCGTAATCGGCGATGAAACGCTTGAGCGACGCTATGGCGATCGGTTCGTCCACCAATCCACGGCGACAGTTCGCCTCGCACGGATGGTGACACACCCTTCCGCAGATAGCGGGAAGGGGATTGTGTTTCTTCACCAGCGCCAAGGCTTCTTTGAACTTGCCTTCGGCGATCAACGCGACGTAACCCTGGGCGTGCACCCCAGCCGGGCAGCTAACCTGGCAAAGACCCCTCGGCGCCTTGTCTATGGCAAAGGCATTGGGATACGCTTGGGGGAAAGGTCTGTATACCGCCTTCCTCGTGCTGAGTCCCCCCTGGTTCTCATCGGGGAGGCTCACCGGACATGCTTTCTCGCAATCACCGCAGCCCGTGCACTTCGAGGTGTCTATATATCGAGGCGATCTTTTCACTTTCACCTTAAAGTGACCCGCCTCGCCGGATATATCCACCACTTCCGAGCACGTGAGGGTCTCAATGTTCAAATGGCGTCCGCATTCCACAAGCTTCGGCGAGAGGATGCACATCGAGCAGTCATTGGTCGGGAACGTCTTGTCGAGCCTCGCCATCATTCCTCCTATTGAAGGTGAAGCCTCGACGAGGTAAACATAATACCCGGACTCGGCCAGATCGAGGGACGCCTGCATTCCGGCGATGCCGCCGCCCACCACCAGTGCCGCCCCCACGGGCTGTGTGAGGGCCTCTGTCCTTAGGGCCTCTGTCCTTAACGACATCCTCACTCCCTCCCCAGCCCCAGTCGCCGCGTGACACCCGACAAAACCTCTCCTAGGTCGAACGTGGCGTCCTCCGCTTTGCGGGACACGAGCTCCACGGCCATTTCCCTTCTTATTCTCTGAGCGGCTTCATCCAGCGCCTCTATACGCGACGGGAAGGAGGGATGTACGTACCCTTCTTCGACGGCCATCTCCCGCAAGACCTTCATGACGTCGGTGAACTTGACATCCTGTGGACAGTGGGCATAACAAGTGAAACACGACGTACAGAGCCATATGATGTCTGATGAGAGCACCTCGCGCCTCAATCCCAAAAGGACCATGCGAATGATCCTCCTTGGGTTGTACTGAGGATCGATCTCCGCAACCGGACAGCCGGCCGTACACACGCCACAGGCAAAACACGCCTTGATGTTTTCTCCTCCCGGGCGTGCCGCTACCTCGTACTTGAAACCGGGATCGAGGGTCTCACTCCCGACGACACCTTCTCCGGTGGCCGATCCCGTAGCCGATCCGCTGGCCAGTCCGGTGCCAGATCCGGTGGCCAATCCGGTAGCCGAGGGCATGACCCCCAAACCACGAGCGCCTTCTTTTTCGACAGAACCTGCAAAACCGGCCGATCCTTGTACCCCTTCGGTCATCAAGCAATCCCTCCCCCAGGCGCTTCCTTCTCCAGCGTCTCTTTACCCGAACCCTCCGGGAGTGATCCGGTCGAGGATTCACCAATACCGAGGGCTTGACCAAGTGCTTTGTCGCTTTGGTCAATCTTACCTCTTACGTCCCAGACCCTCGGGCCAAGACCTCCTATCTTTTTTATGAAAGAATCCACCGCCTCAAGGACCACGGAAGTCGCCAATGCCGGTGACGTGAACTCGAAGTGAACGCGATCGGGGTTTATCCCGATTTCTTGAAGAAGCGTCTTTGCGTAATCGACCCTCTTTTCGGCGCGGATGTTACCCTCAACGAAGTTACAGCCTTCTTTGAAACATCCTAATACCAAAACACCGTCCATACCGGACTGGAAGGTCTTGAGGATGTGAAGTACATCCACCCTTCCGCTGCAAGGGACCGAGAAAAGATGAACGCTCCCATCATAAATCGCACCGCCCAAAGAACTTAGGGCTTTCTCGAGCGCGAAATACGCGGAGTGTTCACAGGCAAAAACGGCAATCCGGGTTTTCACCGCCTGATTCATAGGTACTCCCCCATAACCTCAAGCTCCGCGAGGAACTCCTCATCGCTAAAAGCCGTAAGTCTGATGGCTCTTCCGGGACATGCGCTCGCGCAGGTGCCACACCCTCGACACGCTGCCGGATCCACCTCTGCCGCCCTGCGTTCGGACTCCCCGAAGGGCAACACCTTTATGGCCCTGTGAGGACATACCCTGACGCAAGTCAGGCACCGCGCGCACTTTTGCTCGTCCACGACGGCCCGTACCAAGGCTTGCCAACCATCCCTCGAAAAGAGAACGACCGACCCGGATGTCCCTATCGCCCCGATGTCCCTCTCGGGGCCGCCTTCACGGTGTTCTTCATGGTGATCTCCCTCCGGCTTTGTCGGTCCATCCGTCTCCGTCAAGGAGGCCAAGGCCTCATAGCCGTCGAGCCACTCCTTGATTTCCATGGCAGCACAAGACGCGTCCGTGAGACTTTCCGGCAGGTCTTGATCACCCCTTGCACCGCCGATGGCCCATACACCTTCTCTTGCGGTACGGACAGTGTAGAGCCTTACGTTTTCCTCTTGAAAACGACTAAGGGAACCGGGCGCCGCCCGTCGACCGGGGCGCCACGCCATGGCGTCCGAGCGAAGGTTTCGACCTGATCCTATTTCCAAGGAGGCGCATAGACTTTCGTCTCGTACCGAGGGTAGGAGCCTTTCGTCGAGGCAAACGAGGTCGACCTCGATCTTCAGCGGTTTTTCCATGAAGCCTCCTCCGAGCGACGGCAAAAGACAGGAAATCAGAGCCTTGCCGCCAGCCTTACCTTCAGTCGGCTTGATCGTAATGGAGGGTTTGGATCCCTCCCGTTTGACGAACACCACCCCGGCTCGTCTCGCAGCACCATAAAGGCTTTCGAGATCCGCCCCGGAAACCTTGGCGTCCCGCGCGAAGAAATAGACTTCGCACGCGAATTCGCGTCGGAGGCGTGTTGCGTTCTTCAGTCCCGATACCGTGAAGACTTTTGAGTCGCCGGTGGATACGTCTACGACAAAAGCCACCTTCTTACCGCGAAAATGTTCGAGGTTGTCAAAGGTCTCTCGTCCCAACGCCTCTTCCAGGGCGCTCATGGAATACACTACCGGCCCCCTACCGGACACCATCCAGCCGGAGGAAGGAAGTCCGTGATCCTCCGGATGAAACTCGCATGAATAGCCCGTCGCGAGCACCACCGCCCCTACCTCTTCTTCCCCGTCGGGACTAAAGGAGATGACGAACCTGCCCGGACCCCCTTTTATGTGAACCGCCTCCGTGCAAGTGCGAAACTCGAGCTTCCCATTTCGAGACGGAGCCTCTTTACATATGAGCCTTTCTTTTAAGGCCGAAACCACTTGGACCTCCACTTTTCCCCCGTCAACGTCCAAAGAGGAGACCTTCCGAAGATATCCGCCAAGTTCGTTCTCCCTTTCGATCACCACCGCCTGTACGCCAGCCGCCTCAAGGCACCTCGCGAGAAGGAGCCCTGCGACCCCGCCTCCGATTATCCCGACGCGCCGCCTTGGCCTCCGGTATACGGGAGGCTCCCACTTCCGCGCCGCGATCCGTTCTATACCTCGCTTGAGGACGAGCCGCACTGAAGAAAGCGCGCGCTCTTCATCTATAGCCGAAGTCCCAGCCGCACCCGCCCCACAAAAGAGCTCCACCAGGGGTACGAATTCCAGCAACTGGGCCGGCCAGCCGTTCTTCACCAGAGGTAACCCCACCGCAGATCGCGCGTAATCCGTTCCGCAAGCGCCTATTACGAGGCGCTTGACGCCCCGCCGAATCATCTCCGAAGAAATCCTCGCTATTTCATTGGGGTCGCAGAGATGGCGGGTCTTTATCATCTCTATATCGCCGAACGCATCCGCACCCAACCGCACCGGATCCATGAGGTTTGAGCCAGCACCCTGACAATCACAAAGCAACACTCCTACCTCGCTCATGCCACCTCAGCTCCCAACATCGAAATCACGGCGAGGGCACAAGCCTCGGCGTGGGCTATGGTTTCGGGAATGGTACGGGGTTTCTGGCATGCACCGGCGAGGAACACGCCGTCCCTGATCGTCCTCACCCCGAGACCTCCGGCTTTAGGGCTGTCCACCGCGCCGAGAAAGCCGTGCCTGTCGAGGTTTATCCCGACGCGGTCGGCAATTTCGCGAGCATCCGAGGGCGGCCAGATGCCCACCGAAAGCACCACGGCGTCAAAGCTCTCCCTCTTCACTTCGGCTTTCCAGACATCTTCATAGCGGACGATGAGCCTCCCAGTTATGTCCCCTTGGTCGCCCACGCCCGCCCCTGTACCGTCACCCGCATTCTTTTCGACGGGTTTTACGTCAACCGGCATTCCTTGGACGAAACGCACCTTATCCAGACATGACTTATACACCTCGGGTACGCCGGGTCCATTGGTCTGAAGATCCATGTGGAATATGGTGATGTCGGCGGATGGTTCCACGCGCTTATAGGCGAGGGCCATCCGCATGGCGTACCTGCAACACACTTCCGAACAGTAGTCGCGGCCGATGGCCAGGTTTCTGGAACCCACGCATTGTACAAAAGCGACGCGCTTGGGGACGCTTCCGTCCGAAAGGTGAAGTCTGCCGCTCTTAGTCAAAATCTCCTCCACCTCGTGGCCGCCGAAAACTCCGTCAAACCTACCGTAACCGAGATCCGGAAGGACGCCGGCGCTCGCTGGCTCAAAGCCTGTGGCTACGATGACCGCGTCCGCTTCTACCCGACTCAAAGAGGAGGAAGCGCCGAAGTCCACCGCCTCTGCGGGACAAGCGTCCGCGCAAAGGGCACACTCTTTGCCCTTCCACCTAAGACACCGACCTGGGTCTATGGCCACGTGGCGTTCCGTGCCATTCACGGGCGGTCTCCTTATGGCACCTTCGCCCTCCGCCGGACACACTTTAAGACACGCTCCGCAACCCGTACACCGCCCCTTGTCCACATAACGTGGGGAGGTCACGACGGTCGCCGTGAAGGAGCCCGATTTCCCTTCGAGCGAAAGGAGGCGCGACCCCTCCATCACTTCTATGGAACCGGCATGTATATACAAAGGTAAGGACCTCAGCCGATCTACGACGAGGCAGACGCCGCACTTGGTACATTTATCGGAAGCCTTGCAGCCGTAGCGTGAGGCCCTTCCCCCTAAGAAATCGTCCTTCTCCACCAGGATGACCTTGACACCCTGGCGTGCGAGGCTCATCGCGGAGGTAACCCCGGCGATACCACCGCCTAATACCAGCACTCTAAGGCCTTTCAAGTCGTTTACCCCCTTCAGGGTCCTTCGAGGTCCCAGGAAACCCTACTTAATACCTCCCTAGGTGCCAGATCGTCTCCTTCACGGCCCCTTCGGCGGGGTTCTATGAAATCTGCCTGGCCCTGAACGCCTTGAGATACGAATCCGCGTAGATATCCTGGTTGAGTAGAATTCTTGCAGTAGCAATGGCGTCTATGAGCGCTTCGTCCTCGACGTTGAGGATGGCAGCGTCAAGCCCCATCGCCATGGCCATGACCATCATCGTTCGGTCCACTAACGAACGGTCGAGGGCCTTTTGCGAGACATTGCTCAATCCGATGATGGTCTTGGGGGGCGGGCTCGAGAGGGTCTTGACGTTTCTTATGGTTTCGAGGACCTCAGGGGCATGTTCTTGCGCTACGTTAACCGGTAAAATCAGCGGGTCTATGAAAAGGTCCTCAAGGGGTAGCCCGAACTCATCGGCCGCCGCCACCAGCTCCATAGCCAAGGCGGTCCTCGCATCCCTGTCTTTCGGGATACCCTTCTTGTCCATTGTGAGCCCAATTACCTTCGCTTTGTACTCCTTGGCCATGGGGAAGACCCGCTCGATCTTCTCGCGGTCGGCAGGACATGAATTGATTATGGCGGGTTTCTTGCACAGCTTGAGCCCCGCCTCGATGGCGTCGTAGTCGGTGCTGTCGAGGCAAAGCGGCAGATCAGTCACTTCTTGAACCACTTCGACGAGCCATTTCATGGCCGCCACCTTGTCTTCCGCGGTGGGGCCGACGTTTAGATCCAGATAATGGGCACCCGCTTCGGTTTGGCTCTTGGCCCAGCGTTGAATGGCCTCCGGATCCTTGTTCCTTATGGCCTTCCCGACATCCTTGAACATCCCGTTAATGCGCTCTCCGATCAGTATCACGTTTCTCCCTCCCCGGAGGTTAAGGTTAGACTAGAACGCATTGGAGACCATCATTTGATCGATATGCTTTCTCGCCAGTCTCGCCGCTTCGGGGTGACGCATCACGAGGATATGGGCGCCGGCCTGAAGGAGCGCGGCGGCGTTGACCGCCTCCCACATGATCGCCC
>DUSP01000150.1 GCA_012842575.1 Clostridia bacterium
GACCCGATTCTCCACGGGCCATGGAAGCCCAAGACTTGGCTCGAGAGATAGAGGCTTTACGGGCGACATGGCAGGGTGTAGCCTCCGGTTTAAACTCCGAGCGCCTTCCCATCCTCGTGGAAAGCGATATACCCCGTGCTGTAAATCTGGCTCTGGGCATGGCGGGCGGGGATGACATAGTGCTCGTCACGGGCTCTTTTTACCTCGTCGGTCATGCGCGTACGTGGCTTCGGACGAACATGAATGTCCCGAAATTCCACGAATATACTCTAAACGACAGAGCTCGGATGTGATCCGGTAAGGCCGGGTTTCGGAACGGACGGAGCGTCAAGCGGACCGGATTTGAGCCTGAGGAGGGGATATCTGTGAGCTCGAGAGGGTTTGAACCGCGAAGGAGGTCGTCTGCAAGAAGAGGTGCCCCGGTTGTCCTGTTCTTCTTGGTATTGGTACTCATCGCGATACTCACCGGATACACGTTAGGGAAGTACGTACTTACGGCATGGCTTGGACCTCGTGGTGAACCGGCCTCCGGACTGAGCGACAAAACCGAGGCGACGACCGGGGAAGAGGGGCTGGCTTCGGGTGAAGCCGAGATGGTAGCGGCTCAAGCATCTCCCATAAATCTGTTTCGGCTGCAGCTCGGCGCGTTTTCTTCGAGGGAAAGAGCCCAAAGGGCTGCCGAGGAGGCCATGAGCAAAGGCGTGGCTGCATTGGCATTAGAGAGTGATAAGGCGCCGTTTCGGGTAGTCGGTGGATTATATGCATCCAGAGAAGCGGCGGATAAGGCTGCGGCCTCTCTTAAGGCAAAGGGTTTCGATGCTTACGTTACGGCTTTACAGGTGCCCGGCGTAAACGTTTCGTTGGACGGAGTTCCGCAAGATTTTGCGAGTGCCGTAACCAAGTCGGTCGCCAACATAAGCGCTTTCCTGGCTGATCAAGCGGCCCTTTGGGACGAAGTGACCCTCGGGGGCCAACCGGCCGAGGGGAGGATTTCCAATATGGAGAATCTCGTTTCAGAATCATCGGCGGCTTTAGGGGGAGTGGTAGCGCCGAACGAGTGGGTTTCGGTTTACGATGCCTTGAAGGGAGTCGTCGACCGCGCCCGCGAGAACGCGAATGCTTTGAAAGACGTGGTCACCGGTGGATCTCCCGCCGAGCGGGCGGAAACCATGGTCGATTACATGCTGCTCGTACAGCTTTATGAAAAATGCCTCTCCGAAGCGGTCACGGCGGCCTCAGCCCAAGTACCGGCCGGTGAATGACTTCCGGTAAACAAAACGAAAGAGACAAGAGGATCCGTCGCCTGCGCGCCAAGTTGGGGTGAATGACTCCCGGTGAGCAAACCAAAGGGATGAAAGAAGGCCATGGATGGCCCCCAGGATTAACGGCAAGAGGCCTCAAGACCCCAGGTCCCATCGATGGCCCCGAGGATCATCATCCAGGTATCATCGGCAGCAAAAAGCCTTGGGGCCGGTGCGATTTCGCCTCGCCGCTACCACCTGTTCCCACTCTTCCTTTGTGAGGGGTCTGTCGAAGCTCCTTAGGTCGGCCAAGGCGAAACCGTGTTTTGCCGCAAGGTCCTTCGTGTACAGGATGGTGTCGATGTCAAGATCGGCTCCGATGCTTGTATGTTCGTAGTGGTGTTCGAGAGCGAGCATGATCGTTTCCGCCATACACGCATACGCCAGCCCTCTTTCGAAACCGAAATCCCAGCCCAACGAGGGCAGACCCGGTAGCGCCACTACGCCTCCGTCTATGACTAAAACATCGGGTCTAAGATCGCGGATCCTCCGGCTCACGTTTGGGGGCCTTGACAGATCTAACGCCACCGCTCCCCAACGGACGTTGCCGGGAGTGACGAGCTCGGCTAGGCTGCTGGTCGCCGTGACCACCACATCAGAGGCGGGCAAGTACCTGTCGGTATCGGTGGTCAAGACTATAAGGCCGTGGTCTTCGAGTTGCGAGGCGACCCGAATGCATTCGTCGACGTCGCCGGTCGCTCGGAGTGGTTTTTTCGACACGATCAGACCTTTCGATTTGGCGCGTTCGGCGATACTCCCGGGCTTTAGCGTTTTCCCGGAGGCGATGAGTTCAAGGAGATGTCTCGAAATAGCCACCCCCACGTCAACAAGGCGCCTTTGCGACTTTTCGGGCCGTTTCGGATTTCCGACCAGGATGAGCTTTGAGACCTGCTCCGAAAGTAGTATAGCCATGGCGCGACCGATGGAGCCGGTCGCTCCTACAACCGATACAGTAACCCGAGATGGGTCCATATCTAGCCTGGTCATGGCGCTTATGACCGCTTCCACCGCAGATACGACGGTGTAGCTGTTGCCTGTGGTGATGGCGACACCCTCGTCCAGGAGACTGCGACCGCCCCGGGATACCACGGACGTGTATGCACCAAGCCCAACGATTTTGGCACCCCTGTCCTTTGCGAGGTGCACCGCCTTCTTAAGGATCGACATGACTTCCGCCTGGTCGCCGTATAGAAGGTCATCGGCCGTTCGAGGTACGGCTATGAATTGCCCGAATGCGGCGGCTCCGGTGCGGGATACGATCCTGGCCTCCGACAGAACGAAAGGATCTACCAGGTCGTTCCAGCGATCGGCGAGGCCTTTCAGTTCGTCCTCGGAGTAGACCTCAAGGCTTCTGTCGAATTCGGGATAGTTCTTGATGTTTATGGGATGGACCAGGAAGGCGAACCTCCCGTCGGTGGGGCCCGGAACCGGCTTGGGAACGGGATCCAACACGCGAACGCGGTCCGACGCCCGACCGTAAGCATCGCTTCTACTTCCATCACGCGATCCGTCGCGAGTGAGGTGCCTCAGGAATTTGGCCGTATTCCCTTCGGCCAAAACCTCCATGGCGCGGCCCAGTCCTTCTATTGCCTGAAGGCACTGTTCTTTAGATATTACAAGGGGTGGCTCGATCCTTATGACGTCTGAACCGTTGAGTGTCGGCGCAACCCTGAGCCTCTCGACATTCAACAGGTAGCTCGAGATCACGGGGGTCAGGATCTCTTGCTCCGCCATGACCCCTATGAGGCTTCCCGGAAAGGTGTCCCTCGTTATGCCGAATTCTATACCCAGCATAAGGCCGCGGCCGCGGATCGAGCGTATTACGTTGGGATACTCGTCCCTCAACGCCAAAAGTCCCTCTTTGAGGATGCGGCCGTTTTCTTCGACTTGACGGATGAGGGAGCAGTTGTCTTTAGTCAGCAACTCCAAAGAGGCCAGCGCGACTCGGCAGGCGAGGGAGTTTCCCGCGAAGGTGGATGAGTGTTTCATGGCGAAGTCCTCGGAGAAGGCCTCTTCGGTGCTCAGTACTGCGCCGATGGGGACTATTCCGCCCCCCAGCGCTTTTGCGAGGAGCATGACGTCAGGACGAAC
>DUSP01000098.1 GCA_012842575.1 Clostridia bacterium
AGTACGGGCCGCCCCGTAGCCGTTTTCGGATTTTAATTTCCCTCAGCGGAAGGTTTACGATAGCACGCTAGGCGCGCAAGCGCATGGAATGCGGGTCTCTTGGTCAAGACGGGCCTGTGTCGGACGGAAGCGTCTTCGGGTTCGCCCTTTTCAAGAAGACGAGTCTCTTTGTAAAGACGGGCCTGTGTCGACGAGGCGGTCATGCCGTTCCAGTCGTTGTTGAGGAGGCTGTGCAATGAAGATAGCGGTCGTTGGGGCTGGAGCGATGGGAAGCCTGTTTGGAGGACTTTTGTCAATCTCCGGGGAAGAAGTATGGTTAGTGGATCCGTGGAAGGAACACATGGAAGCGGTTTTGAAAAAAGGTCTACATATCAAGCGGCTCCGGGAAGGGGATACGCTGGTCGCCCATCCGAAGGCGGTTACGAGTCCCGATCCCGTGGGGCCTTGTGATTTGGTCTTGATATTTGTAAAATCTTATGTAACCAGCTCCGCAATGCGGAATGCCACGCCGCTTATCGGTGTCAATACTTACTGTCTGACGCTTCAAAACGGCCTCGGAAATATCGAGGCGATTTCGGAGGTAGTGACGGCAGAGAGGATATTGGCAGGGGTGACTGCTCACGGGGCTACTATGGTCGGTCCCGGTGAAATCGTACATGCCGGACAGGGCAAGACCATTATCGGGTGGCCCTTTGGAGCGGAGGAGAAGCGCGAGGAAGTAAGCGAACGCGCGTTCAAGAAGTTGGCTGAAATCGCAGAAGCTTTCCTAAAAGCGGGGATCGAGACCGACATCTCCGAGAACATTCTAGTTCCCATTTGGGAGAAACTCCTGGTCAATGTGGGAATAAACGCCCTAACCGCAATACTGCGCATTCCTAATGGAGCGCTGTTGGCTTACGATGAGACCAAGGATCTCGTACGAATGGCCGTAGAAGAAGCGGCCTCGGTGGCCAAAGCCAAAGGCGTTCCGGTGACCGGAGATATCGTATCCCATGTATACGATGTTGCAGAGCGAACCGGACAGAACAAATCTTCGATGTTACAAGACATAATCGCAGGTCGAAAAACGGAGATAGGATCCATTAACGGAATGGTGGTATCGGAAGGAAAGAAACTGGGCGTGCCGGTACCCGTCAACGAGGTCTTGACCGATCTAATCAAAGCGCTCGAAAAACGCGGCCTAGAGGAGAACTGTTGAGGGGGTGGGCGGCCCATGCCGCGAACGGACGGTTCGGTACAATCTGTGGAAAGAGCCTTGGAAGTGCTTGAAGAGGTGGCGCGTTCTTCTTCGGGTCTTGGAATATCGGAGCTCAGTGCCAGGACAAAACTTGGAAAGAGCACCGTACATCGCCTCATTACCGCGCTCCGTTTGCGGGGATTCGTGGTGCAAGACAGGACTAGTGGAAAGTATAAGCTGGGGATTCGCCTATTCGAAGTGGGCAGCCTCGCTTTGAGACAGATGGGCATCGAAACAGACGTCCTGAAAGTAATTGAGGATCTATGCGAGGCCTACAATGAGACGATCAACCTAGCAGTCTTGGACCACACGGATATCATTTACGTGGCTCAGGCCCAGAGTTCCCGCCCATTGAGGATGGGCCTTCGGGTTGGGACGAGGGTCCCTGCTTATTGCAGTGCCTTGGGCAAGGCAATTTTGGCCTACATGCCACGTGAAGAGGCCAGGCGCATTTTCGAGGCATCTTCCCCTCGGGCGTATACGCCGAACACGATCATAGATACGGAGATCTTTTTGGCGCACCTCGATAGGATCAGGAGAATCGGATACTCCATAGACAACGAGGAGTATTTTGAGGGAATACGCTGTGTGGGAGCGCCTATCATCGACAAGACGGGTAAGGTTCAAGCGGCGATAAGCCTCGCTGGTCCCAGCATCAGAATCACCATGGACAGGATGGAAACCATAGCGGAAGACCTCAAGGCCGCGGCCGAGAAAATAGCGAGGGGCTTTGCCGTTGGTTTGGCGATATAGGGCTGGCGGTATACATAAGCGGCGTAAGTAAGTCAGTCAGGAAATATAAGGCGACTAAGAAATATAAGGCGACTTAATAGGAAGTCGATACAAAAAGGAGGCCGACCCTGCCCACGCAGGGGACTTCCCATGTGCCCTTTACCCTCCAAGGGTCAGGGCATTGCCTCTTGGATTACCGGAAGGTCTTCATGTTCTCGGAGGGACTTACCGTTTAGTCTCCATACCATCACCTGCAAGCCGTCGTCCGGAATCGCGACTACTTGATGAGGGTAAGTGACGACCTGCGTAACGATGTCTTCGGGTTGCGGCTCGTCGAAAACCACCTTCACGAGCCAGCGCTTCCCCTCATTTCTAATGTCTTTAATCGTGACCATGTACCCACCTGTCGGACATTCCCCCATTGCTATCAAGTAGACCCGATAAGGCCCTGAAGTGCGGCTGTATACACCCGCTTTCCCCTTGAGTCGATCGACCCATTCCGCAATACCCTTAAGCTTCAGTACGTCTTTACCTACGAGTACGCCTTTATGCATTCCTTTCGCGTCCTTCGTTTCCGGTGACTCCGGGTCCGATTTGGGATTTGGTTCCGGGTTGGGCGCCTATCCTGGTGTTGATTTCCACATTTTCTGGGTATTTCCTATCCCGATTCATAACTTATCCCCCTTTACTCAGGTTGTGGATCGGATGAACTTGAAAAAGATCGATCATGGAACGCTGGTACGGCAAGCCGTTTGAAGACATAGTCTCCGAAATGAGAGAGCAAGGAGCTTCGCTTTCGAAAATTGCAAAAGACCCTTCGTTCCGAGGGGCTTTACCCCGGGGTATTACGTTTTGGGAAAAGGTTAAGTGTGTTCATAGTCAAGAGAAGGAAAGCCGCTCTTAATGTCGAAGTATTTTTCACGACTGCAAGTTTCCTCCGTGAGTTTGCAATGCTGCAAACCTATTAGTTACCACACCTCCCGCTTTTTTAGGATGTGCTCGAATTCATCGAAGGGAAGATGCCACGCCGAGTTCCGGACGAGATCCGATCTTCTACGGGTACGGAGGTACGAAGCCATGGAGAATGATCTGAGCGCCAGTCCTGAAGACAAGGTGCTGATCCTCGGGATAAGCGGTAGCAACAGGAAGGCCGGCACGGAATACTGCGTCAAGCGGGCTCTGCGCGCTGCGGAGGAGTCCATCCCAGGGACGACCACGCGGTACCTGTCTCTCAAAGGAAAGAAAATATCCTTCTGTATTCACTGCGACCGCTGCATCAAAGAACGCTGCTTGTGTACTGTAAAGGATGACTTCCAGGAGATCCAGGACGCGTTCCTTGAGGCGGACGGCTACATTATCGGAACGCCTGTCTATAACATGAACTGCACCCCACTACTTCAGGCCTTCTTCAGCCGGCTCCGCCCGCTGTTTTTGGTCCATCCGGGTATCGTCGCCAATAGGGTCGGTGGTGCCATAGCGGTCGGTGGAACCAGGCACGGCGGCCAAGAATCGGCAATCCTGGCCATACGTAACTTTTATCTCACGTTCGAAATTCTGGTCACCGGTGGACCGAGCGACAACTACGGTGGTGCGGCGGTTTGGAGTAGGGACAGGGCCGAGGAGGGAGTGATA
This sequence comes from Clostridia bacterium, assembly GCA_012842575.1. Taxonomy (GTDB): domain Bacteria; phylum Bacillota; class Sulfobacillia; order DUSP01; family DUSP01; genus DUSP01. Next base: position 3,602 of record DUSP01000098.1, read on the forward strand.
GAAGACGCCATCGGGATGGAAAAGGTCGTCGGGTTAGGAAGAAGGATCGCGGAGGTGGCGTGGATTCTCAAGAAAGGGAAGGAAGGATTATCAAACCAGGTATATCGGAACGCGCACAGATGATCATCCACGGACAAGGCCAACATATCGTTATTCTCCTTATACTCCTTATATAAGGAAAGGGGGCAGCCGAATGTCACTCGGGAGATCAAACGATGGTGACACGGGACGCGTTTCGGTCGCAAGACACCTCAGAGCCTGGGTCGTATTACTGCTGACAGTGTGTCTTTTAATTTCAATGGTGGGGTGCGGTAAAAAACCTCCGGCGGACGGGGGTACTGCCGCCGGCGGGCAGCCTGAAAGCACCGAAAAAGGCGAAGGTGAAACCAAGGAAGAAACCGCTAAGACAAAGGTGAAGGTCGCGCTCTTACTACCGGGCCCTATAGACGATGCGGGTTGGAACGGAAATGCCTATAAGGGGCTCGTGGAGGCGGCTGAGAAATTCGGCATCGAGACGTCGTACATGGAAAAGATACCTCAAGCCGAATTCGAAGCCGCGTTCAGGGATTACGCCTCTCAGGGGTACGACCTCGTCATAGGCCACGGCTTCGAGTTTCAAGATGCTGCAAAGAAGGTGGCCGGGGAGTTTCCCGAGGTGAAGTTCGTGGTGTTCAACGGTTCCGTTTCCGCCGAACCGAACCTCGCGTCGGTGCACTTCCTCGACTGGCAGCCCGGTTACCTTGCCGGCGCGGTAGCCGGGCTCATCACTAAGACGAACCGCGTGGGGGTAATCGGAGGCCTTGAGATCCCGGTTATTAAAAGCGCTGTGGACGCGTACAAGGTCGCGGCGGAAACCGTGAACCCCAAAGTGAAGGTAGCTTCAAGTTATGTAGGTACTTTCGAAGATATAGCCAAGGGCAAGGAGACGGCGCTTGCCATGATCAACAACGGAGCGGACGTAATCATGTGCGACGCCGACCAAGTGGGTGTGGGCTCCATCATGGCCTGCAAGGAAAAGGGCGTATACGCTGTCGGCTTCGTCAACGATCAGAGCGAAGTGGCCCCGGATACCGTCATCGCCAGCGCCCTGTACCGTACTGGTGTTCTCGTGGAGTACGCCGTAAAGAATGTGGTAGAGGGTACCTTCAAGTCCGAGGTGGTCGGCATCGGTATAAAGGAAGGCGCTCACGGCCTGGTATGGAACCCCAAGTTCAAGGAGAAGATGCCGGACACGGTGTCCCGGCTGGACCAAATCATCAAGGACATGATCGACGGGAAAATCGAACCTCCGGAAGGATCGACGCCGAGCAGCGGGTAGGCGTTTTGTCTCTCGGCAAGTTTTATTGGTTTAGCGACGCGAAAGCCCTCCTCAACAGGCCCCGGGGTTTTCAGGTTGAACCTGCTCGCCCTGGGGCCGTTTCAGAATGGTCATCGTTCACCCTTACATAGCCTTCTACCGCTTTATAGGCAACAAGGTCGTTGTATACCGCATTTTGCATGGTGCAAGAAACTACTCACACCTCTTGAAAGAAAAGATACGATGAAATGAGAGGAAGCCCTTCGACGAAGGAACCTTCGAACTTTCGGCCGCGTTGTCAAACATCTTCTCCCCGGTTGAGCTGGATGTAAAGAAGGCTGCAAGGCCCAGCGCTTGGCCGGAAGGAGGTGCGGTGAGTCGGGAATTCGTGCTGTGAATTTTTGGCACTGTGATTCGAAAGGAGGGTTGTGGCGTGAAGAGATTGCTAAAGGCGGCTGTGATGCTAATCCTGGTTCTGGTTTTCCTGGCGGGGGTGGTGAGCGCTGCGGATGCTGCCCCGAAGAAGTTCTTCCGGGACGAGGACCAAGCTCCCTGGGCAAGAGCATATTTGGCTTCCGCGAGCCTGAAGGGCCTCTTGAAGGGCGACCCCGACGGGCGGTTCCGGCCCAACGACATGCTTACGCGGGAGGAGCTGGTGGCGGCCCTGGTCAGGTTCGCCGGGCTTGAGGAAGCGGCTC
>DUSP01000186.1 GCA_012842575.1 Clostridia bacterium
CCCTCGTAGGTAGGCTGCAAACGTGATAACTCTTACCACTTCCAGGCGTACCTACAAAGTTTCAATCCCTCGTAGGTAGGCTGCAAACTAGCCAAAGAACTACTAACCGTAGACACGAAATCACGTTTCAATCCCTCGTAGGTAGGCTGCAAACCACAGTAAAGCCGAATCACATACTGCTCACCGCAGTGTTTCAATCCCTCGTAGGTAGGCTGCAAACCCTCCTTCTCCCGCCTCCGAGGATTCCTGCTCCAAAGTTTCAATCCCTCGTAGGTAGGCTGCAAACTCGGTTCCACCGTTTTTCACTTCCCTCACAAACAGCCGTTTCAATCCCTCGTAGGTAGGCTGCAAACAACCAAGCCCGTCTATCCATAGGAACAGTAAAGACGTTTCAATCCCTCGTAGGTAGGCTGCAAACGCTGCTGTTCATTTACAGCTGGGGCAATGCTCACCGGTTTCAATCCCTCGTAGGTAGGCTGCAAACCCCGCCTAAGCCGCGTTTAACCGAAGCACCACAGACCACGACCTCGTTCCGCTTAAAAGAAATGGCTTCCGTCGCATAAGGCAAAGGTCCGTAAATGCTCGGTCTGAATGGTCGCGGGAGTAGTCCACTGCATTTTGGAACTGTCGTCGATGCATATCTATTTTTGTCCTATTGGCGATCGACGACACGATTCCTCCTCCGGCATCGCAAGGTTAACACCTAACGAAAGGGTCGGGTGCAGTTTCTCGGAGAGGCAAATTCAGCTTGTCTACGGAACACGGAAAGTAACCTCGACCGATTCGAGAAGTCTTGGTCGTCGCTGGTTACGGCTATCTACGGAACACGGAAAGCAATCTCGGGGTCAGATACATTTTATTGCAAACTGAATACGAAATGCTTCTCAAGCGCGGCCATGAGTTTGTCTAGGTCAGATACATTTTATCGCAAACTCAATTTGGAGGACGGCCTTCCACACCGTCCCCGAGAGCTTCCCGGTCAGATACATTTTATCGCAAACAATTTGGATATTGACTTAGTAGTCCTTTTAGCAGTCCTCAATGTTTGGGGGGGGAGTCAGATACATTTTATTGCAAACTCAATTCCTCACGTACGCTTCCTTCTGCCCCCTGATCGCTTCCGTAACGTGTTAACGTAACTAACGTAACCGAAGAGAGAAGCCCTCAGATATGCCTTCCTCACGTCCTAATCCCTGGGAGAAGCCCCCCTGCTTGCCTCCTCGTGTGGAACCCTCGGATATGGGTTGCTCACGTCCTAATCTCCCATTTAGAGTGTGCAAAGCAGTTATCGCGAAGCAGTCATATATAGCAATGCTGTCGTTTCTGGCATCAATTAGCTAACCAAGAAGCCGGATGGCCCCATTCTTGTTCCTGGAATGATAAGGAAACCATGTCTCAGTGGAGTGTCTCCGAAAACGGTCAAAGATGCCTTTGTTCCTGAAATACTTCCTAGTCCAGCCCCGGTCATCCACGCGGGTGCGCTTGATCTCAAGATGCCTTCGTTCTTGAAATACTTCGTAGTCCCAGTATATCCATTACCCCAGTATATCCATTATCCTAATATATCCATTCCTCCCCACCCTTCCTTATGCCAATGAGTAGCCGCTTGGTGTATTTCTGGTTGCCCAGGATATAGAAAAGGAGCGAGTCTTCGTGTGGGTTGATGATTTTCTCTAGATCTGCCTGGAGTGCGCGAAACTTGGCTTCACTTAGTTCGCCTTCCAAAACAGAGTTTTGAACCCAAGTCAAATAGCACCGCCCTATTTTAAGTACCTTGGCCACTCTTTTCACGTTGACGTCATAAACCATAATAACGTACATGCCACGTTCTTCACCTGAAACAAAGATCGAGGCCAACACACGGCAGTCTCCATAATTACATACCTAATTGCGTACCCGCTATTTCACTAATATACAATCGCTACATCGCCTCTGAATGGCACATCTCCTCGCCAGCGCCTACTTTCTTCACTAAAATACACAATCGTTACGAGCATCCCCACCACAATCCTCGTTTTGTGTTTTATTCACTCAAGACACAGCCCCAATTCACGTGGCGAGGCATGCGAACTTATATAAAATCTGCCCGATAACTTAATAAATCTGCCTGATAACTTCGTATGGCCCCGGTTTCTCACCCGTATTACTTATGGTAATGCAAAATTCTATTCCTGTAATCACCAACGGCTCACAAACGGCTGGTATTCTTCTTCGCCTATCAGATGCTTTTCGAGCTTGTAAAGCTCAAGGCGCATCAGTGTCTGATAGCTTACGTTCCGCTTTAGCCGACGGTGATAAAACGTGGTCTGTAGTTTCTCCTCGAATTCTCGAATGTAAGCCTTTCGACCGGACTCTTTCAAGAAAACCGCGTCACCGTGATGCTCAAAATCATTTTTGTCAAGTACCCTTCGACCAACAAGAGTAAATAGGGTGCGATCAGCTAGGATAGGCTTGAAAACTTCAGCCACATCCAGGTTTAGCGTGAAACGACGGAAGTTGGTAGCATGCAGGTAGCCAATGCGTGGATCCAAATGGGTCTTATATATTTCAGTCAACACTTTAATATAAACCAGTGAGTTACCGAAGCTAATGAGAGCGTTTAGCGGGTCCCCTGGTGGCCGCTTTGTGCGTCCGCTAAGAGAGAATGGCGCCCCTTGAAGGATCGCATTGAAGCTCTCGTAGTAACAAGCCCGAGCGTTACCCTCAATAGCCATTAGTTCTTCAACGTTACTGCACTGGGGAACGTTATTCTCGGCCAGGCGAGCGATGACGTCAATATAGGAGCCAATCTCTTTTCCACGGTTCTGATAATATCGCATAACCTGTAATATGTTGGCCAGCGCCCCTTCTACAAATTTCCTTGCTAAGGTCAAACGACGTCTAGCATCCAGGTAGTGTTCAGCCTGACGTAGGATAATATAACCAGAGTTGTAGTGTTCCCGCGGATAAAAGCTTCCAACGTACTCTCCATAATACCCGAAGAAGTGTACGACGATCTCGTTTTCCTCAGCGAATTCGAGGAATTTCTTATTCATGTCGACTTCACCTAAAACAACAATATCGCGAAGGTTTGCTATGGGAAAATACTTCGTACATTCTTCGTTCTCAACGGCAACTGTATTATCTTTTCGTTTTATACGTCCGCTTTGAAAAATATATAGCGTCTTCTGCACGGGGAACCTTCCTCTCTTCACACCAGGACAAGCCGATTAAATCGCAGATCCAAAAAGCCTTCACTTTACTACATCAGTGACTAAACGTTGGACCCACAACAAGAAAAACTATAAGAGTAGGCCTAATCTTAATTAGGTGGGACATCCACGGCCAAACTTACAACCCATAGCCGACTATCGCACTCGCGAATATACGACCCGCGGTGCTAAAGTTCGACCTAGCGTAGCTCCCCGTAAGCACAAGATCCATTTCGCTTACCCCTTGCTGAAGTTCGGACGTCAGGCCCAGCACAGTTCATCGTAAGCACACTTAGCACAATAAGGTATTCTTGCTGGCGCAGGTGGCTTCTCAAGGGCGATCAGAGCGCTTATCCGCACCTTCACTTCCGCTACCTCTTGTGCTAGCTTTTCGTTAAGAATCACTCGCTCCCGGCGGCGCTCCTCTGGAAAGAGCAGTTCTCCTTCAGCTTCGATCCCCATTTCACGGAGTTCGTAAAGGTAAAAGGCCAGCTGCATCCTAGCGGCCTCTCGGGCTCGCGAAGACTTCTTTACCTCTCCGATAATGAACTGACGGTCACCCCTTCGTACTAGGTCTATAGCAAGATGGCCGAGACGAACCTCTTTACGCTCCCGTTCATAACTTTGCCGACTGATAAGCCGCCCAATCTCTAAGTGGACATTGTCTTCATCTGGGCAGATTTGTCTTGACATCAGCCAGACCTCGCGGGGACAGATAAAAAATGCCTGAACAAGGCTACCTATGATTCGAGGGGCGACCTCCGTGTTGCGTCGGTCGTCTATTAGAATAGAAGCAGTATTCGCATCGCAGTTGGCTTGGGTGGCATTTGTGCCCGGCTGATCACTCATTAGGATAGGTACAGCATTTGCGTTGCTCTTTTCTGATGACTCTAGGCCGGCAGGCTGAGAATCCACCAAAACAGGTGCAGTGTTTGCATTGCTCTCGCCCTGTGTGGTACTCGTGCTGGCCCAGTCTGCTACCACTGGTAGACATCCTGGCTGCCTATCCTCCCCAGCGGTATTCATGTTTAGATGACCACCTCTATTATCTTTAGCCACCTTTACCACACGAGCGCACTTTCTTCAGTGACTCGTTTAAACCCGGTCTCGGCATCGTAAAACTCGTTAAGAAGATAGTGCGGAACACACAATGGACGAATCTCGTCCGATAACCGGTGCAGGACCAGTTTACTGGGCACTGACAACAGGTATCGCCTGAAATCGCGCTTCAGTGCCAAGAAAGCGGCCGCACGGCAACGTAAGTCCCGCTGAGAGGCCACTTCAGCCTGGTATCTCTCCCAAACTTCCTCAGCTTTTGCGTCGGTACACACAAAGACATCTACATAATACGGAAGTTCACGGATCAAAGCGAAGTCACTGACTGCTCGCGCCTCTTCATCGGGCCTTCGCGAAAAGCGTAGCCTAGCCATAGCACAGAGTAGATCCTCGCTGATTGCTGCAGATTTTCCTTCACGGACTAGACGAAAGTAATCTGCTACGACATCAAAAAAGTCGGGCTCGGCTAAGGATGGCTTGTCCGCAAAAAGGCGACGTGCCGCCACGGTATGGATTCCACCGTAGACATAAGATGCCAAGGATCGCTGACGCTGATCTGTATCTTTGTCTTCCACGAAATGCATTACGCGCACCGTGCCTCGCTTCTGTCTGAAATTGCGGTTACAGCGTCCTGCGACCTGTACCACTGCATCAACCGGGCCAAGATCACGCCACACCTCGTCAAAGTCCAAATCTACTCCGGCCTCTACTACCTGGGTGGATACCACAACTGGACTCTCATGCCGCTTCAACCGCTCTCGGATTTCCCGCAAGCGCCGCTCTCGTTCCGCAGGAACGATATTCGTAGAGAGGTAATAAAGGGGAAGACGCTGATCGCCCGAAGCTTGCCGTAGTATCTGATAGAAGGTGATCGAGCTTTTTATGGTGTTCAGTACCACCAAGTATGCGCGCCCTTTCTGGTATCGCCCCAGAAATTCTGCCGCTGCTTGTTCGACAGTAAGAGGTGTCATGTCTGCCGCTACCATTACGCGATCCAGGGCCTCGAACCGGCCACGGACGCTTTCGGGATTCCCCGCTAGCTCCAAAGACTCGTTGGATCCGAACCACTCTGGTCGAGTTGCAGTCATCAAGATCACCCGGAGATCCAACGCATCAACTGCTTGACGTAAGGTATCTATAACCAAAGGCCAGTATTCGACGGGTACGCTTTGAACCTCGTCGAGGATCAGTATTGCACCTCCCAGCCGGTGAAACTTCTTTAACATACGGTTTTCATAACCGACCAATGTATGAAACAATTGAACAAAGGTGGTGATTACGATTTCACTCTGCCAACTTTCAATAAGTAAAAGGGACGCCTCAAGAGAATGTTGACCGTCTTCTCCATCGGCATCCCAATATACTGGTTCGGCAAGGTGGTGATGCTTGAGCAACCACGAGCTAGGAATCTCCTCTAAACCAGGTAAAGCGCTATGTAATACCGCTTCAGCCACAGCAAAGGTCTGGTCGATTATACTCGTGAATGGCAAGGCATAAATAATTCGTGGTGTCGGCCGACCAGAGCCTGTTAACCGCGCCCGTAAGGACAAGGCAGCGCCCAAGCCAGCCAAGGTCTTTCCGGTACCGGTGGGCGCGGTAATGGTGAAAAGCCTCCGTTCAATGCCTGCCTGATTGACTCTGCTTATTACGGTCTCATAGAGGTCATTCCGTAACGAATCCATTGCCCCCCGCGGGGAGTCGAAGTTCAACGCCCGATAACGCGATACAGCATCACAGGGCACATCCGGGCGTTTGACTTCGTCAACCCGTGCGGCATGGATTTTGTCAGCGTCGATCAAAGCCGAGAACAAAGATAGGACTCTGAAGTATGCAGCTAGATCCTTTTCGGGTTGGCGTTTAAGCCTCCGCAAGTCCGTATAAAGTTCCCCGTACACCTTTACCCAACCATCGAGAAACTCTGTCAGTGCCTCGATCATAACCGTCAAATCTCGGGTAAGCCATTCGGGTGCCGAAACTCCCTTTCTAGCAAGGAGCCGTGCAGCATAACGCATTGCCGTATTTATGGAACGCGCAATGACTCTCGCGTTTTTTCTTATATCGTCCAACTGTGTTTCGAGGAGGTGCAACCGCCCTGCATCTGTCGGTTCTAGGTCGTCCCATGCAGTGCCTACCAGCTTCCGTGGTGCCAACAGGTATTCCTCAGGATCTGCCAGCCCTTGGTGGTGGCGCATAACGGTCAGAAAAAGGCTTAGGCGTTCAGTCGACCCCAAATCTAGCCATGACGCCAGGTACGCCGCCCAGAGGCTGGAGATAAAGGCGTGTTGCTTTTCCGGTCCACCCCGACCGGTGCGAAGATACCGTTGGAAAAACCCTGTGTACTTTCCAAAGTCATGGGCTATCCCAGCTATTGATGCCGCGCTGGCCAGTTGTCGAGCGTCCGGCATGGCGGCGAGGCGCTCAACGGCACCCGCCGCCACATGTGCCAGATGGACACTCAGAAGGTAAAACCGCCGTTCGTCCCGGTGAGAATAAAAAGGCATGCCTATTCCTCCAAGAAAGCCACCGTGTCGGTCTCCGTCGCTATGCCGTCACCCGTGAACCTAAACCGGTAAGCCTCCACACGAAGGCGTACAGTAAATGGGTTCGCTGCGGCTTCATATATGACAGATGCCGGTGGCTGTAACGCGCGTCCCGGCCCGAAGCTGTGAGGAACACGCTCACGTACCAAGCGAGAGGGAATCGACGAACCGTCCAGCACGAAGTCCTGCAACAATGTGGCGTTGAGGACTGTAGTCAACGTCACTATTTCCTTAGAGGGTACAACCTCATATTCGCCTTGACGCACCAACCTCAGGTAGTGAGCGGAGGCCAGGCACTCAGTAAGCCCAAGGTACAACGGATAATAGCTTCGCCCCTCGCGTAACCGGCGTGCGGTCTCGACTACTATTCCCCTGTCCGGATGAGCGAAGAAAACCCGGAAGCGCAATGTAGGGTAACCGGACGCTGGTAGCAGGAATTCCAGCGGAGTCTGTGTGCCCGGAACACGAGCTAACCGTCGCAGTTCCAAGAGGTCCTCTTTCTTAGTGCGTACATAGTTTACCGTCTGTACTAATCGCCTCGTCGGTACTTTGACGCCCACAGCAAACCGACCTTGGTCCAGCACTTCATAATACGTATCGCGCTCGTAACCGAGGATGGCAGCCACTATGCCCATCAGAACGGTGCGCGGTGGAAAACCATAGGTCAATGCAGACGTATTCGTATAGTACTTTCGAAAATGGGCCATTGGCCCGGTCAGGTCAAAAACGAGTACTGTGTCCAAGTTATCAGATCCTTTCCCAGGTCCTTACTTTTGCGGAACCCAGGACGCCAGCGAACCACTCGATCAGGTTTACTTCCCTCCTGTCAGCCGATATCTTTAGGTCGGGATCTTGCCATATTAAGACATGATCCAAGCGTCCCTTTACCCGTGACAAGCGCCCCGCTAATCCTCCGATATCCACAGAATAATCACCCACCGAGCGCAGGCCGCTATCCGCACTCAGGACCAAGTCCTCCCGCGGGTCGCCCATAAACGTCTCAGCATCGGAAAAGACAAAGCGTATATATAGACGGGGATACTGTCCGATTTTGGAACGCGTAGCCATGAGCGGAATGGCATTCACCAGCGCTTCATCCAACAGGGCCAAGTCCTTATCACTGGTAGCAGCTTCTTCCTTTCCTCCGGCGCGGGCCAGCATGGCTTGTGCACGACGGGCACTCACTATCCCGTGAAAGCCAATCAACGCATAATACAGCCGATAATCCTTGCCGAAGGTGCCCTGCCCTGCACCTGCTCTTGTTGCAAACTGGGACGATATGGTTACCGAGTCGACCAGCTGAACACGGTTCAGAGAATAACCCCAGGCGAATTGCACAGGGCCTGTGAGGTTTACGGCCTCCCCCTCCCCCTTTTTCTCGCCCTTTATCGGCATAGTAGCGCCAAAGAGTCGCACGTCCACCAGCTTTTCCAGTAGAACGGGTAAGTCGGCGCCGGTCGGATTTTTTCGCCCGAGCACTTCTTCGATGCGCTCGGTGGCCTGAACCACCCCCTCAGATTTAGTAACATAGATGGTATAACCCTTATCCTCGAGATACTCGCGGATATAGCGCTTCAACCTGACGTCCGAAACCAAGCAGCGTTCCCGGTCAGGGTCCATACGCGGGCGGTTCTCGTCGTCCGGGTCGCCGTTGGGGTTGCACATCTTGGCATCGTATAGGAAAAGGATTTCACTGTTTCTGTCTATAACGCTCACTGAATGGCGCCTCCTTCGTTATTCGTTATCGACTTGTTTATCAGCCCAGGCTTTCAAAGCCATACGTACCCCATAAGAATAGCCAGATAGGATATAGAAGACGTTCTCCTCCGGCGAAAGAAGCCACTCTCTCCTGTACGCATCGAAGAGTCGTTTCATAACGGCGAACAAGCCCTCATGGTAACGGAAGAGGTCGTGCTGGCGGAGTTGATCCACTAAAAGGTTTGACAGCCGTACCACCTTCGGCCAAAGCATGCCGTTGTAATTCACTTTATCTAGCACGGGTTTGTTCGTATAACCCGCATTTACTTGGGCCCGGCCAACTTGGTTCAATAGGTAGCCTAGTAAGAATAGAGCCGTCTGGGGACCGTCGTAAGCCATTTCCGCCAAATACGCCCGCATGTCCTCCGGAAGAAGCTCTGTTTCCGATGTCGATGGAATACCCAAGGACCTCCCTCCTCGTAATAGGTTTTCGTCGCGCAGCAACTTCAAGAAAAGGTTAGCCTGTAAGAGGCGCCGGGCCATTTCTGCCTCTTCATACCCCGCCTGTGGTGGGCGTACATTGGTGCCGGCGAAATTCTCCGTATGATAGATCTGTGCCAGCTCCACAAACTGCCTGATTAAGAAGGGATACTCTAGCGCCTCGCCCGCTAAGAGACATGTATAGATATGAACTAGCCTTTTGAATTCCGTATGGCGAGCCCCTTCGTTCAACGGAATGAGTTGATAGATCCGCGTAAGATCGAGCCACCAACGATCGGAACCAAGGAGCGCCTCGGCTCGGTTTGCAAGCCGATGACTAGTCTTTAACAAGTGGCTGATGCGACCAGGTGTAACATCCTTAGCTAAACCTAAGATCCGAAATTCGGATTTGCTCTTGCGATAGAATAGAAAGTTTAACAGGGCCACGTTTTCATAAGGTAGTTCTTCCAGGAAATCGGCGAGTTCCTCTTCTAAACCCTTTTTCCCCGCTAGACTGTCAAGCCAACTTGAAACGCTGGCAAGCGCACCTACCCTAGCTCTGAGCTTTTCGGCCCAAGCCATCAGGTCTTCTCGAGAGAGCACAGGCTCACGCAAGAATGCCGGTAAGACCAAGAAGTCTAATGGCCCCACGTTCAGGCTAAGGTGTTGACTGATGTACTTTTCGGCCACTACTAAGCCACGGAAACAATCCGCACACGCCAGGAAGTTATGCGAGAACCCTTCCTCGCTGACGCCTGAAGCCGCGCCGATTTTATCGGTAATGTAGTACTTGAGGAAGTCAAGCTGCGCGAAATTATAAGTTACTGAACGGTCGGTGGCGCCACAAATCGCGCAGACACCCCTAGCGCTCTTCGTATCCCCTTTGCTTACGACGCCTTCTTTCCATCGGAGCACCATTGTCTCGTAGTCGTGATCGGCGGCGAGCGGTTCTCCGTCCAAAAGAATCGTCCAAAGAACAGCTCGTGAGGGCTTCAGTTCGAGTTCATCCAAAACCCACTTCTTGACCAACTTGGTTACTGATGCAATCGCTTCCTTGGCCTTTTCATGCCCCTTTTTCGCCTCTTTGTTAGGCGTTTTCCCGCCGACACCACCCCGAATGGCAGACAAAGGGTCGTCTTTGCCTAACCCGATTCGCTGGGGGTCCAATACCCGGGTGCCATCGGGCAAGGTATAATAGTACTCCGCCACAAAGGTTTTCAACCGCCGGCAAAGGGCAGAATTTGCAAACTCCGATGCCTCCAAGGCGGCGACTAAGTTAGAGGGTGCCGGGCCCATGAGGTAGTCTAGGACGTTGGTAGTCAAGTACCTCTGCGGGCGGTTCCCTACCGCGTTTCCTACCCAGACGTAGCGACGTAGAACCTTCCGATCAATTTCTTCGTACTCCGGCGTCAACCGTGGCCCACCCGGGCTTGTGTGAAAGTTAAGTTTCACAAGACACGGTATCTCCCCCTTTTGCACCTTCGGTGCGGGCTGTATGAGGTCATTGAGAAGATCGCCAGCTTTGTCACCACCCTTGCTCAAAGTTCGACCGATTAAAGCTACAGACTCTAACAGCCTAGGTCACCTCCCTCTCGGCTATTGTAATAAAGAGCGCCCGTTGGTATAAGATTACCGGTTACCACTGTGCTGAGTATGAGAATACTAATAACAAACGGTTTGGGTCCGACCTATTTGACGCGTTTGAACACTTACGGTGTCTTTCTATGAGCCCTGCCAATACCCGCTTTTTCCATGTCCCCAGTAACCCCTACAAAAACATAAATTTCCTCTGAGTTCCTTTCTTACATGTCCAACAACTCCGCTTGTGGTAGTTGCCGAGACCGAATCTTTACCTTTAGAAGTGTCAAGCCATCTTGAATGAAGTTCTCTAATACATGAGCGGCTCTGTCGAACATTTCCCGATCGAAAGCTACGGTTCCATGTGCTAAAATGGAGCTGTTCCGCGCATTTAACACACTGAGCATGCAGTTTTCCCGCTCCTGCCAGATCCTGCCAAGCCCATCCCCTAGGTCTGCTAGTAGTTGATAAGCTTTTCTTAGCGGTAAGCGTATTTTTCCATCATCCTCGCGCACTTCTTCGTACTTATCCCGTAACTCCACTGGAAGTTTTTTGGGATCCACATTGGACGTGTTAATGCCCCAGTGTGACTTCAAACGTACCTGGGCCAGCATCTCCAACGCCCTGTAAAGCCGCGCCACAGCGTCGTCATAGCGACCTTGTTCTGCTCGTCGCGACGCGTTAAAGAATATGTCAGCTACATACTCGAATCCCGTAGTGCGCGGATTTTCAGCGGCCAATTCGATTAATACATCCACATATGGCGTTATAGATGAACCGCCCGCAATACGTAACAACTCCAGTGCCTTAGGGTGATCAAATAGGTCCCAAGCGTGAAAGGCCTGGCACAATCGGCGAAGTCGCAGGACGCTTTCTCGTTGTTGAGGGGAAAGTCGCTCTTTGACGGTTACCTGCGCAAGCGCATCATCGGCAGCGTCGTAAGCATACCGTCTGAGATGCTGGGTTACTTGGCCTCGATAGATCTCGAGAATGATTTCTAGTTTGTCTGCTAATACCGGAATGTCTCCACCACGGACCTTGATTAGGTCTATACGCGGCCCCTTGTTCACCGACAGTTCCCATCGTTCTTTGAGGACTGCTAATAACGCAAGCGCTACCGACATGGTCTTCGTCCCGCCCGTATAGTTAGCAATAACTTCAGTATGAGGGCCGAAGCGTGCGGTAATACTTTTATCGACATGCTGAAGAGAACTATAACAGGCAGTGAGGTCGTCAGGGTCCTCCACTTCCACCTTCTCATAGGTGCCGGTAGGGAGACCGAGGCGACTTACAATTGCCTCTCCTCGAGGATTCCCTACCGGGATTTTCTCCGAACAGTTGGGGCAAATTACATACCGGTTATCTCCACATGGATTACCCGGACCATCTACGGTTATCCCACTACCTTTGGCACCGGAGGAACATATAAAGTAGATGAAATCGGGCCTGTACTCGCGGCAAGCGTTAATGATCGGCTCACAGGATCCACCAACGGTAACGATTAATACACGCGCCATGCTGCAAGGCCTCCCTGGAGTGCGCACCCGGTAACGGCAACAGCCAGTAAGGGTTTCGATCAGATTTTATGGTTTTTCTTTTCATTCGGGTTTCCAGTCACGCAGTTTACCCAAGCGCGGATCGATGTCTTCAACGTCACGAGAAGGCAACGGAGACTGTATGGGTTGTACCCTTCCGTTGCCAATCTTTTTATTACGTGTTAGCCCGTGAGTGCCCGACGAACTTGCCTGACGTTCAGTTCGCGGCTTTTCGATTCCTGCCCGATAAAGCCTTCGCAGCCATCCCAGTACGTAGACCAGGTCTTCAGGCGAAAGATCGCGTAACCAGGGGTGGTCAATTTTACCTCGTTCAATCCTTAAAACTTCAAGGATCTTTCGGTACTCCGTACTTAGGCTACCATAGCGCGCGAATGGGCTGGTAGGAAGTTTTTCTATCAAAGACAAGGCTTCTGAAACAGGGCTTTCCCGGAAAATGCGTACCACCTGGTTAAGGGCTGTAGGGGACACAATGCTCTTTTTGCCGTTGCGATCGACAAATGACCAGTCTTGATTTCTAAGATCGTAGGCCAAACCGAGAAGGGCCTCCTTCTCTACGGCCTTTGCGGCCTTTGTCACGGGAGCATCCCTCCTTCCCTGCTTGCTCACCGCTTCTTAAACCAGAAAACCCTCGTTATCCCAGCATTCTTCTCAGTATCCCTTTCCCTGCCAGTTAGGACCCTGGCGTTGTCCGGAGAGGATCTCCCGTAATAACGTTACGTTCTTTAAGACTTCCACATCGTCTTTTCCATATTCTCGAGCCAAAGTAACTGGGTCAATTTCGTCGTCAGGCGGCGAAAGCCATGGGCGATCATACCCGGTTAGATTACATAGGGTAGTCGTCACTGACCCGAGGTAGGCTGGTTTACCATAACCCAAGGACAATCGGACCTCTCCGTCTAGGCCAAGGGCGAAACATAAAAGCGCCAGTTCGCTTCGGTCCAAGTTGAAGAAGGTAACCTCTCCTGAAAACACTGACCCTGGGGTGGCAACTTCAAATGGTCGCTCCCCTTTAACGAGATGCCCTTTTAGGTAGAACTTGCGCCCGCGGAATAAAGGCTTAGGGAGATCCGCATCTCGCAGTCTATGGTACCAGCTGAGCCACTCATCCTTACGGCAGTCCAAACAGTGACTTGGCCCCTCGCAGTCTACTTTCGAGTAAAAGCGGCAGTAATAAAGACGCTCGTTACCGCAATGCCTGCGGTCTGGTACCCGGGGGTAATCCTTGAACGGTCTTTCTAGCTGGGGCAAGGATACCAGATCAAAGCTACTGTTGCCCTCGGCCACGAACTCTCCAAAGACAACGCGGCCTCGGTAAC
>DUSP01000052.1 GCA_012842575.1 Clostridia bacterium
AAAGGCGGTCTTCGGTGAATATGCGTATAAAATCCCCATCAGCTCTACGAAGTCCATGACGGGCCATCTCCTCGGGGCGGCCGGCGCCATAGAGACTATAGCCTGCGTGCTGAGCATCCGGCATGGTCGTATCCACCCGACCATCAACTATGAGGAGAAGGATCCGTGCTGCGACCTGGATTATGTACCAAATGTCCCCAGGGACCGACGGGTCGATCGGGCGCTCAGCAACTCCTTCGGCTTCGGAGGGCAAAACGCCACCATCGTGGTGGGCCGGTTCCAAGAATGAACTACGATCTGTCGGACCTGGATTACCCCGTAGAGGTACTCAAGGCGTACGGAATAGAAGTGGCAAGGCCCTATTTCTTGAAACTGGCCATGGTTCACGCCTCCTATGTCAACGAGAACCCCCAGGCCGAGCTCGAATCAAATGAGAGATTGGAGTTCCTAGGAGACGCCATTTTAGATTGCATAGTGAGTGAGTGGTTATTCTTTTCATGTCCGGGGCGATCCGAGGGGGAACTCACGAAGATTCGCGCTTCCCTCGTTTGCAAGTCAACCCTCGCGAGGTGGGCGCGGCTTCTCGATCTGGGGAAGTGGCTCTACATGGGAAGGGGAGAGGCGTCAAGTGGGGGTCGTGAGCGCCCGTCCATTCTGGCGGGTGCCTTCGAGGCCTTTGTGGCGGGGATATACATTGATGCCGGAATGGATGCCGCCCGGTCACTCGTCACCGCTTTGGCCTCGGAGGAGATCAGGGCACTAAAGGAGAGAAAACCCGTACTCGATCCCAAGAGCAGCCTCCTCGAATTGGTGGGCCGAAGACGCGCTTTGGCGTCAGGCAAAACCCCGAGCGTGGTCTTCCGCGTCGTAAAGGAGGCCGGGCCCCAACACGACAAACGTTTCGAGGTTGAAGTCACGGTCGACGGTATCGGCGGAAAGACCCTCGTGGCTAGAGGATCAGGTCGTAGCCGAAGGGAGGCAGAGCGTGCCGCCTCACTTGCCGCACTGTCCGAGCTCGAGCGGTCGTAGGGCGTAGGTGGCGCCGGTGACCTCGCGAACTGCATGAGCCGCTTACGATCGGTAGTACCTAACCAAGGCGAGGACTACCCCTATGATGGAGATATCCATTTCCTCGACGCTCCTGATGAAAGAAACATCCATAGTGTCGACCAATACCGGCATCCCCTGTATTTTCGACACGACGAACGGCCTAGGTGTTTTTATGCCGTGACGTGCCAAGACCAAGGCCCCGGGTTCTAAAGGAGCATCTGGGTCGATGACCACCACGTCTTGGGGCACAAAAAGTGGTCTCATGGAGTCTGACGTGACCAGTAACGCAAATGAACGGGCGCCGGGCTTTGAAGGTAGATATAACCGGGCATGACGATGGTAAGTGCGTTTTCGTCGATCTGCCCTGTTATGGTTTGATGAAGGTGCTGTCTTTTCGGGAGCGAGACTCCAGAGTAGCTCGGATTCTGTAATCAATGGGAGATTCAATGATACCGGCCGGTGATATACCGTCTTAGCCGTCTTGACCTTTCTTGTTCGACCGCCGGGCTCGGGTATGAAGACGTCGGTTCCCCCGTCGGTCTTTAAGTCCTTTTCCTTCAACATTTCGGCATCTTGACCTTTACCGGCGAGAGGACTCGCCGTTTCCCCAGCGTCTCCCGTCTGGTACATAGCGGGTCTTGTGCGGGATGATTTTACCTCCGCAGGGGCGAGAGGACTCACGACTTGTGTTTTTGAGGGTTCGTCCTTCGGGGGCTCTGATTGCAATAACGGTGTTTTCGGATGATCGGTCAAAACCATCCTTTTGAATTCCCTGATTCCCTTTATGCGCGCTTTCTCAAGCCAGTAATAAACCGACTTTTCCTCCGAGTAGCCCAGACGTCGGGCGATTTCCGCAACGGTTATGGCCGGGTCCTCGCGGACCAAGGCCGCCATGCGCTCCAGAACATTCACTTGTCTTCTACGCTCCGTAGCCTACGTTACTTGAGGTCGATCCGCTAAAAGGGTCTGTTATTCGATACTTTGAGGAAAAACCTTTACCCACCGTGTGTAATGTGATTTACACGAAATAAGTAGTTGCACGGGGACGATCCGGAGCACATTTTGCATGAAGCATAGGCCGAGCCGTCCTTCATATTCTTTGGAAATGTGAAAGGATGGCGATTCGCGCGGTTTCGGCATATTGTCCACCGAGGCCGGCAAAGGAGGATTTGGCAACAACAGGGAGAATAATACCACCACATTAACGCCTTGCCCATTCCCGCCGGCGTAACAGACTACTGTATTTGTACTCACTTGTTTAAGGAGGTAGTCTTCGTGGAAGTACTCAAGGTTTCTGCGCAGTCAAAGCCGAAATCTGTGGCAGGCGCCTTAGCGGCGGTTCTCCGCGAAAAGGGTGTTGCGGAAGTGCAAGCGGTCGGCGCGGGGGCGGTCAATCAAGCGGTGAAGGCAATCGCTATAGCGAGGGGGTTTGTGGCGCCCAACGGTATAGACTTGGTGGTGGTACCCGCCTTTGCGGAAATAGACATCGAGGGGGAAGAGCGCACGGCCATCAAGTTCATCGTGGGGCCGAGATAATCGTGGGGCCGAGATAATAAACGTGGACGGGCCGGACAGACCCCGACACCGCTTTATGCTTTGGATTACGGGTTGTCTATCGATGGGTAAAGCGGCAGGAAGTCGCCGATGGTGCCCGAAGAAACCTGTTGATCGAAGAGATGGACAGGTTTTTTTGTTGGAGGTACCGGATGCACCTTAAACACCTGGAGATATTCGGCTTCAAATCGTTCCCGGAACGGGTGAGCCTTTCCTTCTCACCCGGCATTACGGCCGTTGCCGGCCCGAACGGTTCCGGCAAGAGCAACATCGTCGACGCCCTACTTTGGGTTCTAGGAGAACAAAGTCCGAAGACTCTGAGAATCGGGCGAATACAGGATGTGATATTCGCCGGGAATACCTCTCGAAAGCCGATTTCCTACGCGGAGGTTTCGATCTCCATCGACAATTGTGACGGGTCCCTTCGGATTCCGTATAGTGAAGTGGTCATCAAGAGGAGTGTCGACAGGGCCGGGCTGTGCGAATACTACCTTAACGGTACTCCTTGCCGACTCAAAGACATCCAGGATCTGCTGATGGATACCGGGATAGGGAGGAATGCATACGCCATAGTGGGACAGGGTAAGATCGAGGAGATCTTGAACCAGCGACCGGAAGAGAGGCGCTACGTCCTTGAAGAGGCGGTGGGTATAGGGCGGTACAGATGGCGAAAAAAAGAGGCGACTCAGAAGCTCGCGGAGGCCTCGAGGGATTTAGAGCGGCTAGGTGATATAATCGCGGAGTTGTCGCTACGGATAAATGAAATATCGCCGGAAGCCGATCGGGCTTTGGAATACCTGACGCTTTGGAGGGCCCTCCGCAGTCTTGAGAAGAAACGAGCCCAGGCGGAAGTGGCAAGATACGCCGACCTGCTGGGCGAGATTCGGCGCGAAATAGAAGAAATTGAGGTGCGACTCGAGGAAAACGAATCGAAATCAGAAGAGGCGAAAGAGGATATAGAAAGGCTGGCCTCGGAACTCTCGATTCTAGAAGAGAAGCGACGAAACGCAGAAAGGGAAAAGTCCCAAATCGAGACCGAGAAGGCCTCCCTGGAAGGATCCATCGAGGCTTTGCGATCACAGCTGGAGCCGTGGGGAGAAAAAATCGAAGAGGAAAAGTCGCTCATAGACAAGCTTGAATCGAGGCGGCGTTCGTTATTAGAGGATTTGGCCCATCAGGAAGGAGACCTCCTCAAGGTCACGTCGGATTGGGAGAAAACGAAGTCGTTACAGTCCGAATTGAGGGAAACACTCGCAAATAAGACCTCGCAACTCAAGGAAAAGAAATCAGAGCTTGAGGAAGCCAAAGTGCGAATGATAGACCTACTCAACGAGAAGGCAGAAGCGGAAAAGAAATTGAGCACGAACCGTACCCTGCGGGAGTCGTTTGAGCGAGATAAAAAAAGGATCGAGGAGCAAGAAGAAGCCTGCCGAAAAGAGGCCGAACGTTGCCGAGAAGATTTGACCGAGATCGAAGGCGCGTTGAAGAAGTTAGAGGAAGAGAAGGCTCACCTCCAGGAACGCCTGGAAGGACTGCGGTTTGCCATGGATTCCCTTAATGCGGAACTGGCAACCCTCAACGCCCTCAAGTCCCAAAAGAACGCTTCCCTCGTCGCCTCCAAGGCCAAATTGGAGACCCTCGAGGATATGGCATCCCGACGTGACGGCTTTGGGTCGGGAACACGGGCCATTCTCCATGGGATAAAGCGCGCGGAACTAAAAGCATCCGGAATCGTCGGCCCTCTAGGGGACTTGATAGAAGTAAAGGGGGAATATGTCCTCGCTTTGGCCGCCGCACTCGGTGGGGCCGCAGATTATCTGGTTGTCGAGGACGAAGAAACCGCCAGACGGTGTATCGAGTACCTAAAGAAGAAAAGGGCCGGAAGAAGTACCTTTCTTCCCTTGGACATGATACGGCCTTCATCGCTTTCACCGCGGGAGCGTGCTTGTGTGGATAAAGAGCGGGGCGCCCAAGTCCTCATCTCTTATTTGACTTATGATAAGCACGTCGAACCCGCCATTTTACACGTTTTGGGCCGGGTGGTCGTGGCTTTGGATTTGGATCAGGCCGTAAGGCTTTGGAGGGCGGCGGGCTCTTCGTTACGGGTGGTCACCCTCGCAGGAGATGTGGTACGGCAAGGGGGTTCCATTACGGGGGGGCATTTTGCAGAGGACGGTAAAGATGGTGTAAAGCCAAGCCCCGTGGTGCGCAAGAGTACCATGGAAGCGCTGAGGAAAAGGATCCGTGAAGATAACGCCCATCTTAACGCCATCGATCAAGAAATCCGCCTCAAAGAAAGCAGGATACACGACCTTTCTATTGCGTCGGAAGAAGTCACGCGGGCCCTCGAAGAGGTCAAGAGGCAAGAGCTCGCCTTGCAAGCGGAGGCCTCCAACATCGCCGAGCGGTCAAGAAGGCTTACCGAGGAGTCGGAGAACCTCAAAAAGGAACGGGAATTCGTCTCTTTTAGAGTTGGGGGATGGGATGGGGGAACCTTCGACGATTTGCACCTCACCGACCTAATTGAAAAGATCCAGGCGGAAATAGCGGCCGTCGAGGAAAAGAGGGCCCTCTGGGAGAGGGATATCGAAGACCTGGAAGGGTATGTGCTTAGCCTACAGGAAAAGCTCGAAACCATTTCATCAGAAGCAGGTATGCTAAAGGAGGCCTATGCTTCTCGCTCGGAAAGGATATCGCGTACCAAAGGCCTGCTTCTCGAAACCGACCGTGAGATTGCGGAGGCTCAAGAAAGGTTTGATCGGTTGCTGGGTCGGGAAAAAGACTATAAATTGGACTTAGAAGATAAAGAAAGCAGGCTCCGAGAGATTTGCGGCGTTTTGAAAAAGGTGGACGCGACGTACTCGGCGTTGAAGGAACAAGAAGATAAAACCCGCTTGCGCCTCCTCGCTTTGGAAAAGTATCACCGCAGGCTGGTTGGGAAAGTGGAGGCCGACCGGTCCCTTCTTATGGAGAAGAGGTCTCTAGAATGGAAGGCGCAGTCGGAACTGGCTTCTTGGAAGACCGCGCTTTTGGGGCTGACCGATGAAAGTGAGGCGGCACCCGACGGTAATGTGCCCGATACGGCGGACGATGACGGGTTAAGCGAACTAAAAGATTTGGCCGTCCGCTATGGATTGGATATCCGAGCGGAGGCATCGGTTGGCCAAAATGGCGATGGCGAGTGCAATACTAATGGCCAAGAGACTACAGAGGAGCTCCTCGCCTTGATCCAGATCCTAAAGGAAAGACTCGATGCCTTAGGGCCCGTGAAATTACCCCTGATCGACGAGAGGAAGCATTTGCTGGCGAGAAGAGCATTCCTCGACGATCAGCGTCGGGATCTCGAGCGATCCAAGGCATCTCTTGCGTCTCTTTTGTCCGAGATCGACGAGGAAATCGCCCACCGCTTCAAGGAGTCTTTCGACGCTCTCAGAGAACGTTTCAAGTCGAGGTTTGAGTCCCTCTTCGGGGGAGGGGAAGCGGATCTATTACTCATCCCGGAAGACGACTGGGTTTCAGGGGGAATTGAAGTCATCGCAAGACCACCTGGTCGGAGGGTGAAATACCTCTCGGGACTGTCGGGGGGAGAAAGGACTCTTACTGGAATAGCGCTGATCTTTTCCTTGTTGGATTACAGACCTTCACCCTTCGTGGTCTTGGATGAGGTCGAGGCGCCTCTTGACGAAGCCAATGCCGCTCGTTTCATCCGGATGCTCAAGGGCTTGTCGGACCGCATGCAGTTCATCGTCGTAACTCACCAACGGCTTACCATGGAGGCGGCGGACGTGATATACGGCATCACAATGGAAGAACCCGGCGCATCCGTGGCGGTGTCACTGAAGTTTTGAGGGGAGCGTTCAAGTTGCTGAAGGGAGATTCGGGGATTACGGGTACCTTTGGGGTCCTGTCGAGGATCACCAGAGGGCTTACAAAGACGAGAACGGGACTTTCGAATGCCCTCCGTGGAATACTGGGGCAAACATCGCGGCTGGACGAAGAGGCTTTAGCCCGGATCGAAGAGGTGTTAATACAAGCGGACGTGGGGGCGACCACCACGGCCAAGCTCGTGGATCTGCTCTCCTCGAAGATGACAGGTGCACATTCCAAAACGTCCGCAAACGACCTGTACTCGCGGATCGTTTCGGTTTTATCCGAGGAGATCACGCGGATCCTCGGTGAAAACCCCGGGCTTCTCTTGACCAGCGGTGTCAACGTCATTCTGATGGTCGGCGTGAACGGAAGCGGAAAGACCACCACCGCCGCCAAGCTCGCCTACCTCTTGAAGAACGAAAACAGGCGGGTGATCCTGGCCGCTGCTGATACATTCAGAGCCGCAGCCATCGAACAGCTCGAGGCGTGGGGGAAAAAAGTGGGCGTGCCGGTTATAAAGCACAAAGAAGGCAGCGATCCCGCCGCCGTGATATACGACGCCGTAATGGCGGCCAAATCCCGTTCGGTCGACGTGGTCGTCGCCGATACGGCCGGCAGGCTTCACACTAAGAGCAACTTGATGGAAGAACTGAAAAAATGCCGGCGCGTGGCCAACAGGGAGGTAAAAGAGGCGCCCCAGGAGGTGCTACTGGTCCTCGACGCCACTACGGGACAGAATGCCCTCCAGCAGGCGAGGGTCTTCAAAGACGCGGTGGGCGTTACAGGGGTGATCCTCACGAAACTCGACGGTACTGCCAAGGGTGGGGTTGTCGTATCTGTCAGAGAAGAAACCGGCCTCCCCATCAAATTCGTCGGTACGGGCGAGGGCATCGAGGACCTGTCCCCTTTTGACGCCTCGGCGTTTGCTAGGTCTCTGTTCGACGGCGTTTGAGGCTTGGCCTGACCCAGGGGTTCAGCCCAGCCCAGGCGCTTTTTTGGTACACCCCATACACTCCATTGGCGTCGCTTCATCGGGGTGGTTCACCGGAGGTGTTTTCCGGATCTCCGACATCTCCGTGTGCCGTTGACAGGTACTGAAGGCTCGGATAAAATCGGAGAGGCGTAAAGATAGAAACCTTGACGGAGTTCGGGGGAGAATCCCTTTGGATCTGGACGAACGGATTTATGTCACTCTTCTCTTGGACACGTATGGCGGCCTCCTCACAGAGAGACAGCGTACAGTGCTCCACCTCATTTATGAGGAGGATTTATCCCTTTCCGAGATAGCGGAATTGACGGGTGTATCCCGGGCTGCAGTCTTAGATACCAAAGCCAGGGCCGAGAAATTGCTCCTTTGGTATGAAGACGCATTGAAAGTGGTCCAATCCGCGTCCCGCCGGAGGGAAGCACTCGAGGAACTGAACGAACGCCTCGAGAAATCCATGTCCCGTTTGGGAAGAGACGACCCTGACCTCGTTTCGGCGGCAAGAATGGTGAAAGACCTGTTGGCGGGTGAATTGGATGGCCTTTGAGTCGTTGTCGGAGAGACTGCAGGGAATCTTAAAGAGGCTGAGGGGAAAGGGGAAGCTCTCCCCACAAGACGTAGAGGCTGCCACCAAAGAGGTTAAGATCGCCCTTCTTGAGGCTGACGTGAATTTCAAGGTGGTCAAAGACTTCATAGCGCGCGTCAAGGAACGGGCGACGGGCGCGGAAGTCATGGAAAGCCTCACTCCTGCTCAACAGGTGATCAAAATAGTCCACTCGGAGTTGACCGCGCTCCTCGGAGGGGTGAACCAGAGACTTTCCGTGGCTTCACGCCCACCTAGCGTATACGTGCTAATGGGGCTTCAGGGCTCCGGAAAGACCACTACCTGTGCGAAACTGGGTAGACTCCTTTCCAGGCAGGGAAGGCGACCCATACTGGTGGCGGCCGACCTGGCGAGGCCCGCCGCGGTGAAGCAATTGGAGGTATTGGCGAATAACCTCGGCCTGCCGAGCTTCGCAGACCAAACCGCAAAAGATCCGGTGGCTGTCTCCGAGGCGGCCGTTGCGGACGCCGTGAAGCGGGGTATTGACGCGGTTCTAATAGATACGGCAGGACGGCTCCACATAGACGACGAGCTCATGGAAGAACTCAAGGCCCTCGTCGATCGGGTTCACCCCACGGAGAGGTTGCTGGTGGTGGATTCCATGATGGGGCAGGACGCAGTAAAGGTCGCAGAAATCTTCGCGGACAGGATAGGTATCGACGGACTCATAATGACCAAACTGGACGGTGACGCTCGGGGAGGGGCGGCCCTGTCAGTCAAGGCGGTGACGGGGGTCCCCATAAAGTTCGTCGGTATGGGGGAACATCCCGATGCCCTCGAACCCTTTTATCCCGACCGTATGGCCTCGCGAATCCTGGGCATGGGGGACGTACTCACCCTGATCGAAAAGGCCGAACGAACCATAAGCGAACGTGAAGCGCGCGAGCTCGAACGGAAGATCCGGGAGAACGAATTCACCCTGGAGGATTTCTTGGGAGAACTGAAGAGACTAAAAAACATGGGTCCCCTTGATCAGTTGTTGGGCATGATCCCCGGTTTCGGCAAAATCAAAGAACTCGGGTCCTTCGACGTGGGTGAGAGGGAACTCTCCAGAATAGAAGCCATTATATCCTCCATGACTAGGGAAGAAAGGAGAAAGCCGTGGATCATCGACGGGTCCCGAAGGAAGAGAATCGCCATGGGAAGCGGCACCAGGATCCAGGACGTGAATCGGCTTCTTCGGCAGTATTGGGAGATCGATCGGATGATGAAGCAGTTTGGAGGCAAAAAGGGGTCGCGGAAGAAGGGAGTGTTCCGTGGCTTTCCTTCGCCCTTCGGTAACGCCTGACGGGGGTTTGGCCTGACGGAGACGATGTGCAGGTGATAACCTTCAGGCGCTCGACCAGGAGGAATTGAGTTTGCTAGGTATTAGCAAACCGCCAATCATGAAAAGACCGAGCATGACCTATAAGAGTACCTATAAGAGTTGAGTTTAAGAGTTGAGTTCAACCTACAGGAATTGGGGAGGTGTTGTGCTTGGCCGTACGGATCAGACTGAGAAGGATGGGGGCCAAGAAGAGGCCGTTTTACAGGTTTGTGGTGGCCGATTCCAGGTCGCCGAGGGACGGCAAGTTCATCGAGGAGATTGGGTATTATGATCCGTTGAAGAACCCGCGAGAGGTTCGCATAGAAGAGGATAAGGCCGTAGAATGGATGCTCAAAGGGGCCCGTCCTTCCGAGACCGTACGCCGCCTGTTTGCCGAGGCGGGCGTAATGAAGAAATTGGATGAAGCAAGGGGTTTAGGAAGGTGAGGAAGTTTTGATGCGCGATCTCCTCGAGATCATCGTGAAGGCTCTGGTCGATCACCCGGACCAGGTGGAGGTCAAGGAAACGGAGGAGGGGGGTTCCGTTACTTTCGAACTCCATGTGGCGCCTTCCGATATAGGGAAGGTCATCGGGAGGCAGGGCCGGGTGGTCAAGGCCATCAGGACCGTCATGAAGGCCGCCGCGATACGCGATAACAAGAGGGTATCGGTGGAGGTTTTGGGGTAGGTGTCGTCCGGAGACGAGTACCTTTCGGTGGGGAAAGTGGTTTCGCCTTTCGGCATAGAGGGCGAGATCGCCGTCGTGCCGACTACAGACTGGCCCGAGAGATTTTACGACCTCAAGCACGTGTTTATCGAACAGCAAGGCGGTCCGCCGAAAGAGGTTTCGGTGGACGGCTGTCGGTTTCATAAAGGCCGAGTGCTTCTCAAACTTCGGGGAGTGGAAAACCGCTCCGAAGCCGAGAAGATGAAGGGGCTAGATCTTTGGATCCCAAAGTGCGAAGCAGTCCCCCTGCCCGAGGGGCACTGTTTCGTAGGGGAGATAATAGGTAGACGGGTGTACACGACGTCGGGAGAGCCGCTGGGGAGCGTACGGGCGATCTTGAGGACCGGGTCCAACGACGTCTATGTTACAAAGACTGACCGAGGGGAAGAAATACTCATACCGGCGACCCGGGAGGTCGTGCAAAGCCTTGATCCCCGGGTGGAAGTCCGATTGCTCCCGGGACTCCTTGAGGCATGCAGAGTTCCGGCGAAGCGCGGCCGCAAGGTGGCACATGGCCGGAGGGCGAAGCGTGGGGAAGAAGACATGCTGGGGACGGAGAAGACATGCGATAAGGTCCGGCGGATGTCCGTAAAGGGAAAAGCGAGACGAAAATGAGAGTTGATGTCCTTACCCTGTTTCCAGAGATGTTTACAGGTCCCCTGGACTCGAGCATAATATCCAAAGCCCGGCAATCCGGCAGACTCAGGATCAACGTCGTCAACATCAGGGACTTTGCCAAGTCGAAGCACAAGGTCACCGACGATGAACCGTACGGCGGCGGGCCGGGTATGGTGATGATGGCGGAACCGGTGGTGTCCGCTGTGGAGCACGTGATTCGCGAGGGCGCCAAAGAAGGTTTGATGTCTCCGAGGATCGTGATGATGACCCCGCAGGGGGACGTCTTGACCCAGGACATGCTGAGGGATTTTGCCATCGCCGAACATTTGGTGATCGTATGCGGGCATTATGAGGGGATTGACGAAAGGGTCAAAGAGATATTGAAACCTGAAGAGGTGTCGATAGGCGACTATGTGCTGACCGGTGGAGAGATTCCCGCCATGGTGTTGATTGACGGTGTAGCGAGGCTCGTTCCCGGGGTTTTGGGAAAGATTGAGTCGACTCAAGAGGATTCCTTCTCCGGCGGGCTCCTCGAAGGACCCCATTACACGCGCCCTCGTGAATTCAGGGGAATGAGCGTACCCGAGGTCCTCCTTTCCGGGAATCACCGGCTCATAAGAAGATGGCGTCGCAAGGAAGCGCTCAAGCGCACGTGGGAAAGACGGCCCGATTTATTCGCGGTGGCCCCCCTTACTCCGGAAGACTTGGAACTATTGGAAGAGATAAAGAGGGAACAGGAGAGTGATTCCCATGAACGTGATTGATATGATCGAAGAAGCCGAGATGAAAAAGGACGTACCCGATTTCCGTCCCGGCGATACCGTCAGGGTACACGTGAAAGTGGTGGAGGGTGGCAGAGAAAGGATCCAATCCTTTGAAGGAGTGGTCATAGGCAGACGGGGTGGGGGAACCCGCGAGACCTTTACCGTCCGGCGGGTTTCGTACGGGGTAGGAGTAGAACGCACATTTCCGATACACTCGCCGAGAATCGATAAGATCGAGGTCTTAAAGAGGGCCACGGTCAGAAGGGCGAAGCTTTACTACCTCAGAGAGTTGCGAGGGAAAGCCGCTAGGCTGAAGGAGAAGCGTCAATAGATGACCCAAGTATCTCCGGTCGATAATAAGGGTCTCCTGAGAGGCGGCGAAGACCATAAAGAAGATCACAAAAATGATGAGGAAAAGGGATACGGGCGCGGGCGAGGGCTTCAATGGTTGAAGGAGATCGTCCAGACCGTTATCGTGGCCTTCGTACTCACTTTCCTTTTACGCGCCTATGTAGTCGAATCCTTCGTAGTAGACGGTCCTTCTATGGAACCGACCCTTCGTGACGGGGAGAGACTTCTCATCAGCAAACTTTCGTACGTCTTCTCAGAACCCAAGAGAGGGGACGTCATCATCTTCCGTTATCCGAGAGACCCTCATAAGGATTACGTGAAGCGCATCGTGGCGCTCCCGGGCGACGAGGTCCGTATGGACATGGGCAGGCTATATATCAACGGGCAACCGGTAAAGGAGCCATATGTCTTGGAAAGCCCGGTCGGCGACTTCAACACCATTACCGTGCCCGAAGGATGCGTATTCGTCATGGGTGACAACCGCGGCAACAGCGAGGACAGCCGGATGTTCGGCGCCGTGCCGATTAAACTCATCAAAGGAAGGGCATTTTTGGTTTTCTGGCCGCTTTCCGAGACCCATGTCCTGGCCAGGGGAGCAGGGGACATACATTGAAAGGCCGAGGGCAATTCCCCCTTCACATGAAACGCGCACTGAGGTCCATCGAAGAAATGATGGACCTCGTTGATCTCGTAGTGGAAACCGTAGACGCAAGGATACCGAAGAGCGGGCGGAATCCGCTTTTGTTTCGCATTCTGAAAGGAAAGACCAGGGTTTTAGTGCTCACCAAGTCGAACCTGGCCGACCCAAACGCGACGCGGGTTTGGATGAGGAGGTTTAGGGAGCAGGGGGAGAACGTCCTGGCGGTCAGCGTCCTCGAAGGCTTCGGGGGCCGCCTGTTGGAGTCCGCCCTCGGGATGGCGGGGGGCGGGGGTGCGAGAGTGGGCCTCAGAGGAGAGGGCCCGAGGAGTCGGGGGGACCCACCCAAGAGGATAATGGTCGTAGGCATTCCCAACTCCGGAAAGTCCACCCTGATAAACGCCATCGCGGGGAAGCGTCTGGCGAGGACCGGAAAAAGGCCCGGCATAACTAGAGGATATCAATTGGTCAAGGTAGAAGATGGGGTGCTGGTGTTGGATACGCCAGGGGTATTGCCGATACCATGGCTCGATTGCGACCTCTCAAAGGGGGCGTGGCGACTGGCCGCGGTGGGTGCCCTCGAGGAAGGACGATACGATCATGAGGAAGCCGCGATGCTGTTATTGGACTACTTGCTCTTACGCTATCCAGGCATATTGGGTGACTACTCGCAGCGGCAGAATACACAAAACGGGAGGGGCCCTGCGCCCGGAGGCCCCTTGCCCGACGAGCCTACGCAAGAAGACCCTCTGCTGAGGGCAAGGGAGACCTTGACGGCCATCGCGGGCGCACGCGGATGCATAGGGGCCGGTGGATCGCCGGACTTGTTCCGGGCGAGCAGCCTCGTACTGAGAGAATTCAGAGATGGAAAGATGGGCCGCGTCACCCTCGAATGAGGTCTCGGCGGAGAGTACCCATTGGGGATTACCATCCATTGAGGATTACCGTCCATTGGGGATTACCATCCTGAAACCCACCGAAGATGTCGTTGATGGTCAAACTCGAGCAGAACTCAGGATGAAAAGAGGGGTGGGCTTTTGCTTTGCAAAGCGGGGAAAAACCCGACGTCAGGGGACCAGGGCCAAAACTGTTAGAACCATCTATATCGAGCTTCCCAAACCCGGACACAAAACGAAGAAAGCGCGTTGAGAATTCCATTGTGAGTTCCAAAGAAACCTCGGTTTTGACCCTCGAGGAGATCCGCTCGTTGATCAGGAACAAAGACGGCGTTTTTCTCAGGGAAATGGCGCAGGTTTTGGCCGAGGACCCGCGGTCGGGGGCGAGGGCATTAAGCCGCAGGATAGCCGCTGAAATGGATGAGTTCAGAAATGAAGCACGGCGCCTCAAAGAACGGTATGCCTTCGAACGGTCTTTACGCAAGGAAGGTATCGAGTTCATAGCCGGTATTGACGAAGCGGGACGAGGGTGCCTTGCGGGTCCGGTTGCGGCCGCCGCCGTCATGCTCGAACCTCACGCCGTAATCTATGGTCTCGACGATTCAAAAAAGAT
This sequence comes from Clostridia bacterium, assembly GCA_012842575.1. Taxonomy (GTDB): domain Bacteria; phylum Bacillota; class Sulfobacillia; order DUSP01; family DUSP01; genus DUSP01. The sequence continues at coordinate 13,975 of DUSP01000052.1, forward strand.
GACCCCGCGAGCGCGAGTTCTCGCGTTCCAAGAAATCTGCAAGAAAGCGGTGAGCATAGCGGTGAGCCTCGTCCCGGCTGATTATATCGACGTCCATAACATTGCGGTGGCCACCTTTGAAGCCATGAAGCGATCCGTATCCGCATTGTCCGTGGTCCCCCAGATGCTTTTGGTGGACGGTTTCTACATCCCCGGCATGGGGGTTCCTCAGCGGGCCATCAAAGGGGGCGATCGGTTATCGAATTCCATTGCCGCGGCTTCGGTAGTGGCAAAGGTATTCCGCGACCGCTACATGGAAATCATGGAAAGGATTTACCCCGGTTACGGCTTCGCCGAGAATAAGGGATATGCCACCAAGGAACACGTCCGTGCCATCATCGCTTTAGGGCTGTGTGAGATTCATAGAAAGACCTTTTGCGCCACCGTGCTGAATAAAACGCGGAACGCCGCGGCCGATACGCTTTTGGAGGAAGGGGAGTAGACGGATCATGCCTCAGAGCAAGCATATTCTGGGGCGTACGGGGGAAAGCGTAGCCCTCGCACATCTTGAGTCATTGGGCTACCGCGTTCTCACCACCAATTACAGGTGCCCGGTGGGAGAAGCGGATATCGTCGCTCTTGACGGCGGGATCTTGGTCTTTGTGGAGGTGAAGACGAGATCCCTTTCGTCGAGGGGCGAGACATCTTTCGGAGAACCCGCCGAGAGGGTGGACTCACGTAAAATGGCCAGGCTTCGGGCCGTCGCTTCTCATTATGTGTTGACGCATTACCCGAGGGCTAAAGACGGTGACGTGAGCATCAGATTCGACGTGGTTTGCGTCATACGTTCTCCGAGGGGCTTCTCGGTAGACGTGATTCGCGGGGTGTCTGCCTAAAGGTGTCGTGGGCGCGTTCGCTTTGGGAAGGCAAATTCTTCGACAGTATGACCCGAAAATGTTCTCAGCCCGGTCAGCGAGTGCCTTTTGGGTCCTCTCGCCGGAGCCGGATGTCGAAAGTGGCCTTGTCCGACTGGAGGAATCTGGAAACAAAGGTCGAATTCATGTGGTAGGAATCGACAGAGGTGAACGAGGCCTGTGCTTTCTCGTATACGCAGCATGGGAATCCAGGGGATCGAATCCTACGAAGTCACCGTGGAGGTCGACGTTTCCAGAGGCCTTCCGTCCTTCAACATCGTGGGATTAGGTGACCGAATCGTGAGTGAAGCAAAGGAGAGGGTAAGAGCGGCCATCAGGAATTCGGGCCTGGACTTTCCGCTCGAACGAATAACGGTCAATCTCTTGCCCTCCGATGTACCGAAGGAAGGGTGTGGATTCGACTTAGCCATCGCCACGGGCATCCTCGCTTCCACGGGGCAAATACCGAGGGATGAACTCTCCGACATGCTGATCGTGGGAGGTCTCGGGTTGGACGGAGCGGTTTGGGAGGTCGAGGGGGCCCTTGTGTTGGCTTCCGGCGCCAAGGACGGGCTCTTAGTGCTGCCACCTGGCAACGCGGCTGAAGCCCTGGTAGTCCCACATGTCACCGCGATAACCCCTTATACCCTTTCAGCCTTGGTCGGACATCTGAGGAAGCAAAAAAGGCTGCCCGAATATAAAGGGGTGATCCCCCGATCCCGAGACGGCGTGCGACCTTTTGATACACCCCATTGTTCCCCCGAATGCGATGACGACCGAGAAAAGTCAAAAGGGGCCGACGCCCGGATCCAGGCGAGGCCCGCTGACTTTTCCGATACGGGTAGCACGGAAGATGCCATCTTAGATATGGCAGAGGTAATAGGGCACGAAATGGCAAAGAGGGCGTTGGAAATAGCGGCCGCGGGTTTTCACAGTGTGTTCATGAGCGGCCCTCCCGGTGCGGGCAAGACCATGCTTTCGAGGCGGCTCCCCAGCATCATGCCCGACCTGACGTATGAAGAGGCCGTCGTCGTCACAAAGACTTGGAGTGTCGCCGGCATGCACAAGGGAGGCTTAATCTTCAGGGCACCGTTCAGGTCTCCCCATCATACCATAACGGTTTCCGGCATGGTGGGAGGAGGCCGCAATCCTAAACCCGGCGAAGTGAGCCTCGCTCACGGAGGAATTCTGTTTTGCGACGAGCTCCCTCTCTTTAAGCGAGACGTCCTCGAGACCCTAAGGCAGCCCATGGAGGATGGGGAAGTGAGCGTCTCCCGAAGCGGAGCCAAGGTGGTGTACCCGTCGAGGTTTATGTTGGTGGCGGCTCAGAACCCCTGTCCTTGCGGAGGATTACGTCTCGATGGCAGCGGTGAATGTAAGTGCACGCCCTGGGAAATACGGAGGTACAAGATGCGGGTACCGACCCCCATCCTCGACAGGATTGACATCTTCATCGAACTCGACGAGACGGATTGGCGAACGCAAGATTGGGGTACTCGAAACGGGCAAAATGGGAGCCTAGGAGACTCAGATCGGGGATGCGGCGACGAAAACGTCTGCGGGGAAACCCGCAAGATACGAAAGTCGCCCCGCCCTGACGCGGAACCATCTGCTTCCATAAAGGTCCGGACCGAAATGGCGCGCAACATTCAAAGGGAAAGGCTCGGAGGGGAAAGGTCTAAAAAAGAAGGAGCTTCTGAGAGTACGCCCGGCACGTTGGGTAGGATCTTGGCCAACGGCTCCATGACTCCCGGCGAGGTCAGACGTTTTGTATCACTCACACCCGAAGCGCGGCGTTGCCTCGAAATGGCCGCAAAGGGGCACAAATTGAGCATGAGGGGCATCTCCCGTACCATGAAGGTCGCAAGGACCATCGCCGATCTCGAAGGCGACATGCTTGTCAGGTCGCATCACATGGAGGAGGCCTTGTCGTATCGCGAGGTGAGCGACAAAGACTTTCCGGTTTCCTGGTACGGGAAAGCCGCCCGATAAGGGCCGAAAGGCCTGATAAACGCCCAATAAACGCTCATAAACGCCCGATAAATGTCCGATAAGTGATCGAGGTTCTGTCACGTTCTTTGCAATAAAGCCTTGTCAAGACATAAGATATACGGCTCGATCGTATGGATTTGCCCATCGAAAGGAGGGAAGCGGCGCTTTATTCCCGGGCTACTGGCTCCAAACCCCCGGCGCCGCATGTTCATGGTGAATTATTTGTTGAACGAAGACGAGGTCATGATCAGAGATTTAGCACGTCGCTTCGCCCGCGAAAGGGTAGCTCCCCTAGCGGCAGAGCTTGACGAAAAAGAAGAATTCCCGCGGGATCTCCTGAAGGACATGGCGAAGTCTGACCTGTTTGCCGTCTCGATGCCCGAGGAGTACGGGGGTACTGGGGAGAGCCTTTTTCAGCTTTGCCTTGTGGTAGAAGAACTGAGCTGGGCTTGTCCGGGTGTGGCCACGAGTTACGCCGCATCGTGGCTCGGGTCGGCACCCATTCTCATCGCCGGGACTCCTGAGCAGAAACGCAGATTTTTGCCCCGCCTTGCGGCAGGTGAAGCCATTGCCGCTTTCGCGCTCACCGAGGCGGACGCAGGTAGCGACGCCGGTTCCATCAAAACGAGGGCCGAAAGACGAGGGGAAGGGTACGTACTCAACGGGACGAAGCAATGGGTCACCAACGGCGGCGAGGCCCAGGTATACACCGTCATTGCTATGACGGATCCTTCCAAAGGCGCCAGGGGTGCCAGCGCCTTCGTGGTGGAGAAGGGCACGCCTGGTTTTTCTTTTGGCAAGAAGGAGAAGAAAATGGGAATCCGGGCTTCGGCCACCTGTGAGCTGGTGTTCGAGGAGTGCTTTATCCCGAAGGAAAACCTGATTGGGCGCGAGGGAACTGGTTTCATCATCGCCATGAAAACCCTCGACAAAGCAAGGCCCGGCGTAGGAGCGCAAGCCGTAGGGCTTGCCCAAGGGGCCCTTGACAGAGCCGTGGAGTATGCCGCCACGCGGAAGCAGTTCGGCCAGCCGATCATCTCATTTCAAGCCATCGGACACATGCTGGCGGATATGGCTACCCAAATCGAAGCGGCGCGCGCCTTGGTATATTCGGTGGCGAGGATGATCGACGCCGGCGCAAAGGAGTATTCCAAGGAGTCGGCCATGGCGAAGATGTTCGCTTCCGATGTGGCCATGCGGGTCACTACGGACGCACTTCAGATATTCGGTGGCTATGGCTACATGAGAGACTATCCCATGGAGAAACTCATGAGGGACGCCAAAGTCACCCAGATATATGAGGGAACGAACCAAATCCAGCGAAACGTGATAGCACAGGAACTCATCCGCCAGGCCGGTCGTCGCAAGGAGTGAATACGGTAAACACGACGCAGGGTTCGCGTGATTCACGGCATACAAAAGACCTATATAGCTGGATACACCTTGCAAACCTCCCGGGTATAGGACCGCGGCGGTTCCTCGATCTCCTTTCCCTTTTCGGCTCGCCGGCCATGGTGCTCTCGCTCCCGGAGGGGGTCCTGCGCGATGCGCCCGGCATCGGCGCAGGACTGGCTCGGGTCATCGCCCATGGCAGACCCAAGGTGGATGCGGAACGGGAGGTTGCCCTCATGGAGAAGGCCGGCGTAACTCTCATCACGTACGACGACCCGTTTTATCCCGGGCTTCTCAGGGAGATCCACGATCCGCCGCCCTACCTCTATGTCGCCGGCAACCCATCGTGTCTCGCGGGGCAACTCATAGCCATAGTAGGCACGAGAAAGGTCACTCCATACGGACGGGCGGTGGCGAAAACCCTCGCTCGGGATCTCGCAGGTAATGGCTTTACCATCGTAAGCGGACTCGCAATTGGCGTCGACACTTGGGCGCATGTGGGGGCGTTGGAGGGCGGCGGCGCTACTTTAGCCGTCTTGGGGTGTGGGGTAGACGTCATTTACCCTAATGAGAACAGAGGGCTTGCCGCGAAGGTCCTCGAACACGGATGCCTTGCGTCCGAGTTTCCCATGGGTACCAAACCGGGCCCCGGTAATTTTCCCGAGAGGAATAGGATCGTGAGCGGGATGTCTTTGGGCACAATAGTGGTCGAAGCGGGACCCAAAAGCGGGGCGCTCATCACTGCAAAACATGCGTTGGAGCAGAACCGGGAGGTATTTGCGGTTCCCGGTAGCGTGCTCGGCTCAAATTCAAAGGGTTGTCACGATTTGATCAAATCAGGTGCCAGGCTGGTGGAGTCTTGGGAAGACGTGGTTTCGGAGATCCCCGCGCTTGCGACGGGCGGTTTGGACCGCCGCCGTAACACCTCCGATAACGACGACGCGCCTCTCATCCTCGGTAAATCTTCACTAAACTTGTCATATGTAGAGACGGCCGTATATAATGCTTTGAAGGGTAGGGTCTCCCATAGCGGTGAAGTAGTAAGGTCGGTACTAGAGACCGAGCCGGAAATAAAGCCCGGGGAAGTGCTCGCCGCCTTGTCGAAGCTCTGCATGACCGGTGTCCTCGTCGAGTATCCCGGTAGGTTTTTCGGCGTTTCGCCGACTTATGGCGGTCGTAGGAGTGTGAGCAGTGTCCGAGACATCCCAAACACAAAAGAACACCAAGAAACAAAAACCCCTGATAATCGTCGAATCTCCGGCGAAGGCTAGGACCATTCAGAAATTCCTGGGTCAAAGATGGACCGTGAAGGCTTCTATGGGACACGTCCGCGACCTTCCGAAAAGCCGCCTCGGCGTTGACGTGGAAAACCGGTTCGAACCGAGGTATATCAATATCCGCGGAAAGGCGGACATCATCAACGCCTTGAGGAAAAGTGCGGGCGAAGCGTCCCGTGTCTACCTGGCTACCGACCCCGACAGAGAGGGAGAGGCCATTTCCTGGCATCTCCTCGAGATCCTCAACCTGGACCACGACGAAGATTGCAGGGTGGAATTCCATGAAATCACAAAGGACGTAGTGCAAAAGGCGCTATCCTCACCGAGGCCCATTAACCCTAACTTGGTCGACGCCCAGCAGGCCAGGCGGATCCTTGACAGGTTGGTGGGATATAAGCTCTCGCCCCTGCTCTGGAGGAAGATCCGGGGCGGTCTGAGCGCGGGCCGCGTACAGTCGGTGGCGGTCAGGATGATCTGCGACAGGGAGGCGGAAATCGAGGCCTTTACTCCCGAAGAATACTGGACCATCACCGCACTGCTCAGCGACGACGAAAACCCACCGTTTAAAGCGCGGTTCTTCGGAACCCTTGCGGGAAAAGTCGACATACGTAACGCCGGCGAGGCTCAGCGCATAATGGACGCTGTCAGAGACGTCCCCTTTACGGTGATTTCCACCGCGACAAAGGAGCGAAGGCGAAACCCCGCTTTGCCCTTTATCACGTCGACCCTACAGCAAGAGGCGTCAAGGAAGCTCGGGTTCACGGTCAAGAAAACCATGCTCATAGCGCAGCAGCTCTACGAGGGGCTCGATATAGGGCCGGAAGGAACCGTAGGTCTCATCACTTACCTTCGCACCGACTCCACCCGAATCAGCGAAGCCGCGACCCGTGAGGCTCGCAATTTCATAAAGGAGCGTTTCGGGACACAATACGTATCGGATGTGCGTCAGCAGCCCGAGAGCAAGAAGCCAGGCATACAGGGCGCCCATGAGGCCATCCGACCCACCAGCGTTCACAGAGAACCTTCGAGCCTCACCCAGTTCCTCACGCCGGACCAGTTCAAGCTTTACAGACTTATCTGGGATCGTTTCGTGGCAAGCCAAATGTCGGCGGCCGTATACGACGTCAGAACGGCCGACATCCAGGCTGGGCCTTATCTTTTCAAGGCTTCCGGGTCCAGATTGAGATTTCCGGGCTTTACCGTCCTTTATAGCGAGGGTGAGGACGGTAAGGCCGACAATGAAGAGGAGTTCTTGCCGGAACTCAAAGAAGGTCAAGAGCTCAGTCTAATAGGACTCGAAGACGAGCAGCACTTCACTCAGCCCCCTCCGAGGTTTACAGAGGCGATGTTGGTCAAAGCGCTGGAGGAAAAGGGTATAGGTCGTCCAAGTACGTATGCCCCCATCATCCAAACGATCCAAGATCGCGGTTACGTCAAAAAGGTTCAGAGACGCTTTGTCCCCACGGACCTCGGCAAGGTGGTGGTGAACTTGCTGAGAGAGCATTTCGCTGAGATAGTGGATATCGAATTCACGGCGAACCTCGAAAAGAAGCTTGACCTCATAGAGGAAGGTGAGGTCTCCTGGAGAAGCGTTCTTGAGGAGTTTTACGGTCCTTTTGCCGAGCGTTTGGCGCGTGCGGAAAGACTCATAGGTAAGGTGGAAATACCGGCGGAAATGACCTCGGAGAAGTGTGAGAAATGCGGACGGCCCATGGTGGTGAAAGAGGGTCGGTACGGGAAGTTCCTGGCCTGCTCCGGCTTCCCCGAATGCAAGAACTCCAAGCCGCTTCTCCTCGAAATCGGGGTTCCTTGTCCGCTTTGTGGCGCCCCCATCGTCGAGCGGCATACGAAAACAGGGCGGGTGTTTTACGGATGTTCCGCTTACCCCCAGTGCTCCTTTACATCCTGGGACAAACCCGTCTCGGAAAGGTGCCCTGTGTGTGGGGGTCCGATGGTCGAAAGGAGGTCGGCTCAGGGGAAGACGAGCCTAAAATGTACGAATAGGGAGTGTCCGGCGGCGGGGGGTGATGGAAAACGGCCAAAGGAGGCAGGGTGATCGTCATCGGCGGCGGACTTGCGGGAAGTGAAGCTGCTTGGCAGGTCGCAAGGCGAGGCGTCGAGGTTACACTTTTCGAAATGCGGCCTTCGGTTCTTACCCCCGCGCACCGGACCGGTCTTTTGGCGGAACTCGTGTGCAGCAATTCGTTGGGGTCCAATGAAATCCATACCGCTTCTGGCATACTTAAGGAAGAGCTTCGGATTTACGGCTCCATGGTCATCAAAGCGGCGGACCAATCCAGGGTTCCCGCGGGACAAGCCCTTGCAGTGGACAGAGAGAGGTTTGCCATTTGGGTTACTAACGCCGTGGAGAACCATCCGCTGATAAGTGTCAGGCGCGAGGTAGTTGAAACGTTGCCCGAAGGCGAAGTGGTGGTGATCGCTTCGGGCCCCCTTACTGCGGAACCACTGACGAAAGCCATAGTCTCGTTGACCAAAGAAGATGTTCTTCACTTTTACGATGCGGTTTCTCCCATCGTGACGGCGGACTCGCTCGACCTCGAACACATCTTCGGGGGCTCGCGGTACGAGAGGGGGACTACCTCCTTTGACTATTTGAATGCGCCGATGAACCAGGAGGAGTATGAAGCATTTTGGTCCGCGCTGGTTTCGGCCAAAGTAGCTTCCAAGGAGATTCCCAAGGAGGAGGAATACTTCGAGGGTTGTTTGCCCATTGAGGAGCTTGCCCGGAGAGGTAAGGATACGCTCCGGTATGGCCCGTTGAAACCCGTTGGGCTCGTGGACCCGCGTACGGGTACGCAAGCGTACGCGGTGGTGCAGTTGCGCCGCGAAAACGCCTCGGGTTCCCTCTATAGTCTAGTGGGCTTTCAAACCGGGCTTCTATGGCCTGAGCAGCGTCGCGTATTCCGGATGATCCCGGGTTTGAGGGAGGCTGAGTTCGTCCGTTACGGTGTAATGCACAGGAACACTTTCATCAATGCTCCCAGGATCCTAAAACCAACCCTCGAGGCCCCGACCGTGAGTAAAGCCACCGGTGGCAGGGTATTCTTCGCCGGTCAGATTTCGGGTTCCGAAGGGTATGTGGAGGCCATCGCGACGGGGCTGTTGGCGGGCGTCAACGCTTCCCGCATAAAGAGGGGTCTGCCTTTGATAGAACCGCCGCCCGATACCATGTTGGGCGGGCTTTCTCATGGCATGACGACCGAAAGTGCTTCCGACTTTCAGCCGGTGAACGCAAGCTTTGCCCTGCTCGGACCCGTGATGGACCGCATAAAACCTAAAGGATCAAGGCGTAGAGGGTTTAAAGCCAAACGCGAATACCGCATGACGGTCGCCAAGATATGTTTGGAAAGAGCTAGGAAATTAGCGAATATTATGACTTAACTATTGTCAAGACCTTGTGAATGTGGTATCATGTTGTAGAAATGCGTCAAGTGCTATGAAATGGGAGGCCTTTCTCATGAAACGGGAAAAGGTCTCAGTGTCGGAGCCAGGATTAGTTGCCCCCGGTGTTATACGGGGTGAGCCTGCCGATCCACAATGGTATTACTGGGTCGATCGTTACGTCGTAAGCAGGGCCAGCGAAAAAGGGCTGGCCTTAAATACGATTGAAGCGTATTCCAAGGATCTCGAACAGTTCAGAGTCTATCTCGAAATGATACAGCGCGGCATTTCATCTCTTGATCCCGCGGTCATCAAGGGGTTTTTGTCTTATCTCCATGATCAAGGTTATTCCAGACCTACGATAGCGAGAAAGCATTCCGCGGTTAGGTCTTTTCTGAGGTTTCTCTCGAGGGAAGGAAAGTTGGCTGCTAACCCGGCCAAGGGAATTCCCACGATTAAGCTCGAACGGAAGATACCGGATTTCCTCTATGAAGATGAAGTTTTGAAGCTACTCTCGATACCCGATCGGACCACGCCCTTGGGACTGAGAGATCGAGCGATTCTTGAGACGTTGTACGCGACGGGCCTGAGAGTGGGAGAACTGGTTTCCCTGGACGTGGAGGATGTGGATTACTCTTTGGGCTACGTCCAAGTGGTAGGAAAAGGAGGAAAAGAGAGGTTCGTGCCTCTGGGGTCCATGGCCATCTCGGCCCTGGGCGACTATCTTGAGCGGGCAAGGCCCACTCTGATCGCAAAGAATAGGAAGGCTGCCGTTGACTCGGGCCCCCTCTTCGTCAATCTGAGGGGCGGACGCCTCAGCACCAGGGGCGTAAGGCTGATATTGGATAGGATCATCAGAAAAGAAGCGAGCTTGCGCAAAATTTCGCCTCATACCCTGCGGCATTCCTTTGCCACCCATTTACTCGAACACGGTGCGGATTTGAGGGCGGTACAAGAGATGCTCGGACACGCAAGCGTGTCCACCACCCAAATCTACACGCATGTTACCAAGAAGCGCCTGAAGGAGGTTTACGACAAATACTTTCCCAGAGCATAAGGGCCCGGGTTACCGCTTCGCGTGGGCGCGTACGTGGGTGCCAAGATGAGCCGATTTCTTTGCGCTAAAGGGCATCGGTCGGGTTTCCGTCCGGTTACGCTACGGAGGCAATGGTCTTGAGGTTTTGTGTTTGTCCGATTCTTCGTCTTATCACCGGGGTGATTCATCGTAATGGAACTCAAAGGGACTACAATCGTGGCCGTGATGCGCGATGGACAAGGCGCCATCGCCGGAGACGGCCAGGTGACTATGGTGGATAAAGTCATAATAAAGCAGCGGGCCAACAAGATCCGCCGCATATATGAGGGACGCGTCTTGGTCGGCTTTGCCGGCTCGGTAGCGGATGCATTTACTCTCTTTGAAAGACTTGAAGGAAAGCTTGAGGAAAGCAGGGGAAACCTTCCCAAAGCGGCGGTGGCTTTGGCCAAGGAGTGGCGCACCGACAAGATCTTGAGGCGCCTCGAAGCCATGTTGGTGGCCCTCGATCCGGAGCATTTGTTCGTCATTTCCGGCTGCGGCGAGGTAATCGAGCCTGACGACAAGATTGCCGCCATAGGCTCAGGAGGCCCGTATGCCCTTGCTGCCGCGAGAGCACTGAATCGTTTCACGAATCTGGATGCCCGAACCATAGCGGAAGAATCCCTGAGGATAGCCGCTTCCATTTGCGTCTTCACAAACGACAATATCGTCGTGGAGACGGTAGGTGTCAAGGAGCGGTGATCCGGCGGGCGGGCTTATGGTTTTGCTCATTGGCTTGATGGAGGTAGCGGGAATTGACAAAGGAATGGGTTGAAGAGTTGACCCCACGAGAGATCGTTACGGAACTGGACAAGTACATTGTAGGCCAAAGAGAGGCAAAGCGTTGTGTTGCGGTTGCGCTGAGGAACCGTTACCGTCGCCGCCTTTTGGACGCCAAGACGCAGGAAGAGATATACCCGAAGAACATCCTGATGATCGGGCCCACCGGTGTCGGTAAGACGGAAATAGCGCGTCGATTGGCCAGACTCGTCAAAGCGCCTTTCGTGAAAGTGGAGGCCACCAAGTTTACAGAGGTGGGGTACGTGGGGCGCGACGTCGACTCCATGGTGAGGGATCTCGTGGAAACGTCGATCCGAATGGTAAAGGCGGAGCGTACACAAGAGGTCCTGGAAAAAGCCAAGGCCCTAGCGGAGGAAAGGCTTCTTGATCTTTTGGCCCCGCTTCCGAAGCGGGAGAAGCCCGCAAGGAGCCCATGGGAGATGATCTTCGGTGCGCCCAGGACGACCGATGACGAGGATGAAGAATCTTTTAGGTGGAAAACGGAGAAAGCCAGGGAAGAGAGGCGTCTCGTGCGGGAGAGGCTTGCTTTGGGCCTGCTCGAAGACGAAATGGTCGAGGTGGAGGTAGAGGATACCTCTATGCCCATGGTCGAAGTGTTTTCGGGCGCCGGTGTGGAGGAGATGGGCATCAACATACAGGATCTCCTCGGGCCCCTCATACCCAAGAAGAAAAAGCGTCGAAAGGTTGCCGTGAGGGAAGCCAGGAAAATCCTCGAGCACGAAGAGGCCCAGAAACTGATCGATATGGATGCGGTGATCGCAGCCGCCATCGAGCGTTGCGAACAATTCGGCATCATTTTCATCGACGAAATCGACAAAATCGCGGGGCGAGAACGCGGCGTAGGACCGGACGTTTCGCGGGAAGGGGTCCAACGGGACATTCTGCCGATAATAGAGGGGTCCACGGTGATGACGAAGTATGGACCCGTAAAAACCGATCACATCCTCTTCATAGCCGCGGGTGCCTTCCATGTTTCAAAACCTTCCGACCTCATTCCCGAACTCCAAGGTAGGTTCCCCATTCGGGTTGAGCTTCAGGCCCTGGGGAAAGAGGATTTCATTCGAATCCTGACGCAGCCGGAGAACGCACTGACCAAACAGTATATCGCGCTTTTGGCCACCGAAGGTGTACAGCTCGAATTCACGCAAGACGGGATAGAAGAGATCGCGGAAATAGCATGCCGCGTGAACGACCAAACCGAAAACATCGGGGCGCGACGCTTGCACACCATCATGGAGAAGGTGTTGGAGGACCTGTCTTTCGAGGCGCCCGAATTGAAAGACCAAAAAGTCGTCGTAGATAGAGACTATGTCAGGGAGAAGCTGCGCGACGTGGTTGAGAACGTTGACCTCAGCCGCTACATCCTTTGACACGGTCCTCATTCAGGTGGGAGGGGAACTGTATTGAGAAGGCTTCTTGAGAAGACTCGCCGCATCAACAGACTGATCCAGAAGTCCGCCGGTCTACCCGTGGATTTCAAGGAGATGGCCATGATATTAAGCGAGTTGATTCACGCCAACGTTTATATCGTGAACCGTAAAGGCCAGATCCTCGGATATGCCCTGGTGGACGCTTTTGAGTGCGAGGTATTGGAAAGACGGGTGTTAGCCTCGGGGTCGTTCCCGGAGGATTACAACGATAAGCTCTTGAAAGTCGACGGCACCAGGCCTAACATCGCCCAGGAAGGAAGACTCTGCCTCTTTCAAAAAGACATGTCATGCAGCTACGAAGGAAAGGTGACAACGATAGTGCCCATCATAGGGGCCGGGGAAAGGCTTGGAACCCTTCTCTTGGCGAGATATGACTCAGTGTTTGACGACGAAGACCTCATCCTGGCCGAGTATGCCGCCGCCGTAGTAGGCATGGAGATACTTCGCGGGAAGGCGGAGCGACTGGAGGAAGAGGCGAGGAAGAAGGCCGCGGTCCAGGTAGCCATCGGGACACTATCCTATTCGGAGCTTGAAGCGGTGCACCACATATTCGACGAACTTTCAGGGAACGAAGGTTTTCTCGTGGCGTCAAAGATCGCCGACAGGGTTGGGATAACGCGTTCGGTCATAGTCAACGCCCTTCGGAAGTTCGAAAGCGCGGGCGTCATCGAGTCTCGTTCGCTGGGCATGAAGGGAACGTACATTAAAGTGCTCAATGACAGGCTCGTCGACGAGTTGAAGAAGCTGAGATCCTGACCTGGCGGGTTGGAGGTCACGCGAATAATATACTCAGAAATAATATAGTATCGAAAAATTTGCAGGAGAAAAGAAGGAACTCCGCAACTTTTGTCGAAAAGCCGATATAAGGTAATAGTGGTACGGGCTTCCAAAGCGATAAAGGCAAACCCGTCGAAAGGCGGGGACGCAAAGCCACGGGTCTAAAGCTTTTTGCCACGATAGCCGGGCTGCCGAAAGGGGAGGTTCGAAAGAAGTAGGCCTGCTTTCGGGCATTGCTTTGGTGCCCGAAAGCAGGCCTTGTGTTTCGATGTGAAGTCTTTTGAATCGACGACGGCCGTACCGTGGCCGACGAAAACGGAAAAAGCACAGTCCGGAGGCTTCTTTTTGGGAGGTGACGTCCCTTTGGACCTTACGCGTTCCAGCGCCATCGATATCTTGAACACCGCTTTGGACGGCGCAGCGTCAAGGCTCTACCTTCTGGCGGATAATGTGGCGAATGTCGATACGCCGGGTTACAAGAGGGTGGATACTTCGTTTTTTGACATTTTCAGCGCCATGCTGCGGACACGACCGGCCCTCACCCTTACCCGCACCGATCCTCGCCACTTACCCGAACCTCGCTCGGGTTCGAGCGGTCCGGAGCCCCGCGTATATACGGATACCAGTACCTCACAGCGGCTTGACGGAAATAACGTTGACATCGAATACGAGATGGCAAAAATGGCGGAGACCACCGTCCTCTATGACCTCTTGGCAAGGGAACTCTCTTCGAGGATTTCGATGCTGAGGACGGCCGCCTTCGAGGGGAGGAGGTAATGATGGGTCTTTTCGATGCTCTGTCCGTTTCCGGATCTGGGTTATCCGCAGAACGACTGAGACTTGACCTGATATCCGATAACATCGCCAACGCGAACTCCACCAGGTCAAGCGACGGGACGCTGTATAGGCGCAAGACGGCGGTGTTCGCGCCACGCGCTCAAGGTAGATTATTTGGGAGTTTTTGGGGGATTCTCAACTATTTCAGGGCAAGGAACGGCGATACGACTCGGGTAGACTCCCTCGGGGGCCCCCTTGGCGGGGTCGGAGCGCCTGGGGGCGTTGGTGGGGTCAGAGTACTAAACATCGTCGAAGACCCATCACCCCCCAAAAGGAAATATGATCCCGGACACCCGGACGCAGGTCCCGACGGCTACGTGGAACTTCCCAACGTGGATGTCATTAAGGAATTAGTCGAAATGATCAGTGCCACGCGCGCTTACGAGGCAAACGTCACCGCCATAAACGCGTATAAGCATATGGCGACGAGGGCGATGGACATGGGAAGGAGCTAGGCGGAAGAACACCTGAACTGGGAAACCAAAGTTGAAAGTAAATGAGACGGGAACGGAAATAAATGAGCCGGGAATAAATGGAGGCGCGACGAGATGGGATTGATAGACGGCTTAGGGACAGGGTCGGTTCCTCCCGTACGATTGACGACATCTCCGGAAGGGGCGGCGGGCGTAATCGGGCCGAAGGGGCCCTCCGGGTCGGGTAAGCCCGGCAGCCCCGTCGGCGATTTCGCTTCGGTCTTGAAAGAAGCCCTGACGGAGGGCATCGAGGGGGCGGCTCGGCTTCAAGACCATGCCGACGCCGTTCTGGTCAACGCTCTTGCCGGCGGGAACGTCGAGATTCACGACGTCGTTTTGGCGACGGAAAAGGCTAAGCTCGCCCTTGAACTCCTCATCCAGATTCGCAACAAGGCGATAGAGTCTTACCAGGAAATCATGCGAATGCAAGTCTAATACCGGGGGCCACGCGATGGTTTTCGGGAGGTATAGGCTGAATGCCGGTCGGGCAAAGTAGTCTGGCTTTTCTTCGCGAGTTGATCTTTAAGGCGAAAGAGCGCTGGGAAGCGGTTCCGGCGAACACGCGACGATTGGTGTGGATGCTCGGCGTGGGAGTAGTCGCCGGCCTGGTCATATGGGTGGTGCTGGCGGGTGGTAAGCCTGATTTTTCGCCCTTATTCACCGACCTCGAACAGGAGGATGCATGGGAAATCATAGCATTTCTCGACGAGCAAAAGATCCCTTATGAGCTCGAAAACGGAGGAAGGACCGTCATGGTCCCCGCTTCCGAGGTTGACAAGTTGAGGCTTTCGTTGGCCGACAAAGGGCTTCCGCGATCCGGAACGGTTGGGTTTGAGATATTCGACAGGCAATCGCTGGGAAAAACCGATTTCGAGCGCCGACTCGACTATCTGCGAGCGCTTCAAGGGGAGCTTGAACGGACCATAAGCAAGATGTCCGGTATAGATGACGTCCGCGTGCACCTCGTGCTCCCGGAGGAGACGCTCTTCGTAAGCCAGGAAAAGCCCGCCAGCGCGGCGGTCCTCCTTAAATTGAAGCCGCTTTACTCTCCTAGACCCTCCGAGATCAAGAGCATAGTGTTCCTGGTATCCAGGGCCGTGCAGGGACTGGCTCCGGACAACGTGACGGTGGTGGATTCCAGAGGGAACGTATTATTTCCCTCATCCGGTGGTTCCGATTCACTCGGCGAGGACGGACTCGAGGCGGCGGGCCTTAATGCCATCACTTTGACCAGGGAATTCGAAAATGATCTGGCCCGTAGCGTAGAGGGCCTCCTATCTCGGGTGTTCGGTCCCGGTAATGCTGTAGTGAGGGTGAAAGCCGACCTCGACCTCAACAAGCAGACGATAGAACGCCGGCTTTTCGAGCCCGCTCCCGATCCCGCAGGCTTGACGCGAAGCGTACAGGAATTGGAAGAGACCTTCCGCGGAACAGGGCTTCCCCCCCAGAATACGGGACCCACCGACGCCAATATTCCGGGATACCAGGCTGCCTCCGTTCAAGGGGGCGAGTCGGAGTACTCCAGGCGCGAAACCACGAGGAATCTGGAAATCAACGAAATCAGGGAACAAACAATCGTGGCGCCCGGAAGCGTCAAGAGGCTTTCGATTTCGGTCGTAATCAATAGACCCCTCGACGCCGCACAAGTGGACGCCGTATCCCGAACGGTGGCGGCGGCTATCGGGTACGATCCGCAGCGCAACGACCAAATCACGGTTACGGGTATTCCTTTCGATACGAGCCTGGCGGACGCTTTTGGAGAACAAGAGACCGCCTTCTCCCCGTTTTTTAGGTTTCTTGAGCCCTACCGGGCTTACGTACCCTTCCTGGCGGCGTTGGTTGCCGTGGCGCTCGTGTATTTACTCGGACGGCGACGAAAAGCTCCTTCTTTTGGTGAAGCCATACAAACGGCGCCCGGCGGCCCGGCGGTAGAACCCTCCATAGCCGTCGCGGGGGAGCCGACCTTCATGCCCAGCAAGGAAGAAGCGGTTGAGGAACTTCCCGAGCCTAGCAGGGACCGGGAACAGATACAGATAGAGAGGCTGATTCGTCGTAATCCGGAAATAGCGGCCAAGCTCATACACGCGTGGATAATCGAAGAATAGCGAGGCGACAACGTTTACCAGGATCAGATAAAGTACTCAAACGTCGGGAGTTGGGTTCATTGTCCGAGATAAGCGGAGTTACTAAGCTTACGGGTACGAGAAAGGCAGCCATATTTCTCATTTCCGTGGGTGCCGAGCTCTCTGCGCAGATAGTAAAACACTTAAATCAGGTCGACGTAGAGAAACTCACCGTCGAGATATCGCGGGTGTCCAAGATAGACAAGGACGTGCGTGCGAGAGTCTTCAGCGAATTCCAGGAGAGGTACCTTGCCGAAGCCAATATGGGAGAGGGCGGCCTTGACTGGATCAAGGAAGTCCTGGAGAGGGCGCTCGGGCCCCAGAAGGCAGCCGAAATATTTCATCGCCTTTCCTCGTCCATGAGGCCGCGTCCCTTCGAAATAGCCAGGAGCGCGGATCCGGCACAGTTGATGAGCTTTATCCAGAACGAACACCCTCAAACGGTCGCCCTAATATTGGCCTATCTCGATCCGGGCCAGGCGGCAGCGCTTTTGTCTTCGTTGCCCGAGGAAAAAAGGCTGGACGTGGTAAGGCGCCTTGCGCTCATGGACAGGACTTCCCCTGAAGTGGTACGGGAAATCGAAAAAGTCCTGGAAAGAAAGATTTCATCTCTGATAGTGCAGGAATACACCTCCGTCGGGGGTGTACAGAGCGTGGTCGACATACTGAATCGGGCCGACCGGGCAACGGAAAAATCCATAATCGAATCCCTCGAGCTGAGCGACCCTGAACTGGCTGAGGAGATAAAGAAGCGGATGTTCGTCTTCGAGGACATTGTCCTCCTCGACGATCTCTCATTGCAGCGCGTGCTCCGCGAGGTCGATTACAACAGGGACCTGCCTATGGCTTTGAAACTCAGCACCGAAGAGGTCAAGCAGAAGATCTTCAGAAACATGTCCTCCCGTGCGGTGGAGAACGTGAAAGAAAGCATGGAATACCTGGGTCCGGTAAGGCTGAAAGAAGTGGAAGAGGCACAGCAGAAAATCGTGAAGGTAATAAGGCGGCTTGACGAAGAGGGTGAGATCATCCTCAGGCGGCAAGGGGAGGAAATCGTGGTCTAATTACGCCTGATCGTACAGACGACCGAAAATCCGCTTCGGATTGAGGAGAGAAGAGGATTGTTCAGGGTCATCAAAGGGGAACAGATTAAGTCCGATACTCATCAGGTCGTAAAACTGCCGGTCCCTTCGGGCGGCTCAGAATCCCAGGCTTCCCTACCTTTTCGAGGAGACCATCGGACTATAGCCGATACCGATATGAACAAGGTGCAGGGGACATATCCGGCGCTTACTTCGATGGAGTCATCGGATACGGATGCGCAGCTGGCGGAGACAGCCGTGTCCCTCGACCCTTCCGTGAGGGGGCCCGGGGCGGCTGTATTCATGCCGGACAACGAATGCGGCGGCATCGGTGCCCTTTCGAGAGCGGCCGTGGGCGGTACCGGGGTCAAGACGACGACAGCCGGAGCGTCCGCGGAGTTGGAAAAGGAAGGGATTGACAACGATCCTGCCGGGTCTGGGGTCGCGATGCAGAGCGTCATCATCGATTTGGCGGTACGCCAGGCAGAAAAGATTCTGGACGAAGCGGGGCAAAAAGCCTCTTCCATAGAGAAGGAAGCTTGGGGGCGGGGGTTTGAGGCGGGCTTCAAAGAGGGTATGGCTAAAAGCCTCGAGGAGAGCGAAGGCCTCCTCAACCAGGCAAAGGAAATCCTCGAGGATGCGAAGGCAAAAGCCGGGCGCATGCTGGAAGAATCAAAACGTGACCTCATAGACCTCGTGATCACTGTAGCCTCCAGGATCATCCGGGACGAAGTCAACCTCAGGCCCGATGTGATAATGCGTCTTCTCGACGAAGCGGTGGAGCGCCTCGACGGACAGGGAGTGCGGTCTTTACGGGCTAACCCCAGGGATGTGGTCGCCCTAGAAGAAAACCTCGGCAGGCTCGAGAAACGGTGGCCGGGTGTCGCCGGCGCGAAGGTGATACCCGACAAGTCCGTGGAAGCCGGCGGTATGATCATCGAGGGCGATCTTGGAACCCTTGACTGTACCATCGATTCCCAACTCGCTCGGATGCGGTCCAAACTCTTGGAATCCTTGGATACCACCCTGGCCGACTTGCGAAAGGGTGTTTCCTCTGAAGACTTGGGCTTATGCTCCACGGGTATGGACTCACGGGAGCGAGCGGTCCAAGGTCTGACGGCGAAATGAGGGTTTCTGCACGTCGGCATCGGCTTTAGCCTCTCGTTCTTTTGGGCGGGAGGGGACGGAGTGGACGGGCGATATCCCGCCGGGAAATGAAAGGGAGATGGCATTGGGGAAACCGGAAGGGGTCGTGGACTTCGGCGAGCTTATACGAGTAGCCCGGGAATGCGATGTCCTCCTCTTGAAGGGAAGGGTATCGCAGGTTGTCGGCCTTGTGACGGAGGCCGTCGGTCCAGGTGTAGACATCGGGGGGATGTGCGAAATCGTACCGAGACATGGATCCCCTGTGCTCGCCGAAGTGGTGGGGTTTAGGGGCGACAAGGTATTGCTCATGCCGTATTCGGAAATGAACGGTATCGGCCCGGGCGCCGTGGTAACGGACCTGGGTAAGACCTTCGAAGTCGCAGTGGGCCATTCCCTTTTGGGCAGGGTTTTGGACGGGCTCGGAAGACCCATCGACGGTCTTGGCCCAATCGAACCTGAAAGGAAATACCCCGTTGACAGAAAAGCTCCCGGACCGTTACAGCGGCGTGGCATCGAGAAAAGTATTTCGGTCGGCGTCAGGGCCATAGACACGTTTCTGACCTGCGGGAAAGGCCAGAGGGTCGGGATCTTTGCCGGAAGTGGAGTGGGCAAAAGTACGCTGCTCGGAATGATCGCGCGTAACACGGAAGCCGACATCAACGTCATCGGACTCATCGGAGAGCGCGGTCGTGAAGTCAAGGAATTCATAGACAAAAGCCTTGGAGAGGAAGGTCTCAAGCGGTCGGTGGTCGTGGCGGCGACGTCAGACTCTCCACCCCTCGTTCGTATCAAGGCGGCGTTTGTAACCACCACCATCGCCGAATATTTCAGGGATCAAGGACTGGATGTGATGCTGATGGTCGACTCCATAACCCGTTTTGCCATGGCGGAGAGAGAAATCGGCTTGGCC
>DUSP01000123.1 GCA_012842575.1 Clostridia bacterium
ATTCCTGCGACGTCTGCAACCACCTGTCCTCGGTTTTGAAGCCTCAAGAAACACGCCAACGCGACCTTCGCCTCAGCGGGTAGGCCACTAATCGGGTTCAGCAACTCCCCCGACCGTTCTCGGCCTCTCGAGATTTCTAGATGGCGCCGACAGTTCAAACGCCGAGATACTCCTTCAGTAGCACCACCAGATAGCCGGCGTACGGTCTTTGTTTCAGCGCCACCACGAAAAGCACAAACAGTGCCAGCGGTAGTGCCACAGCGGTGGCCAGAGCTTTGAACCACGATTGCCTTTCTATGAACTTGACATACCACAACGCAATAATGCCACACCCTGCGTTGAAGCCGAGAAGATAAAGGAAAGCGGACCCGCTCGCAAGCCACAAGACAAGCGACTTCACGTTGCCTCCGGACTGCTCCGATCTCTGTGGCTCCGGTTTTGACGGCTTGGACGATTCGGTTGTCATCTCGAGCATGCCCGCTGGGTCCAATGCTCTAGCCAATGAAGGGACGCTTATGGCCACAATCTTCAGCCCACATGCGATAATACCCAATGCTATAGCCACAAGCGGAAATACCACTTTCTCGACCGAGTAGCCTGTGAGCGATATGACCCCTAACACAATGAATACCAGGAGTACAATCGCGTAAAATGTGAACCCCCTTTCCCAAGCTGCTCTAAGCAGGGATGCCCTCTGCACCTGCATTCCCTCCTTTTTTAGTTTTACCAATCAGCCCGGCAGCATAGGGCAGGAGCACGGTAAGCACAGTGAGGATGATAAAAACCCATGCGATAGGGCGCCCGGTCATTCCAGCTGCAAACGATCCACGTCCTATCTGTACCGTACGGTAAAATGCCTGTTCAGCTAGACGACCGAGAACAAATGCAATGACTACGGTCGCCTTTGGAACCGAAAACCGGCTGAGGCACAAGCCGAACAATCCAAATACTACGGCCAGCAAAACATCCATCACATTCTGCCGGAATGTGTATGCTCCGTAGAGCGAGACGCACAGTATTATAGGGACCATATAAGTTTTCGATATCTTCGTCATCAAAGCTATCGACGGACCTGCTACGATGGTAATAGCGCTCGCCAGAAGGTTTCCAAATATGGTGGTCCAGATAATCACCCAAATCAGCGACAAGTGGCCTGCATAGAGCTCAGGTCCAGGGTTTATGCCGTGGATAAGAAAAGCCCCCAGCAACAATGCGGTACCTTCGCTACCGGGTATTCCGAACGTCAAAGTTGGAATAAGAGCGCCCATCTGGCTGGCATTATTGGCGCATTCTGGCGCGACCACTCCGCGGATATCCCCTTGCCCATACCTCGACTTGTCCCTGCTGGTCTGCACCGCGTGACCGTAACATATGAACGATGCCACAGTACCGCCTGCACCAGGCATGATCCCCACGATAGTCCCAATGATTGAGCATCTTATGAAGAGCCAAAAGTGGCGGAAGGGTGCCAATATACCGGAAAACAACTGCTGTGTATCCTTACCGGCTTTGACTAGCATACCTGAAGTCCCTGAGGATCCTTTTTTCCGAGCGACGTCCAATGCCGTTGCGACGGCAAACAATCCCAAGAAAACCGTTCCAAGGCTGAATCCGTCCCATAGATATAGGGTTCCCCCTGTGTACCGGGCCCCACCCAAAACAGGGTTGACCCCCACAAAACTCAGGAGAAGCCCGATGGCCGCTCCGATAAGTCCGGAGAGCAGCGACCTTCCCGAAACCGCCCCGATGGTGACTAGCCCCCATACTATCAAAAAGAGGAATTCAGGAGGCCCAAATGACAGGATGAACCGGCGCAAAATCGGAAGCGAGCCCATCAACACCGCTCCTCCTACCATCGCTCCGAAAAACGACGCCGAACTGGATGTGGCCAGCGCCTCCACGGCCTTACCCGACTGGCCCATCGCATAACCGTCGAAAACCGTCGCAGCGTTCTTGCTTGTTCCCGGAACGCCCACGAGAATAGCCGTTATGCTACCGGCTACAGTTGACGCCACAAACGCAGATAGCAGGAGGATAAACGCCTGATCCGCGTCCATAGCGAAGGTGAGGGGTGTTAATAGCGCAATGGAAGTCACCCCGCTTAACCCAGGAATAATGCCGTTAAACATTCCAAACAGTGTCCCACCAAGAAGACACAGGAGACCTGACGGCTGGAGCAGAACGGCCAATCCTTTCAATGCAGCCTCAAGCATCGCACTCCCTCCATGCGCACGAAGACGTTAGCAAACGCCGGGCGAAGTATGCGCTATGTGGCAGACTCCCCGCTCAGAGACCGAAGCTTTGCCAGGTGGGTCTCAGCGGACTTGACGGCCTTCATCCCCTCGTGATAGGCGGGCATCCCTGCAAGCCAAAGACATATGGCCACGGCCTCATGGATTTCTTCCGGAGTTGCACCGCACTCGACCGCTATCCTCGCATGTCCACTCGGGTCTTTTTTCAACGCCGCTTCAACTGCGATGATGATTAGCTCCCGGTATTTTTTGGGTAGAGGTCCTTCGGGCGGCTCCCGCAGCGTGCTCTTCCTTAAGAGATAGAACCCCTTCATAGCACCCGGGTTATACTTCTCAAGCATTCTAATACTGTCTGGAACCATTCCGGCCATGTCATGGGAAAAATAGTCGTATATTTCTTGAATTTCATTGTCATTCACTTTATCGCTCTTCACTGTCACAGGCACAACCCCCAGCACGATGGTGTCTACAATTTCGGCATAACCTCTTTGGCAAATAGTCGCAATCCGTACGGAGTACACCTATTTAAGGTGAAATAGGTTGCCCCGCAGTCAATATAAGCCTTGATTTTCTCGAGGCACTCTTCGGGGGTTCGGACGGCTGTATCAAACATATGCTTCATTCGTTCGATTTCCCCCTGTGACAGGCCCCGGCTGACCGCTTCGTCGATTGATCTCTTTACGTAATCCTCCTCCTTCCCCCACAACATCAGATTTATGCTTGCCGACAGCTGTATCTCGTTAAAGGGCCTTCCGATCTCCTCACAGTACTGCTTGACCAAGTCTCTCTTCCGCTTGAAATAATCGAATTCAGACTCCCCTTCCTTGTTGGAGCCAATTCCGGGTGCCGCGAAGTTCGCCACATTAGCCAGTCTTGCCACTATCCTCAGTGTCCTCTTTTCCCCTCCACCCCCTATCCAAATGGGGGGGTGCGGCTTCTGCTTCGGCTTCGGGTTGCAAACCGCGCCGTTCAGCTTGTAGTATCGCCCCTCATAGTAAGCCTTTTCCTCGGTCCAAAGCCTTTTTAGCAGTTCGACCGATTCTTCCAGTCTATCCAGGCGCTCCCGGGGTTCAGCCCACGGGATTCCGAAAGCGTCCGCCTCCTCTTGTTTCCAGCCAGCGCCTATTCCGATCTCGACTCTTCCGCCGGAGACGTCGTCCAAAGTCGCGGCCATCTTCCCGAGTACGGAGGGGTAGCGGTATAGGTTGCACAGCACTATCGTTACTAATCGAACCCGTTTGGTAAGAGACGCCAACGCCGAAAGTGTTGTCCAACTGTCGTAGACCCTACCTCCCCGCCCCCTGCTCAAATGATCGTCCGCTGACACATAGTCAAAACCCAGTTCCTCAGCACATAAGGCTACTTCCCTGATGTGCGAGAAGCTAACCTCGCTGTGGACGTGGTAATCCCACATCGGAAGCTGAGCGCCTATCTTTACCGATCTCATTCTCTGCACCTCTTTACGAACATGTTCGAATAGGAGCCTCGGTGATCGACACTTCAATGTCTCAAGTCTCTTCGTTTTACTAGGCCTCACGGCCGCTGTGTCTTCTCTTTTCCCTCGAATGTTCAACCACTGTCTAATGTCTTCACACGACTCTTTCGTTCACCCGGCCCGAGCGTTGGTCTTCGCCGAGCCGGGTGGGGCGATGTAACAAAACCACGGCCTCACAAGATTACTTCTTTTCGTAAGCCGGCATCCAAGCATCGCGGTACTTTTCGGCAAAGCTCACGCGTAGTTGGGCAATTCTCAAAGCCTCTTCTGCCGTGTCATAATTGATCGGTATCTGCGCCTCTCTTGCCTTAGAAAGCATTTCTTGGTTTGCCATTGCCGACTTGAGGGCTTCCCTCAACACCTTCATGGTGCCCTCGGGCGTGCCCGGTGGTGCAGCCAATACCCGCATTTGCCCCATCATATCGGCCAATTCCTCGCCTTCAGGAAACGCCTCCGAAAGGCTGGGCACGTCCGGGAGGATTTGACCGCGGCCGCTCTTTTGCACAAGCACCAGGCCCTTCAGATCTCCTGTCTGTACGAGGTTCGCAACTACGCTCTCGCTTCCCATGTAGGCGTCTGCTTCACCTTTCACCAACGCGAGCATGGCATCGGATGATCCGTCGAACAAAATCCATTTTCCAGTCGATACCCTTCGATGCAAGGACTGCCCGCATAATCAGATTGTCGAGGTGCCCCGACGCACCAGCTCCATCAGTGGCAAAGAGAGTTGACTTATTCTTTGACGCCTCTATCAGCTCTTTAACGCTTGTGTAGGGGCATTTTGGTTGCACTACTATGATGTTGACGTCTTTGTTCAAGATTCCAATATAAGAGTACTTCGTCATGTCGAATTCGCCCGTGGCAAGCTGCAGATATGCTCCGCCCCCGAAGCTCACCGTACCGATAGTCTTGCCGTCCGGTGCAGCGCGGTAAAACTCCCGAAGTCCGATCGCGCCACCCGCTCCGGTTACGTTCTCCACAACCACCGTAACATCGGCGCCCGTGAGCTTCTCCAACTCGGCCTCAAAATACGGCTGAACCAGCCGTGCAACCCGATCGAAGCCGCCTCCTGCCGACCATGGCACCACCAGCCTAATCACGTCCCCGTCCTTATATGGGCCTTCTCCTACCGCCGTCCCTTGATCCTTTTCCGGAGTCTCACTTGGCTTAGATCCCGTGGAGCACCCTGCCACGCATAAAACCAGGAGGAGCACCATGACCGTCACGACTATACACTTCTTCACCGCTTTAGCCCCCTTTTTAGCAGAACTTCACAGCAGCTTCACCGGAAAAGACCCTGTACACACTCGACTCTGCATTCACACCCGGTCGCTGCCTCCCGCTTGCTCGCGAAACAGCGACTCTTACCTCACCCCCCTGAAATTCCTCCCTACCAACTTTCCCGGGATACACACAAGCACTTGGATATCAGTTTCTCAGGTAGGTCGCGTTTTCGGAATCCTTGCATATACTCCCCCGTGACTTCAGGCGGCACCCCAGAACCGGATCGTGGCCTACTCGTTCCCTGATGTTTACACCCGGAAGTTGGGATTGTATCTTTTTTCTGCCTCTTCGATGAAATCGTACCTGGTCAGCCTGTTACGTTCGTCCATTGACACGATTCGACTCAATGCCGGCTGCGACCATCCCGTATCCCGCAAGCATGCTAGCACCTCTTGGCATGCTTTTATTGAAGCCCGCAACGCCAGGTTCGCATACAAGACCATCTTGAAGCCGAATTCCTCCAACTGGGCAGCGGGCACAAGAGGAGTCTTGCCTCCTTCGAGCATGTTTGCAATGCTCGGCGCACGGAGTCGGCTGCCTATCAACTTGAGCTCCTCCACTGACCGCGGAGCTTCCACGAAAATCATGTCCGCTCCCGCCTCAATGTATCTTTCGGCCCTGTAGAGGGCGTCCTCGAGCCCGGTAACGGATCTTGCGTCCGTACGCGCGATGATGACTAGGTCCGGGTCTATCCTGGTGTCGACAGCCGCTTTCACCTTCTGAACCATTTCTTCAGTAGTGATCACCTGTTTACCAGAGAAATGACCGCACCGCTTCGGCATCAGTTGATCCTCGATTTGAAGGGCCGCCACTCCCGCCTTTTCGAATTCCCGTACGGTTCGTATGACGTTAACCGGCCCCCCGTATCCGGTATCCGCATCGGCGATGACAGGAATGTCCACGGCGTCCACGATATATCTAACAGCCTCGAGTATTTCTTTATACGAAAGAAGACCCACGTCTGGAAAAGCCAACGTGCTATTCGCAATTCCTGCGCCGGTCGCGTACACGGCCGGGAAACCCATATCCTGAATAACTCTTGCAACCAACGCGTTAAAAGCCCCTGGTACTACTACAATCCCGGGATTTGCTATTATCTCACGAAGCCTATGTGCCATAGTCAATGTGGGTTACTCCCCCCAGCTGAGTGGTTGCCCGACAGACCTCCGGGAGTCGGTAACCATTCGTAGCCTTGTTTCGTGGGCCTTTTCGATGTGAGCCCGGGCTGCTTCTTCTGCCTGACGGGAATCACGCCGCTTTATGGCATCAAGGATCCGGCGGTGTTCCGCCATCGCTTCCTGAACCCGGCCAGGATACATCAACGAAGAGACCCTGCACATCTTCACGATGGCCCATATTTGTTGCAACAACTGGCGGAGGTAGTCATTGCGGGAAAACATTACAATCAGTTCGTGAAAGGCGAAGTTGGCATCGCTCAGGTTATCCAGACTGCCCATGGTTTCGGGCTCTTCCATCACCTCCAAGGTCCGCTCAAGGCTGGCTATCTCCGCGTCAGTGGCCGAAGTGGCGCACAACCTTGCGGCCGCCCCTTCCAGAACCGCCCTCGGAACATAAGTGGCCAGCACGTGTTCGCTTGAAAAGTCGGAAACCACCGTACCTACCGTCGGGAGGCTTTGGATCAACCCTTCCGCCCGTAGCCTACCTATCGCCTCCCTAACAGGGGTACGGCTTACTCCGAGCTGTTCGGAGATATCGCTTTCCTTGATCCGGGTTCCAGGTCCGAGAACCCCGGTCAATATGGCCTCTCTCAGGGTCCTGTAGACCATCTCGGCCGCGACGCCCGAATTGACGAACTTCGATTTGATTTCGCAAAGCGCATTCATTCTTTTTCTCTCCACCAGTGATAATTTCTCAGAACCTCCGGTCAGCGTGCACATGACACATCCTACTCGCCGGCATACCATCGCCCACCTCAGTCCGTCCTTGCATAACCCCGGATCAGTCCCGCCAAAAGCAAGACGTCGCCCAGGTCTTCGAGACCCATCACCGCTGCCTTGATATCCTCAGCCTGCCGCCACCCGGCTGCCCTCGCATTAGTCATGAACTTGTCCACGATATCGGCATCACTCATAGGTTTCTGAGGGGAGCCTCTAGAATGATCCACTCGTTTTTCGAAGTTCCTGCCGTCACGACAAGATACTTCCACGATTACAGAGTGCCTAAACAACGGTCCAAGCGCATCCAGAGTGGGACTCACCTCAACGGAAATATCCCTCACCCTATCGAGGATTCGGGGGTCAGAAATACGCTCCGGCGTAAACTGCTCAACCGTCAAACGGCCCTCGGTCAGAAGCGCGGCCAGGCAGTAGTACATGTTCATCTGGGCGCTTGTAACGCTATCCGGCCTGTACTCCCACCCCACGTGCTTTTTCGTCACGCTGCTGACCTGTACGCGAACTTTCTCCACGTCCCCGTAATCGATACCTTCTTCGTTGACTATCTCAATAAGACCATCCAGCGCCGTGTGTACGCTCCCACAACACGGATAAGGCTTAAAAGTGATCTTCTCCGCTTCCCACTCATGGCCGATGGCTCTAGTTATCCTGGCAAGGTCATGTGAATCCGCCATTGTGGAACAGAAGCCCCCGTACTCGGCTTCTATCACATTCTCTATCCCCGTGAAGCCGCGCTGGGCAAGAGTAGCGGCATATACCCCTGCCTGCGCCGCTCTTCCCGCATGCATGCGCTTGACCATGGCGGAGTACTGGGCCGACATTAGTCCGGCCCCTTGCGTGGCGGCAATGCCGATGGTATGCCTCGTAAGGTCAACGTCGAATCCCATTACTTTCGCGGCTGCAGCTCCCGACGCGAAAGTGCCCGAAGTTCCGGTCGGATGAAATCCCCTCAAAAGGTGAGAGGTCCCGATGCTCGAGCCGACTCGCGCGCCAACCTCGTAACCGATGCAAACAGCGCTTAGCAGCTGGGCTCCTGAGCACTGGTCAAGGGTTTCCGCAAGTGCGAGTGCTGCAGGGAAGGTGACGGCTCCGAGATGAACAATGGACTCCTTATGGAGATCGTCCATCTCGAAGCCATGTATCATGGTACCATTAACCAGGGCCGCCAACGCAGGGGGGAGGCGACGCGACCTTCCAAAGACGGAAGACACAGGTTTCCCGGCCCATTCGGAAGCCCAATCCCAGACTATCTTTCCCCAAGGCAGGGTGGATCCGAAAAGGCCGCACCCTATTGTATCGAGCACGCATAGCTTTACCCTGGATCTCACCCTTTCGGGTATATCCTCAAATGTAGTTTCGGAAATGAACCTCGCCACAGAAAGGGTTGTATCGTCGGCGCCCATATCCCATTACCCCTTTTATCTACCAACGCACGCGCCCGGAGCCGGTCTCGGCTCAGGAGCGAAGGCATACCGGCTTGAGGAGTTCGACCACCGAGCAAAGATGTTCGAGATCGCCTACTTTCGCGATGGCCTCGCTGAGTGCAGCTTTTCCCACAACCTCATCGCCTAACAGATGGGCCTTTTCTTCGAGCTCCTCATGTGTCATGGGATTCTTGAGCGACCCCTTGGGATAATCCACCTGCGCACTCAAGAACAGGCCGCTCTCCATCGTCACTTCCATCCTGCAAGACACCCCGCGGGGTAGTGAGGGGTCCTCCAACACTTCAACCATCTTCGTAAGCCGCTGCACCTGTTCCGAGTTCAACCTGTCTTCCCCGTATTGTTGCAGGAGCGCATTACCCTCAAGCAAGGCTACGGCCACGGAATACGGCAAACTGACCTGAGCCTCATGGAACGAATGAGGGGAGTTGTTCATATGGTACTTGGCCCATGCTGGGTGGCGCCAAACCCTTATGGCTTTAATCCGGG
Source organism: Clostridia bacterium (assembly GCA_012842575.1). Classification (GTDB taxonomy): domain Bacteria; phylum Bacillota; class Sulfobacillia; order DUSP01; family DUSP01; genus DUSP01. Next base: position 8,879 of record DUSP01000123.1, read on the forward strand.
TGCTATCGAATCCCGGTTGCTGGCGGATGGACAAAGCACAGTCTATAGCGTTATGTATCGGTCTGGCGCAGGCATAAGGTTTGAATTCGATGTTCACGGGGATTTCTTCGCCAAGATTCTCCAGTACTTTTTCGGGCCAAAACTCGTCACAGAATGCCTTGCCGAACCCTCGCTCACCCTCAAGAATCCTGTCTGTGCCCGTAAATCCTGAGCGCGCCAGCAGCGCCGCAGTAACGCCGTTCCGCGCCGCTGGACCGGGGTTCACGCGCTTTTGCATGGAGTCGTCGTACATCTCCATGAGACCCGAGGCCTGGGCCCCCGCCAGCCCCAGCGCAGAGACCATTTCGCGCGAACTGAGACGTAGTAGCTTCGAGGAAGCCACAGCCGCCCCAAAAGCCCCGCATACAGGGGTGGTATGAAAACCGCGATCTCGCAACGAAGGATTGCATCCTCGGCTCAATCGTGCCATCATTTCGCATCCCGCAACCACAGCGATGAGGAACTCTTTCCCTGAGGCCCCAACCATTTCCGCCGTAGCAAGCGCAGCAGATACGATCGGCGGGCCAAAGTGAAAGAGAGCAAGCTCGTCAACGTCGTCGAGCTCCACGCTGTGGGCGCAAATAGCATTCGCGAAGGCAGCGTGGACGATCCCCGTCTTCTCCTTTCTCCCGATAAGGCTCACCTGAGGAGAACCGCCCATCTCGAGAGCGAAAGTCTGGGCTATCCTCCCGCTTTCCGTACGGCTCCCCGCCAGCGATACTCCAAGGAAGTCGAGCACCAGCTTCTTTACGCTATCGACAACCGAAGTAGGGATATCCTGGTAAGACAGCCCAACGAAATGCTCTGACAATTTCGTTGTAATCGTCTGTGGCATTTACGCTTCTCTCCTACTAAGAACATTCACCGCTCAAAGACGTGAATTGTCCGGTATAGCCAAAACCGCCAATCGTATGCCGGTGTAGGCAATCGCCGATGTCGCTACCTTCACGACAATTCCGGAAGCAGGCGATACCACTTCCTCGACGATGTTGTCGAATACGTCTGTAATCTCTCCGATCTTGTCGCCGGCCTTGACCGTTTTACCTATCTCGACGTAAGGCCTGAATATGCCCCCGCGATTTGCGCGAACAGCGGACAGTCTGCCGCAGTAGGTAATGTCTCTTGATTTTTTGGGCTTCCCCTCAACCATCCCTATCTCAACGAGGCAACCCATGATGCCGTTCCTAAGCGTATCCAGGTCCGCCAAAGTCGGTGCGGCTCCGGTTTCCAAGACAATTTTGGCGGTGCCGCGCTCCTCAAAGAACGGAATAGGTCGGAAATACATGCCCTCATAAGATTCGCTTTCGGGTCTATAAATCACGTCAAACCCGCAACCTATCGCCAGCTCTTCCATGCGCCTACGAACGACAGGGTCTACTTTCGCATACAACCCGGCGACTATGGCGCGAGGCCCGTTGAGGCTCCCGACAGCTGATGAATGAAGGTCGATATAATACTCCACTTGGGGTATCACTTCGTCGCGCAGGAACGAAGCCGCCCTTTCTGTAACTGACCCGTCCGGTTTTGCTGTAGAATACATCTTGCTCATGTCATTCCAGCCCATGGGCGTCTCCAACACGTCGACGCGCGTACCGGTTAGGAAGGCAACGGCATTCAAAATGGGTATACCAATGAAGGTTCCCTTTATCTTGTCCGGGGTCAGTTCTCGTGCAATGGTCTTTATGGCTTCTGTGCCGATAACCTCGTCTCCGTGTGCACACGCAACCACGACTATCCGGGGCCCGGGTTCTTTCCCATTCACGATGATCAGAGGAACGCGCAGCGGTGACCCGTCTGCAAGCTCGCCGATCTTAACCCAAGAATTGGTCTTTTCTCCCGGCTTAACGGTTAACTCCCTTATCCTGACTGTACGATCCATTATGGGGCCTCCTTTGCTCTACTGTTTGTGATATGGCTTACCTTACTTGTCACCTGATTCGATGCTAATCCCCAGCAGCTTTTCCCATATTTTTGCGATCGTCACATAGTCCTCATCAGCCCAACCAGCGCTCATACCCTCCTGGTAAACCGAGTGAGCAACACCCGTAACGAACAGCGGAACGCCCAATTCGTTTCCGAGCTCGCATGCTAGACGTGAATCCTTATATGCAAGATGGAGCTTCATCCCTGGCTTAAAGTTCCTCTTGAGAAGTCGGCCCTTGACGCGGTTCTCGAACTGGTACGAATTTGCAGAACCTTTTGATAGGACTTCAGCCAGCAAATCTGGGGAGAGCCCCGCCTTGACGCCCAAGGCCATCCCCTCAACCGCCGCCACCACATTCACATGGGCAATCGCGTTGTTGACTATTTTTGCAATCATTCCATGCCCTGAAGGTCCCATGTAAAATATGTTGCTTCCAATCGCTTGTAAGGCAGCGGATGCCCGCTCGTAGGCAAGCCGGTCTCCCCCGACCATGATGGTTAGAGTTCCTTTTTCTGCGTTTGGCACACCCCCCGCAACACCAGCGTCCAGCAGCCAACCCCCACGCCTCTCAACAACCTGGCACATCTCACGGATGAGACTGGGTGGAACGGTACTTAACTCCACAACGATACTACCTGGTCTCAGCCCAGCCGCAATTCCAGACTCCCCTGCGATTACCTCCCGCGACACCTTAGGTTCAGGGAGGGAGCAACAAATGATGTCACATCGCCCCGCCAAATCTGTGGGGGACTGTGCCACTCTAGCCCCTTCTCTGGCCAGGACCGCACTTCGGTCGGAAGATATGTCATAGACGGTTAGAGGGAAGCCCTTCTTCAGTAAGTTACGGGCCATAGGCAGTCCCATGTTGCCGAGCCCAATAAACCCCACACTTGGTTTAGAGGCTTTTTCCAACATCATTTTTAGCCTCCTTGGTTTGGTATACGTGTGTATACATTCGTCGACAGCGTTGTTATTCCTGCCGAACGACAAAAATTTTTTTCACCCAAAGTTGGATAAAAAAGTTCCTCATATAGGCAGGCCGTCTCGCGTCAGGTCTGAAGGAAGATGATAATTCACCGAGAACGAAAACAGGATGAGTGGACCGAATCCTATTAAATCCCGAAGGCTACTCGGGCAAGTCATTGCGGGATTATATCTCCTGGCTACGCCGCATGTACAGGGTTTCTCGCGGTATACGTCTCTTCCAGATCGGACGAAATTTCCCTGAGAGGGCGGCTCAATTTTCAGTGGGAAAACCGGCTCAGATTTAAGAGGGAATATGCACCCCTTGGTTGAGGGGCGGCTACAGAGCGTGTATACTACGTATAAACGGAGGAACGGAAGGAGCAGTTACCAATGCAAGCGCGGGTACGCAAGTGGGGAAACAGTCTCGGAATACGCATTCCCAGACTGGTTGCCAAAAAAGCCGGCCTCGCCGAAGGCGTGGAGGTCGATTTCCGAGTGCATGATAACGCGATTATCATCAGTCCGAAGCGTTATTCCCTGGAGTCGCTCCTGAGCCGAGTAACGCCTGAAAACCTGCACGAAGAAGTAAGCACCGGGCAGCCGATGGGGCGCGAAGCATGGTAGACGAACCAAGAGACTATATCCCTGACCGCGGCGATGTCGTATGGCTTCGGTTTGAGCCACAAGCCGGTCATGAGCAGTCGGGCAGAAGGCCGGCGCTGGTGGTGTCCCCAAAAGCGCCAACTCGCTGATACTCACTCCTTCGCGATACCGCTCTCCTGATATCGAGCATTTCCTCACCCCTCAGCATTCTGGGCACCTCCTATGGCCAGTCTTTGGTGCCCTAAAATAATGGTGCGCCTGGCAGGAATCGAACCTGCGGCCAACGGATTAGAAGTCCGTTGCTCTATCCCCTGAGCTACAGGCGCACGCTCACTTTATGTTAACACAACAGCCCGAGCGTTAGTGCGATAACTGCCCGAGTGTTAATACGATAGCCGTCCGAGTGGGTCTATATGACGACCGCTACGTCCCTACGGCTTAGATCTATCATGATCAGATCTATTTAGATTTATCATGATTCGAGATTTATCATGTCAATTGGCGATAATTATGGAGCGAGAGACGGGAATCGAACCCGCACCGCCAGCTTGGAAGGCTGGAGCTCTGCCATTGAGCTACTCCCGCTCGCACTCACCACATCGATCCGTCAGCGAGGCCCGAGCCTCAGCGGCCACCGGCTCTATTCGCTGGTCGGGGCGCCGGGACTTGAACCCGGGGCCCCCAGCTCCCAAAGCTGGTGCGCTACCAAGCTGCGCTACGCCCCGCTTCGTCTGCTTCCAATCAACAACAGTATAGAGTAGCATGGGTGAAAAGTCAATTTCCCGCCGTTACTCGTCGAGGGTTTTCGGAATCCGATCTACCTTGCCTGACGACTTCAAGGATTTCGGGAATCATCGCTCTCAAAGCTCGCCCACGGTGGCTTACCGTGTTCTTTTCGTCCGGGCTCATCTCTGCAAAGGTCTTACCACTTGGTGGATACAGGAATATTGGATCATAGCCGAAACCGTTGAGGCCCCGTTCCCCTTCGGTGATATAACCCTCCACGATACCCTCTTTGACTTTCACAATGCCCTCCGGTGTAGCGAGGGCGATGACGCACCTGAATCTCGCCGTACGTTTGCTGTGGTCTACGCCCTCTAGAAACCTCAAGACCTTTTTTCGGTTTTCCGCATCGTCGCTGTTCCTACCATTTTGTGAGGCAAACCTCGCTGATTTTACCCCAGGAAGCCCTCCGATGGCGTCCACCTCGAGCCCCGAGTCATCCGCCAAACATATAAGTCCCGTCTCTTTGGCGGTAAACTTGGCCTTTTTTACTGCATTCTCTTCGAAACTGTCCCCCGTTTCTTCGACTTCGCCGATGTGTGGGAAATCCCTGAGGCTTAGCAATTGAAGCGGTACCCCGGGCATCTCAGATGACAGGACGGCCTCGATCTCTCGCGCCTTATCCTCGTTGCGCGTCGCAAGTACAATCCTGGTGGCGCCTGCGGCCACATTTGATCTCCTCATCAAACCTTAATCCCCATTGCCTCGGCGTATTCCCCGATGACCTGCTTCTCTACTTCAATAAGCTGAGATATCCCCTTATGGGCTAGCCTCAGCATGGCTGACAGGTCCATCTCATCGAAGGGCCTACCCTCTGCCGTCGCCTGGATCTCGACGATCCTTCCGGAACTCGTCATGGCGACGTTCATATCCACCCTTGCCCTACTATCCTCCTCAAAGTCCAGATCCAATAGATAGTCGTTTCCGACAATACCGACGCTAGTAGCAGCGAGATATTCACGAACAGGGCAGACTTCTATCCTTTTGTCGTCGAGCATCCGGTGCAACGCCTGGATTAAAGCCACATAAGCGCCCGTTATGGCGGCCGTACGGGTTCCCCCGTCAGCCTGAATTACGTCGCAGTCCATAGTAATCGTACACTCGCCCAATGCGCCAAGATCAGTAACACTGCGAAGAGCCCTGCCTATTAGGCGTTGTATTTCATATGCACGCCCGGCAGCCCGTCCCCTAGCAGCGTCCCTCGGGTTCCTTGCAGGGGTTGCCCTGGGAAGCATCGAATACTCGGCGGTTACCCACCCGTGACCGGCTCCTTTTGCAAATGGTGGAACTTTGTCCTCCACCGACGCCGTACATATCACTTTTGTGTCTCCCAACTCTATCAACGCTGAGCCCTCAGCGTATTTGATCACGCCCACAGAAATCTTGACGGGTCTCAACTCGTCGACTTCCCGGTCAACTCTTATCACTCTGCTTCCCCCATTTCGATGACCGAGGGTCTGAATTGAAGTCCGAATTAATTAGTTCCCGCAGTGTCATAAGGGAATTCATCATTTCGTCTACTTCTTCTTTTCCAAGCCTCTGCAACAGGTATCGGAGATAGCGGCGCCTCTCCTCCAGCACGTGATCGATTATCTCACGACCGCGATCCTCCAGTCTGACCTTTATAACCCGCCTATCGTTGGGATCCTTGGTACGGCTTACATAGCCCTTCTGCTGCATCCTTTCGGTCAAGTCCGTAACCGTGGAGCATGCAAGGTACATGGCTTGACAGAGCTCTCCCATCGTCAGTTCCCCGGTCTCCTTGAGAGCCAAAAGGGCGTGAAACTGAGGAGGCGTAATCTCGAAATAGGAAAGGATATCCCTCCCTTTTTTCGTTATGACCAGGCTTATCTCCCTCAATAGCCGTTCTATAACCTCGGCTTGGGCATTCAGCCGAACGTCGCCATTGCCCACATCCGGGGCACAACCCGCGCCTTCGCCTACTCGCCCTTTTTCGCCCTTACTAACCGGTTCATACACGTCTTCAAGGGTTTTACTTTTTGTGTATATGTTTTTATCCACGTGGTCTTGAATCATTTCAGTCACGATCTTACCGTATTTTGGTCACGATTTAGTCACGAGTCTTGCCGTCGCCGTCCTGGAAGTAGTCGCAAATCCCCTTATATACCGCTCCTGCAAGGACTGCATGAAAGGCCTCATTCTTCAGAAACCGTTCGTTATCGGGATTCGAGAGGTAACCCATTTCACATACTACCGAGGGCATGCTCGTTCCTTTCAACACCACAAACCTTGCCACCCTGATCCCGGAGTCGGCAAAACCAGTATCCTCCAACAGCCTTTTGTGGATCGATTGAGCCAGTCTTTTGGCCTGGGTGACGCCTGAATAATAGTATACCTCTACACCTGATTTTTGGCTCATACGAAATGAGTTCATATGCAAAGAAACGTAAATATCGCCACCTGCGCGGTTTGCCAGATCCACCCTTTTGTATGCGTCGACGGTTTCGTCTCCGTTTCGGGTTAGAACGACCTCCGCACCGGCGGTTCTCAGTTTCGCGACAAGATACCTGGCAACGCTCATCGTGAGGTGTTTTTCATATAGCCCCGAATGACTGATACATCCCGGATCACTTCCACCATGTCCTGGATCTACGATTACCTTCCTGCCACGCAAAGGAAAGGCCTCGGAGAACAGTAACACAATGCTTCCGTTCTCTCCGTCGGATGAGATTTTGAAAGGTATGCCGGCGCCAACGTCATCTTCTAGATCGACGACCACGCGAGCAACTGCAGGACTAGTCTGGAACTGTCCCAGGCGCACCCTGCGAACGCCAGCCCCATTTCCCTCAATAGACGAGGGTACGTGCTCCGCTAGGCTCGCACCCGGTACGTCGATTACAATTCTCTCGGGCGCACGAAGGCGCGTTACCCTGTAAGATGAGAGGCTTGTCCCTCCGATCTTTAGTACGGATCCCCCTTCAACCCTCTCCCACCAAACAGATTCGATCCGGATACCTTTTTTCATGCTGATGCAGATCCCTGGGCCGCTGGGGAGATCCGTCACAGTATAGTCGGCTGGGGACGATAGATCAAGGACAATGCGAGTTTTGGGAGGTGACTGCGACATAATGCCTATTCTAATCCGTTCGAGAACACCTTCTCCGACAGGGATGACGGGCTGTAGCGTCCCCGGCAGGGCGCCGTCGCAATCCAAAACGATCCTGAAAGGCTGAGCGTCGGTTTTGGACAACACTTTCGCAGAGTAATCGATACGCCTTGACGTACCCACCATAACCTTGACGGTCGTATCCTCGCGCTCCCAAGACACGCCTGTTATCATAGCAGGTTCCCTCGGAACCGCTGATTCATTGGGTGGATTTTCGACTCCGGGCCGAGGCGCGTCGTCGTCGCCTGCCCCGGCCTCGCCGGCGTGCACAACGAGTACTTCCGCAAATATGAAAACGAGTACCGCAAATATGAAAACAAAGCATGTCATCCAAAAAGGCCGTATGGCTCCGTGCAAACTGGCTCCACGAACACGGAAATTAATGATACATGGCACCTTCAGCGACGATTTATGCATTTTGCGACAGCTCACAAAGGAAAACTCCCTACTAGATACCTTTACTTATCATCTTTGACATGGTTCGACTAGTTTTTCCAGCATCCTCCTAACAAGCGCCACTTAACAACATTGAAAACAAAAGCCAAGAGGCGGCGAATACCTCGATGAAGGGAAAACTCGGTGAAGATGAAGGGAATACCCGGTGAAGAAATGAAGAAATCAAGAAGGAATAAGAAAAAGACCCTCGCGGGCCTTTACTGTTAACATTGGTGGAGGCGCCGGTTTCGCAACCGGGTCCGCAAGTGCCCGGATAAGAGCTTCTACGAGCGTATCCTCCGCTTTAAGTCTCGCCTTCTCGACCCCCGAAGGCAGGGTTCGGAGAAGACCAGCCGGCAGGTTTTCCCTTTAGGCCTGCAGGCGTCAGCCTAAAGGATATCCCGCCTCGTTGACGCCCCTTACCGGATCGACGGGAAAAATCCGGAGGAACGTAGCCGCACTATTAGGCGGCTAGAGCGTATTCGTTCTTGGCGTTTGTGCTTTTCCCGCTTTTTACGAGGCTCGGGTCCTCGGCTCGCTACTCTTACCCCGACTACCTACGTCGAGACTATTTCGCCCCCGTGACAACTCACCGACCGTCCTTTGGGCGGTCGGCAGAACATCATCCCTGAAGATATTTTACCATACGCGGTCTCCGTTTCAAGTTTTTTGCCGGATAGCCCTCTCTATTTTACGAGCCGCCTCTCTTTCGGCTATGGCGTCCCTCTTATCGTATAGCCGTTTACCTTTGGCCAAGGCAAGTTCCAGTTTCGCAAAACCCCTTTCGTTGAAATAGAGTTTAAGGGGCACTATGGTATATCCTCTTTCGCGGACCTTTCCGAAAAGCCTCCGTATCTCGCTTTTGTGCAGTAGGAGTTTCCTCGGCCGTAATGGGTCCGGTTTCTCATAACCTGCCTTCTCGTAAGGAGAGATGTGTACGTTATGAACGACCACCTCGCCGTTCTCCACGCTGGCATAGGAATCACGGAGGTTAACCTTACCTTCCCGTATGGATTTGACCTCCGGGCCGGAGAGCACAATCCCCGCTTCGAAAGTCTCTTCGATGAAGTAGTCGTGTCTGGCTTTTCTGTTGTCAGCTACGATTCTAATCCCTTGCCCTTTAGGCATTTGACTTCGTCCGTTTCTGTAATAGTTTACCAGGATTATAAATTTTCGCCCGGAGGTAGTCAATATATCGATGCGCTTGCGCTCGTACTCGCGTTTCCACTTCGCCGCGCTTTCGGTTCATCGTGCTTTTAGTTTGTCGCGCTTTCGCCTCGTCGTCCTTTTGGTTCGTCGCGCTTTTAGTTCTTTCACATCTTCCCCGCAAAGTAACCGTCGTACGCGCTCATGTCGAAGTGCCCGTGACCACTCAGGTTAAAAAGGATGGTCCTTTGGACTCCTTCCTCTTTACATCTTATCGCTTCGTCTATGGCCGCTCTTATGGCATGGGCGGTTTCAGGCGCGGGAATGATGCCTTCGGCTTTAGCGAACTGTACCGCGGCGTCGAAAACAGGTTTCTGGTCGTAGGCCTTGGCTTCGATCAAACCGTCGGCAACAAGCCTGCTTATTATCGGCGCTGCTCCGTGATACCTCAAACCCCCGGCATGGATCGGCGACGGGACAAAATCGTGCCCCAGAGTATACATCTTAAGAAGCGGTGTCAGTCCCGCAGTGTCACCGAAATCATAGTCCAAGCGTCCTCTGGTAAGACTTGGGCACGCTGTCGGTTCGACCGCCACTATCCGCACGTCCTTACCGTTAATCTTGTCGCGCACGAAGGGGAGCGCAATGCCGCCCAGATTACTCCCACCACCGTGGCACCCTATGACAATATCGGGGTAATCCGAGACCTTTTCCAGCTGCTTCTGGGCCTCGAGGCCGATGATCGTCTGGTGCAGGAGAACGTGGTTCAATACGCTGCCGAGGGAATAGTTCGTGTCCTTCCGCGATGCCGCCTCTTCTACGGCCTCACTGATGGCAATACCGAGGCTGCCGGGGGACTCGGGGTCTTTCGACAGTATACTCCGGCCTGCACTGGTCTTGTCGCTCGGACTAGGGATGACCTTTGCCCCCCAGGTCTCCATCATGGATCGACGATAAGGTTTTTGTTCATAGCTCACCTTGACCATGTAAACAACGCACTCGAGGCCGAAGATATTACAGGCAAAACTCAGGGCGCTCCCCCATTGGCCTGCCCCAGTCTCCGTGGTAAGCCTCTTTATACCTGCCTTTTTGTTATAGTACGCCTGAGCCACGGCCGTGTTGGGCTTATGACTGCCGGGTGGGCTGACTCCCTCGTTCTTGTAATAAATACGTGCCGGGGTATCTAGCGCCCGTTCGAGCCTTCTTGCCCTAACCAGAGGAGTCGGCCTCCACAGAGTATAAACGTTCAAGACCTCTTCCGGAATGGGAATATACCTCTCGGTACTCACTTCTTGGAGTATGAGATCCATCGGGAATATCCCCGCAAGATCGCCGGGACCAGCGGGTTCTCTGGTAGCCGGGTTTAGCGGAGGGTCCAGGGGATTCGGTAGATCCGCCTGAATGTTGTACCACGCCTTGGGTAATTCGCATTCCTCGAGTAAAATCTTGGTAGACTCAACAGAACTCATCTTTATTTCCTCCTCACCATGGCTTTTTAGTAATTAGGCACCGGACAGGCACTGGTCTTCTTCTTCGACGATCCGCGCTTATACGCGCTCGTCCATCCAGATCCACCTATTCACCTGGCTTCTTACATGCTTTCATGCTTTGACTAACATGCTTTACCCAAAATCTTGGCACTGCACCTTTGACCCATCGCCGTTTAAAGCCTCGACCATCAACCGTGCGACGACTACGGCACATCTTTGCTGCGCTTCGACGGTGGAACCCCCGAGGTGGGGCGTCGCCACCACGTTGTCGAGTTCCAACAATGGGTTCCCGATTGCAGGCTCTTTAGCAAATACGTCGATGCCCGCCCCTGTCAGATCTCCGCGAACCAATGCGTCATAAAGGGCACTTTCGTCTACGATTTCTCCTCTGGCGCAGTTTATCAGTATCGAACCTTTCTTAAACAGCGAAAGCTCGTTTTTGCCTATCATCGATCGGGTCTCGTCCGTTAAAGGGACGTGAATGGACACGAAGTCTGAGGTCGTCAAGAGTTCTTTGAAGGTTACAGGGTATACTCCATGAAGTGTGAACTCATCTTTAGAGACATACGGGTCGTAAGCTATCACGGTCATACCGAAAGCAATCGCCCTCTTGGCCACCTCTTTCCCTATACGACCGAAACCGATTATGCCCAGGCGCTTGCCGTAAAGCTCAATTCCGACGAACTCGTGGCGGTCCCATCGCTTCTCGATCACCAGCGCTCGGTTAGCCCTAGCGATTTTACGGCAGACTGCGAGCAGAAGCGCAAAGGTATGTTCGGCCGCCGAAATGGCATTTGCGCCGCTCGCATCCACGACCTTTATCCCACGTTCGCGAGCGGCTAGGGTATCGATGTTATTAAGCCCTGTTCCCGCACGGCCAATCACCTTGAGGTTCTTCGCCGCTTCAACCACTTCTCGGGTTACCTTCGTGGCGCTTCGAACGAGAAGCCCTTCGCAGTCAGAAACTGCACCTAATAATTCCTCGTATGATAGCCCCAAGAGAAGATCTACGCGAGCGTGTTGTTGTAGGATTCTCACTCCTGCCTCAGCAACGGGTTCGGTGATCACAATGCGTGCCACCTTTCTCCCACCTTTCGCCTCGCAAGACATTCGGATTAAGACATTCGAATAAAGATTAAAGCCTTTCGCCCTCCTCAGGACGAAAGGCTTTACTTCCGCGGTACCACCTGCATTGAACCCACTGTAGTCCAGTAGATTCCACTCTCTCGAGTACGGGACGGTCGTCCGATACTCGCTCTCCTCTAACGGCGAGAGTCCCGTCGGAGCCTACTAGCCGGGCCTCATCTTACGCGCCTTATCCTGGCCCGACTTTTGGTCCGCAGCTTGGGTGCCCATTCGGAACACTCGTATGCGCCGGGCTTTCACCAACCCCCGGCTCGCTTGGCCCTGCAGTGTACCTACTCCTCACCCTCATCGCTCTTGAGCGCGACAAGCTTCGACTAAAATCGCCTTGTTCAATTTCGAGTTTAGTGTAGCATCCCGCTAAGACGACGTCAATATGAATCGCCGATTTTTATCGAGGCTTATAGCCCCAGCTCGTCATGTATCCCCTTCATCGCTTCAAGGCCAAGGCTTATGAACTCTTCCAAAGTCAAGCCGAGATCCGAACAAGCCATTATGGTGTTACGGTTTGCGCCCCTGGCAAAGGACTTCTCTCCGAACCTGTTTAGCACGAATTTAGTATCTATATTCTCGAGTTTTTTCTCCGGACTGATCAAGGCCGCCGCCACTATGAGCCCGGTCAAAGGGTCGGAGCAATACAAAGCCTTCGCCATCCTCGTTTCCCGCGGGAGTCCGTGTATTTCGTTGTGGGCGCGAACAGCTTGGACTATTTCCGATTCCACGCCCATTTGTTCGATGAGATCTCCCCCCACCATTGAATGGGAGCGAGGATCGTCCTTTGTCTCTTCGTAGTCGATATCATGTAAAAGCCCCGCCAACCCCCACCTGTCTTCATCCTCGCCGAAATGTCGGGCAAGCCTACGCATGACCGCTTCGACGGCGAGGATGTGCTTTATCAGGTTCTTGTTGCTGATTCGGTCTCTCACGAGGTTGAGGGCTTCGTCCCTCGTCAAAATCATCACTCCCTATTCCCTATCCCGCGCTTTGATTATCATCTTTCGCTTTGAGGGCCATTTGCGGAGGAACCAAGAACGTGGCCCTGCCTTCGGCCACGACCTCATCCCGGGTGAGGTCTTTCAACACCGACGAACAAGATATAATCCGGCCTTCTTGTGACGAAACGAAGGCTTCTACGCGAAAGTGGCCGTCAAGCCTCGCAGGTCGCCTAAACCTCACTTCAAGCTTACCCGTGGGGAGCTTCATGCCCCTTGACCACAACATCCTGGCCATTGATTCGTCGAGTAACGTGCAAACGATGCCTCCATGGAGAATTCCGGGATACCCCTGGTATTCCGCTCTCGGAGTGAATTCGGCAACATACTTGACGCCTTCGTCTCTGAAGTCAAGCTTGAGACCCCAGGGGTTGTCGCTCCCGCAGCCAAAACACATGGAAGCCTCCGCACCTTCGGGAGCATGTTTAGTTGAGGACGTAGCGATTTCGGACTTCACCGCTTCGGATTTCATCTCTCAATCACGGGAAGAGTGGGGCAAATACCAAGGCGACTATGCTCATCAGCTTGATCAAGATGTTCATGGACGGTCCCGCCGTATCCTTGAACGGATCGCCCACCGTATCTCCAACGACCGCCGCAGCATGGACGGGCGTCCCCTTACCGCCGTAGTTGCCCGCTTCGATGTACTTCTTCGCGTTATCCCAGGCACCACCGGCGTTTGCCATCTTGATGGCCAAAAGCACGCCTGTAACAGTAGCCCCCGCAAGCATTCCGCCAAGAGCTTGTTTGCCGAGGACAAACCCTATGAATACCGGCATGATAACGGCCATTAAGCCCGGTACGATCATTTCCTTCAGCGCCGCACGGGCACTTATGTCAACACACCGAGCGTAGTCCGGTCGAGCTTGTCCTTCCATCAAACCGGGGATCTCTTTGAATTGCCTTCTGACTTCGCCGATCATCCTGTAAGCGGCCCTGCCCACGGCCTGCATGGCCATGGAGGAGAACAGGAATGGCAGCATTCCGCCGACGAAGAGCCCTGCTACCACCGTAGCGTCGAGTACGTTTATGGACTCCAACTTTGCCGCCGCCGTGTACGCGGAGAAGAGGGCCAGCGCGGTCAGAGCCGCAGATCCTATTGCAAAACCCTTACCCATGGCAGCCGTAGTGTTACCCACTGCATCTAGAGCATCGGTGATCTTTCTTACGTTCTTCGGTAGACCGGACATCTCTGCAATCCCACCGGAGTTATCGGCTATGGGGCCGTATGCGTCCACCGACACCGTCATCCCCGTCGTGGAAAGCATACCCACAGCCGCAAGGGCTATTCCGTAAAGGCCCGCGAAGTGATACGCCACGAGCGTCGCCCCGGCAATCAGGATCATGGGGATCACCGTGCTCTGCATCCCGACGGCAAGCCCGGTGATTATGGTGGTTGCAGCCCCTGTCTGCGAGGCTTCGGCGATGCTTTTGACGGGTGGATACGAACTGGAGGTATAGTATTCGGTAATGATTCCTATGAGCATACCGACGATAAGCCCCGAAATGGTGGCGTAAAACGCCGCAAGCGAGCCGGTCAACGTCCTCGAAAGGAAGAAGGTCGCTACGATCACTATAGCCCCGCTTCCGAAGGTTCCAATCCTCAAGGCGCCGGCCGGGTCGGATCCGCTTTGCGCCTTGACGAGGAAACTCGCCAGTACGGAGGCGATTATGCCGACAGCAGCGATGAGCATGGGCAGTATTATACCTTTCAACCCCAATACGACCACACCCGTGGCCATGGCCGCGACTATCGACCCCACGTACGATTCGAACAAGTCAGCCCCCATTCCGGCCACATCACCCACGTTGTCCCCCACGTTGTCGGCGATAACCGCCGGGTTTCTCGGATCGTCTTCGGGGATGCCCGCCTCGACCTTACCTACGAGGTCGGCGCCCACATCCGCCGCCTTGGTATAGATACCACCGCCGACGCGGGCGAAAAGGGCAATGGAACTGGCACCGAAGGCAAATCCGTTGACGATGTTGAAGCTCGTTAAGTCGTTAGGATTACCAAAAACATAATACATGATGCTCAGGCCCAACAAGCCAAGCCCTACTACCGCCATACCCATGACGGCGCCGCCCGAGAAGGCGATATTCAAAGCATGGTTTATTCCAAGCCTGGCAGCTTGGGCAGTCCGTACATTCGCGCGGGTCGCGACGCTCATGCCGATGAACCCGGAAAGTCCGGAGGCTACGGCCCCTGAGGCGAAGGCGATGGCGGTTTGGGGTCTTAAGGTTTCGGCCGGAGTGGTGATACCGGCTACGAATATGACCGCCGCGACCACCACGATGAACAGTAAAAGTGCCGAATACTCCCTTTTCAGAAAAGCCATGGCCCCTTCGTGAATCGCTTCGGATATCATTCTCATTTCTTTAGTTCCGGGGTCCGCCCTGTTCACGCTCCAAATTAGGTAGAGAGCGAACAAAAGGGCCACAATGGCTGCAATCGGTGCATATACTATCAACCGCGAGGCTGATTCCAACATGGGTGCTTAAACCTCCTTACCGACAGGCTACAAACCGATCCGGTTCAAGTGAGCTTTTATCTTCCGGTCCTGCTCAAGTGCGCTTTTTATCTTCCGGTTCTACAGTTTTTCGGCCTTTAGCCCTGCAGGGCAGATACGATTGATCCTCGCAATCGTCCACTCCGTCGTCCACCTCGTGCAGTAATTGCTTATCGCTCTAACCCTGTAGATCAGCTAACCCTGTACGATGGACAGGACCAATGCCGTCCCCATGAAAGCGACTGCGGCCACGATTGTCGCCTTCATCAAAAGCGGATCGAGTCCCTTCTTCCTTTTCCCGAGGATGGTCTCGGCTGCCCCGCCGATAGTCCCAAGCCCAGCGCTTCTTCCCGACTGAAATAGAATGACCGCCATAAGGGCGATGGCCAGTAAGATATGAAGCCACGTGAGGGCGGTATTCAAATCCACCACTCCCTTCTCTAAAGACAAATACGAGCTGGAGGTCAACCTGCCGGGGCTATCAGATGAATCGGCTGACGAAGTCTTGCTCGTGCAGGCACGCGTTGTTTCGACCAAAGCCGTGACGCAACGAATAGATTTTAACATAATCAAAGACGGTCGGGAAGATGAGTCTCCCTGTGGCTAAATTAGAGCAAAGGGCTACCGCGCCGGGAAATATGGTGCACCGGGAACGCAGAAAGACCCGCGAAAAACGCGTGGCCCCCGAGTTCCTCCTCTATACGTAGGAGTTGATTGTACTTGGCTACCCTGTCGGTCCGGGAGGGCGCCCCACACTTTATCTGCCCCGTGCCGGAAGCCACGGCGAGATCCGCAATGAACGTGTCCTCGGTTTCACCGGAGCGGTGGGAAATGACAGCCGAATAACCGGCGCGTCGCGCGACGGCGATCGTGTCGAGCGTCTCCGTGACCGTACCGATCTGGTTGAGCTTGATGAGGATGGAATTCGCGGCGCCCAATTCGATACCTCTCTTGAGGCGCTCCGGATTCGTGACAAAGAGGTCGTCCCCGACGATTTGAAGCGTAGAGCCTAGCCTTTGGGTCATGGACTTCCAGCCTTCCCAATCGTCCTCGGCCAAGCCATCCTCAATTGAGATTATGGGGTATCGGTCTGTCCATTTCGCGTACAGTTCTATAAGACCACTGGCATCAAGATCTACTACCTCACCAGCCTCCCTGATTTTGTACCTCCCCTCCGAGAAGAGCTCGCTGGCCGCCACATCCAAAGCGAGGTACACGTGTTTCCCCGGAGAATAGCCAGCCTTCTCTATGGCCTCGACAAGAACCGCCAACGCGTCTTCCGTGGTACGTAAGTCCGGAGCAAAGCCTCCCTCGTCCCCCACGTTGGTGGAAAAGCCCTTCTTCGCAAGGCTCTTCTTAAGCGCATGGAACACTTCTACACCGCATCTTATCGCATCGGAGAAGCGCTCAAAACCCGCAGGGACGATCATGAACTCCTGAACGTCAAGGGGGTTGTCCGCGTGCTTACCACCGTTTATCACGTTCATCATGGGAACGGGCAAGGTGTTGGCCATACGCCCCCCGAGGTACGCATAAAGCGGAAGCCCGAAG
>DUSP01000160.1 GCA_012842575.1 Clostridia bacterium
AAAACGGCCGAAATCGAGAAGCTCGCCGTGGCCAAAGGTTTAGGGGCGGCCATAGTGCCAAATTTCTCCATCGGAATGGTGGCATTGACGAAAGCGGCCAAAGTCGCCGCCAGTATAATGACCAAAGCCGAAATCGTGGAGATGCATCACGATACCAAGCTCGATGCGCCTTCGGGGACGGCCCTAAGACTAAAAGAAGAGCTCAAAACCGTCTTGGGCTATGATATGCCGATCCACAGTGTGAGATTACCCGGATTGGTTGCCCATCACGAAGTGCTGCTGGGGGCGCCGGGCCAGCTTCTGACCATAAGGCATGATACGTTGGACCGTCAGGCGTTCGTACCGGGAATACTACTGGTCACGAGGAAGATAAGGGCCGTTAAGGGCCTGATCATAGGCCTCGAACCGTTCTTGGAGACCTAGTGGGCGGGCGCGGCCACCGAGTGTATGCTCAGGTCCGCGCTCCGGTCCGCGACGCCTCAAGGTGCGGAGGGCAGAGCCATTGTCCTTGACGCGTTATGGCACGTGTGCTACACTACCGGTGGTTTGGTCGGCTTTGGAGTCTCATTATCGGGAGAGTAGGAGAACCCATGTACGCTATAATCGAAACCGGTGGCAAACAATATAAAGTCGCGCCGGGCGATACCATCAGGGTAGAGCGTTTGCCGGCAGAAGAGGGGGCATCAATAGAATTCGATCGGGTTTTGGCCCTCACGGATGACCAGGGTAAGACCGTCATAGGGACGCCTTATGTGGAAGGTGCGAGTGTTACCTGCCGGTGTGTCCGCCACGGAAAAGGGCGGAAGATCAGGGTTTTTAAATACAAGGCCAAGTCCAATTACAGGAGGCGGTTGGGTCACCGTCAGTGGTTTACGGACCTCAAGATCGAAGCCATTAGAGTGTGACCCCGCACCGCACTCCTGGACGAACCCGAAATGGAATAGGTCATGATCCTATGATAGACGTCACCATCTTTTATGAGGAAGGCACCCGCGGAGGTCGAAGCGATGCCGGGGATACAGGGGGCAGACCCCGTGATGACCTTGATGGGTATATGTATACGGGGTTCGCGATTCGAGGTCATGCGGGGGCGGCTCCCAAAGGGAGCGACGTGGTGTGTGCGGCGGTCTCGTCCGTAAGCCAGATGGTGACGCTTGGGTTGCTCGAGATCTCAAGGCGTTATCCCGAAGTTCGAGTGTGGTTTGTGCGCGACGAGGGGCGCCTCGAGTGCGTGTTTCGGGGACCCCGAAGTGGGTCTTCGGGTAGTCCGGAGCGCCATTCTGGAGGCGAGGAGCTACGTTGGCCGTCGATAATGGCCTCGTTCTTGGTGGAAATGCTCGAGGCGACGGTACGTCAAATTGCGGACCAATACCCCTCTAAAGTGAGTGTGAAGAGGGAAAGATATGAAGATATCGCGAAATCGGGAGGTGAAACACATGGCGATGGCGATTGAGTCGAGAAACGGTTTTGCAGCGTTTTTTATCGACCTTCAACTGTTTGCCCACAAAAAGGGTATGGGTAGCACGAGAAACGGGCGCGATTCCAATGCAAAGCGCCTTGGGATAAAGAGCCACGACGGGCAATTCGTGAAGTCTGGTTCCATCATAGCCAGGCAGCGGGGGACGCGGATTCACCCCGGGAAGAACGTAGGGCTCGGTCGTGACGACACCCTTTTCGCTCTCGCCGACGGCTACGTCTGCTTTGAGGGCGGAAACGGCTCCAGAAAGACGGTCAGTGTCATGGCGGAACCCAGGTCATCGTTGGAGGCATGAAGATATGAAGAGTTGGGGGGCGGTTGTCCGTGCCTTGTCTTTCAAACGCCCTAACTCTCAAACGCCCCAACTCTTCGTGGCCTCCATTTGGCCCAAAACCCGGTGATTTAAGATGTTCGTAGACTTGGTAGCGGGAATATACCTCAAGGCAGGAAACGGCGGCGACGGCGCCGTTTCGTTTCGTAGGGAGAAATTCGTACCGCGCGGTGGTCCCGACGGCGGTGACGGCGGCGATGGCGGCGATATCATCTTCGAAGTAGACGAGGGCATGTTCACCCTTATGGACTTCAGGTACCAAAAGCACTTTCGCGCCGGCCGCGGAGGAAACGGCGCGGGGAGGCAGAAGTCGGGCGCCAAAGGGGAAGACGTGGTCATCCGGGTTCCGCCGGGGACGGTGATCAAGGATTCGGCCACCGGTCGCATCCTCGCGGACCTGGTTTCACCCTACGAAAGGGTCGTCATCGCCCGAGGCGGAAGGGGCGGGCGCGGTAACGCCAGGTTCAAATCTTCCGTCAATCGCACCCCGAGGACCGCGGAATCCGGCGAACCCGGAGAGGAAATCACCGTTGACCTGGAACTGAAAAGCCTGGCAGACGTGGGGATCATCGGGCTCCCGAACGCCGGCAAGTCTACGCTACTGTCTCGTTTGAGTAATGCAAGACCTGCTGTTGCGCCCTATCCCTTCACGACCCTTCATCCGAATCTCGGTTCGGTGAGAATCGGTGACGACCGGACCTTTGTGCTGGCCGACGTCCCCGGCCTCATTGAGGGAGCTCACCTCGGAAAGGGCCTCGGAACACGCTTTCTCAGGCACATTCAACGGACCAGGATTTTACTTCACGTCATCGACGTGTCTGCCGCCGCTGGCGTTGACCCCCTTTTTGCATTCGAGACCGTTAACGAGGAGATGCGGCAGTTTGATCCAGATCTCGTTTCAAAACCCCAGCTGGTCATAGCCAACAAAATGGACCTTGAGGGGGCGCCGGAGAATTTTTCGCGCATAAAGGAGCATTTGGGGAAAATAGGTATCAAAGTGCTGCCCGTTTCCGCAAAAACGGGTTCCGGTCTTGATGCCGTGCTTCGGGATCTTCAGGACATGCTCGATGGGGAGGGCAAACGGGAATCGAACGCTCCGCTACCAAGTCACTTACAATTGAAGGAAATTGACATGGAGCGTTGAATTCTTTAGCACCGGGTAAAGGGTTATTGATATAGGTTTTCCAACTCGATACGACCGAAGGTGAAAGATAATCGAGTCCGAATCGTCAATCGTCACTGGGAAGAGGCCGCAATCAATCGCTAGGCTCACAGGTTCATTGCGCGAGGATTGGAAGGCGCTCCATGCCATAGGGGTCATGGGGGGTACGTTCGATCCGATCCATAACGGCCATCTCTTTGCGGCCGAAGCGGTGAGACAGGGTTTCGGACTTGACGTGGTGATTTTCATCCCCGCTGCACGACCGCCGCACAAGAACGCCAGCGAAGTATCGGATCCGGAGACGAGGTACGTCATGGTTGAACTGGCGACGGCAGATAATCCTTATTTCGTAGTCTCGAGAATCGAACTCGATCGCCCGGGCCCCTCACACACAGTGGACACCATTGCTGCGCTAAAGGAGAACACCGGCCCCGACACCGACATATATTTTATTACGGGCGCCGATGCCATGCAGGATCTTTACAAGTGGAAGGACCACGATACGCTTCTTTTATTGTGCAAGATCGTGGCGGTGGCTCGACCGGGTTACTCTCTTAAGGTGACCGAGTCGTTGAGGTCACACCTCGGCGACGCATTATGGGCGCGGATATACCCGTTCGAAGTTCCCGCTTTGGCCATATCTTCAAGCGAAATAAGGGAGAGGGTGAGAACGGGAAAATCCATTAAGTACCTTGTGCCCCCGACGGTGGAGCATTATATCCGAAAGGTCGGCCTTTACGTGAAGTGAGGAGAGGAAGGCCGAGGAAGGGATTCAATACGTTCAGGGCGGGCGGCCCAAAGCAGAGCGAGGCTCGGCGCCGAACGCCTTGGTACGGTTAACCGAGAAACCAGAGGTTGGGGGCCATTCCTAGTTACGGGGACCCATGGAATCTTTTGAGCCTGGTAGCGGGAAAGTGCCTATCGTGCACCGCCGTTTGTCCGTCAGTTTCTGCTTCGCTTACGGTGAAAGCATCTGGAGGAAAAGGGCGCCGGTTCGGTTCGAAAGACTTGGGCGCCCTTTCGATATAGAGTAAAACTATACGAGAGGTGAATGTCTCAGTATGTCCAAGACTCTATACGTTGGAAACCTCCCATGGAGTGCCACCGAGGACGACCTGAACCAGGCGTTTTCACCGTACTGCGAAGTGATCAATTGCCGTGTCATCACCGACAGGGAGACCGGTCGTTCGAGGGGCTTCGGTTTCGTGGAAATCAACGACGACGACGTCGATAGAGTCGTCCGCGCCGTCAACGGTTTGATGATGGGTGGCAGACCCCTAAAAGTCAACGAAGCCCGACCGAGGCAGAACAGGTATTGATGTATTTCCGCAGGATACGAAAGCTACCGGGGGAAGATTCGACTGCCCGGGAACCTTCAAGGGTTCTCGGGCGTCGTTTTGCATAGAGTTGCTCTTGATCGAGTCGATGGGTCGATGGACCACAGTCGAATGTCGAGACTGTTTTCCCTAAACGATTACTAAAAGGTTTTGGTGGGATTGGAGCGAATAAGACGTACTACGGGCCGGCTACCCCTCCTTTCTCTTGTCAAGAAGCTGAAGAGGCGGTTGACTGCGGAGCGGCTCGAGCATTCACTTTCGGTGGCGGATACGGCCTGCTTCCTGGCGAAGGTTCATGGCCTGTCGGTCGAAAAAGCGTATATCGCCGGGTTACTTCATGACGTTGCGAGGGACATGCCGTATCGTGTGCTCCTGGTCTACGCCAGGAAATCGCATATACCGGTCGGACGGATTGAACTGGAAGAACCGGTGTTGTTGCATGCGCCGGTGGGTGCCGAGGTGGCGCGCAGAGAGTTCGGCGTGACCGACGAGTACGTCCTCAAGGCGATTTCGAGGCATACGACGGGATGCCCGGGGATGAGTGCCCTTGATCTCGTACTTTACGTCGCTGATTATATTGAACCGAGGAGGCGGTTTGGGGGTTTCAGGGGTGATTCCCAAGATATGAAAAACATAAGAGTCACGGCCCTCGAAGACCTCAAGGGGGCCGCCCTGATGGTGATGGATTGTACCGTGGAGTATCTGATTAGACAAAAACGCTTGATACATCCGAGGACCATTCAAGCTCGTAATGACTTATTGCGTAGAATAGCCAGTGTTGGCGGTGAAGATAAGCGATAGTATACATAATCTTACCCGTATACATAGGTGCAGATCGAGGTGCGCGGAAGGTTATGAGAGATCCAAACGGTAGGGGTAATGCGGAGAGGAGAAGTAAACCGAGAAAGCGCCGCAGGGAATCGTACGAAGATGAAGAGACGCGTGTTTATTCGCCCGGTGTAGGTAAGGTCGAGCGACGCCGGCGGAAGCCATGGAAGATGATACTGGGCTTTGTATTGATCATCGTCGCGGTAGCGGCCTTGTCGGCGGTCCTCGGGGCATATAACTTCATGAAGACGCTCAATCCGGGGACCGGGTCGTTAGAGGCTGCACAAGAGCCTGCCCCATCGGAGCGGACCAACATATTGATATTAGGTATAGACGGCGGCGTAAATGGTAATGGTGACAAGCTGGGTAGAGGGCCGAAACGATCCGACACCATGGTGGTGGTGAGCGTCGACCCGGATTTGAAGAAGGTAGGGGTCCTGAGCATACCAAGGGACACTCGGGTGAGGATTCCGGGAAGATCAGGGTACGATAAAATCGCTCACGCGCACGCCTACGGGGGTCCTGAACTCGCCATGAAAACGGTGGAGGAATTCCTGGGTGTGCCGATACACTATTACGCGCGGGCTGACTTCGAGGGTTTCGCAAAGATCATCGACACGCTCGGCGGCATTGAGATGGACGTTGAGAAAGACATGCATTATGAAGACCCTGCACAGGGCTTAAAAATAAACCTGAAGGCGGGGCGACAAGTCCTGGATGGGGATAAGGCCCTACAATTTGTGAGGTACAGGCAATACCCAAACGGCGATATTGGACGGGTAAGGGCGCAGCAGAAGTTCTTCGCGGCGGTCATCGACAAGTTCTTTCAGATGAAGACCGTATGGAAACTGCCTTCACTTGCTTCACAGATCAAAGAGTGCCTCGAGACTAACATGGATCCTGAAGACATGGTCCGGTTGGGCAGTATACTGGCGCGCATGGACACGAATTCCATCGAGATGGCTATGGTGCCCGGACGCGACGCCATGATTACCGACAAGGGGCATACCCTAAGCTACTGGGTGGCGGACAAGCCTGAACTACAAAAGGTGGTGGATAGACTCCTCCGAGGTATAGATAAGGACGCCAACTCCTTGATAAAGGTGGACGTACTGAACGGTACCGGCGTGGCGGGCCTTGCAAGGGCCCTCGCGGAGCGCCTTGCCGAAGAGGGGTATACCATAAATTCAGTCGGAAATTTCTCCACTCAAGACATAAAACAGACGCGTATCTTAAACCATATGGAGGATAGTGATGCGGCCAATAGCGTAGCGAGGGCTTTACGACGGCAAGGAATACAAGCGCGGATCTACCGCGATGTGAAACTCGGCGAAGAAGGAGATGTCAAGGTCACGGTAGTTGTGGGCGAAGACTTTGCTGAAAAGGCGGGAGATGGTGGTACGGAGGATGGAGAAACGCCTTGACCCCGAAAGGATCGCTTATGTGGCAGCGTATGCCGCCAGGGATAAGAAGGCAAAAAGGATAACGGTTTTGGATCTGAGGGAGATAACGGTTATCGCCGATTACTTCGTGATCTGCACGGGAAACAGTCTGGTGCAGGTCAGAGCCATAGTTGACCATGTCCTGGAGAAGCTCGACGAGATGGGCATAAAACCCCATCACGTCGAAGGATTACAGAGAGGCCGCTGGGTGCTTTTGGATTACGAATCCGTTGTGGTCCACGTATTTCATAGACTCGAGAGGGAGTTCTATGACCTCGAACGCCTCTGGGGGGATGCGAGGAAAACGATCCTCGAAGACGAAGATGAGGATGTCATAGGGGTTCGAAGTGGACGAAGCGGAGGCGGCGGGCTGGTTGACTTATGAGATCGGGCACAATATAATCTAGTATGTAGCAGGACGTCAAATGTGACGTCTCACATGGCGTGTTTTGTCGGTTTTCGATCGGCGCCAAGTTCCACAAGGGGAAGGCGTAGCGCTTTAGGGCGTAATCTTATGCGGTTAGTCTCATGTGGTAAGTGAAGGTGGGGCCGTAGCTCAGCTGGGAGAGCGCATGAATGGCATTCATGAGGTCGAGGGTTCGACTCCCTTCGGCTCCACCAGATAAAAGGCCAAAAAACGGACCGCCGAGAGGCGGTCAATGTCATTTTTGTGCTCGTTGAGATCTCTTTCCAACGCACTTTACCACTTCTAGTAGTTGGTACCGGGTGTGATGGATGCTCGATCCATCCCTGAAATGTAGTGTTCAAGACTATGAAGCATATGATACATTCTAGACTGAGGGGTCAGGACAGCTCGCGGTTTGCAGCTCCGAGGATTGGCAAAGGCGATATAAATATGCGCTAGAAGAGGTGTCACGCAGTGCGCCTGCCCGACTTCTTGCTGGAGAGGTACTTCGCCAAGTATGAGTTTTCGGCCCCGTATCTTCTATGTTGTTCCGATTGCGAGTCTTTCACTGTTGAGGATTTACTATCTTTAGAGCCTGATGCGTCCGAGCGTTTCAAAAAGCAACGGCTCGGTTACTCCGAGTCTCTTGGCGATCCCGAACTGAGACGGCTCGTGTCGGGCCTTTTTCAGCGCGTTCCTCCTGACGGAATCCTCATCACTTCCGGAGCCGAAGAGGCCATCTTCCTCTTCATGAACGCGGCCTTAACCGAGAATGATCACGTTATCGTCCTCTTTCCTTGCTACCAGTCGCTTTTCTCCGTAGCTTCGAGCATCGGATGCCGCATGACGAAGTGGGAGGTCAAACGCTCTGGCGACGGATGGGCGCTCGACCTCGACTTTCTTTACGACAGCATCGGGCCGGATACAAAGGCCCTCATCGTCAATTTTCCGCATAACCCAACGGGGCTTTTGCCGTCGCGACGTGAGTTCGATGCCATCATAGACCTTGTACGGGAGAAAAACATCCTTCTTCTTTCCGACGAGGTTTATCGTCTCCTGGAGTATGACCCGGCCGATAGGCTTCCCCCTGCTGCCGACTTGTACGAGAACGCGGTCTCCATATGTGTACTCTCCAAATCTTACGGGCTGGCGGGGCTCCGAATTGGCTGGACTGCCACACGCAATGCGGGTTTGTTTAAGTCCATGGCTTCCATGAGGGATTATACGACTATATGTAACAGTGCCCCGAGCGAATTCTTGGCGAAGGTGGCACTCCGTAACGCGGATACTCTACTGGGCCGAAATCTGAGCATAGTTCGCCATAACCTCTGTATCCTGGACGAGTTCTTCGCAAAGCACTCCCATCTCTTCGATTGGCTTAAGCCTAAGGCAGGGCCCATCGCCTTCCCGCGCATCAGGTGGGGAACGGATGTAGAGGACTTCTGCATCGACCTGGTGGAGAAAAAGGGCGTCCTCCTTCTGCCGGGAAAGTATTATGACTACCCGGGCGGTCACTTCCGTATCGGGTTCGGACGTAAGAATATGCCTGAGTCTTTGGAAAGACTTGCGGAGTATCTGTAGAGGATCTCGGGAAATAGTTGCGGAGTACTCAAGGGACAGTTTACTTCTAATGCCTTTAATACCTTCGATAATACCTTCGACCAAAAACGACAAAGGGCCTACGAGGGCTACGCGTCCTTCTTAATTCAAGAACAATTCAAAAATGCGTCGATAGAGGTGTGAGTTTTGGGGAATAAAGGGCTGAATCTCATCGTTTGTGTAAAGCAGGTTCCGGCGCCGGAGGCAAATGTGCGGGTTAACCCCGATACCGGGACCCTCATACGCGAAGGCGCCGACTGCATCATGAACCCCTTCGATGCGTATGCGATCGAGGAGGCTTTGAGAATCAAAGAACACCTCGGCGGAAAAGTGACGGTCATCTCCATGGGACCGATACAGGCCAAGGAAGTCCTCAAAGAGGCTTTAGCCATGGGGTGTGACGAGGCATACTTACTTTCGGACCCGAGTTTTGCGGGCTCCGATACCCTCGCCACGTCATACACCCTTTCCAGGGCGATATTGAAACTCGCCCCTTTCGACATGGTCCTTTGCGGAAAGCAGGCCATAGACGGAGAGACCGCTCAGGTCGGCCCCGAACTAGCGAGATGGTTGGGCATAACGCAGGTCACATACGTGTCGAGGATACGCGAAATCACCGGCGAGTACCTTGTGGCGGAAAGACTCCTTGAAGGTGGCACCCAGACCGTCAAGGCGGCCCTTCCCGTCCTCATCACTGTGGTGAAAGACATAAACCGTCCACGCCTCCCGGGGCTCTTAGGCATAAAAAGGGCCAACAAAGCCGAGATACCCGTCTGGGGTCCGGTAGACATAGGGGCCGATCCCTCCATGATAGGCCTCAACGGCTCTCCCACCAAAGTGGAAGGATTGAAAAGTCCTCCCCAAAGAGAGGGTGGGGAAGTAATCCGAGGGGAGGACGAGGAAGTCATAAGGCTACTCGCACAGAGGATCGTTTCCATAGTCTAGTGTCTCGACTCGCGATTTATTTGGTCGCTAAGACCGATTACCGGGTTTCCGTGAATTGCCGGCAAAGTCGTTATTTGGCCGTTAAAATCCCTGCCTTCAAGCATGGGGTAGGGCGGGTTCAACGAGGGCTAAAGAGCTTGTATGACGGTCAAAGTCCTTGGATACAGCGGGCTTGGCAGCATTTACGAGCCGCTGTTCCGAATGTTCCGAACGGTTTTCCGTGAAACGATCCCCCTTAGGTCCTGGGCGTTGCTTATGGCGTATCCCTCGGCGTCGTTATTGAAGTAGCAGTACACGTCCAAGCCCCGGGTGAGCCAGAGGGCGATCTGGCCACCCCATTCCTCAAGTTCTTTTGGGGAATAGCATGAGCCGTATAGTCTTTCGCTCCCGTGGAAGCGTACGTAAACGTATTCAGCGGTCGTCTCTCTTACCTTCGGCCACCGGGGTGCATCCGCGATGCAAAGGGCGCAACGGTACTGAGACAGCAGGGCATACGTTTCATCTTCAAACCAGGACTTATGCCGGAATTCGAAGGCGTGACGGATGCGGTTACCGATGGGATGGGAACGGAGGGTTTCGAGGAAGTCTTGAAGCTTCGCCGAATCCGCGTGAAGCCCGGGCGGCAGTTGCCAAAGGACGATTGAGAGTTTTTCGCCGAGCATTGCAGCGCGTTCAAGGAAGGTTCCCAAGGCATCTGCCGCGTCCTGGAGCCGTTTGAGATGAGTTATGAAGCGGCTCCCTTTCAGTGAAAAACTAAAACCGGTGGGCGTGCGTTCTCGCCAAGCTTCGAAGGTTTTGGCAAGGCGTAAACGATAAAAGGTTACGTTCAACTCGACTGAATTGAAATGGTCGGCGTAATGAGTGATCCTGTCTTTTGACGGAAGGCCGGTAGGGTAGAACCGCCCGCGCCAGTGCGGGTAGTTATAGCCGCTCGTTCCTATCAAGAAATTGCCGGAAACGGTTCCCATCGGGTTTCCCTCCCCAAGCTTTGCATTCCCCATGAGAGCGCGACCCTAGTATATGGGATTCATGGTCTGAAAGGAAATTCCTATTGAAGACGAGAATAGTACCGGCGACCTGACGTCACCGTCGGGGGCGGAAAAACCGGCGGATGACGATGGCCGATTATGGGAAAACGGATGTCGCCGTGGACGGCGGATTGGAGGTTTGGCGTTGTCTCAGAGCGTGACGGAACCTTCCGGTGTGTCATATAACCCTAAAAACGGCAGGGGCGGAGCGCGGAGTTTCACTCTGGCCGGATCTTTTGGATGCAATAAAGGAGCGACCGTCGAGTCACGATCCGCGAACCGGGTGGAGGAATCCGGCGAGAAGGGCCATGAGGGAGTTTGGGTATTCATCGAAAGGGACGGCGGGGGTATAGCCGGAGTCTCAAAGGAACTCTTAGGAGCCGGCAGGAAGCTTGCCTGCGACCTGGGCGTCCCGCTAGGAGCCCTCGTCCTCGGGGACGATATCGATGCCCTAGAAAAGGAGGCCATCGTCTTGGGGGCGGACCGGGTCTATTCCTCGAGACACGATTCGCTGCGTCATTACCGCACCGATCCTTACGCCTTCTTCGCTTCTGCACTCATAAAAAAGTATCGACCGGAAATCGTCCTGATTGGCGCGACCACCACGGGGCGAGATCTCGCGGGGGCGCTTGCCGTTGAGTTACGGACGGGACTTTGCGCCGACTGTACCGCTTTAAGTATAGATACCCGAAGGCGCCTTCTCGTAGTAGAGAAGCCTGCCTTCGGCGGAAATATCTTGGCCTCGATCGTCTGCCCTAAGAGGCGCCCGCAAATGGCCACCGTTAGGCCTAGGGTGATGGAACCGGCGACCCCGGATCCTTCTCGGAGGGGAGAAATCATAAGGGAAAACCTGCATTACGAGGAAAATCCCGTTGCCCTTAGCATCCTCGGCTTTACGAAAGAAAAAGACGTCTCCGCGGACCTCGCTTCTGCCGACGTTATAGTCGCGGGCGGACGGGGACTGAAAAGCGCGGAGAATTTCAAGCTCGTGGAAGACCTCGCACAGGCGTTGGGCGCCGCCGTTGGAGCGACGAGGGCGGCCGTGGACGCGGGCTGGGTCTCTTACGCCCACCAGATAGGACAGACCGGCATCACGGTGAAGCCGAAGGTCTACATAGCCGTAGGCATATCCGGAGCCATTCAGCACCTTGCCGGTGTCCAAACGTCCGAGACGATAATAGCCATAAACAAGGACCCGGAGGCGCCCATAATGAAGGCCGCCACCCTTGCCGTAGTGGGGGATCTGTTCAAAATCGTCCCGGCGCTCACGAGGGAAATAAAGAGGTTGAAGGGCGAGCATATGCGCCGTTGATCGCATATTACAGAAGGCGAGTATTAGGGAAGGTGAGCGTTAAGAAGGCGAGTATTAGGGAAGTGAACATATGCGCCGTTGATGGTCTGCGGGAAAACGACACATGCGTCGTTGATCATATAATACGGAACTGGTACATTATACGTAAGCGCTTATACAAGCGGTATGAGTATTTTGTCGAACGCATATACCTTCCCGAAGGCACCAGCAAGGTTGAGGGGGTTCGGGCGACCGGATGATCAAAGACACCGAACGCGCCTTCAAGGCGATAGGCCAGGCCTCAAGACTTAGAATTCTGAAGGTATTGGCGCAAGCGGGGGAAATGTGCGTTTGCGAACTCCAGGAAGTATTGGGGATGAACCAACCCGCCATCTCTCAGCACTTGAGGGTATTAAGGGAATCGGGCTTGGTTAACGAGCGGAAGGAAGGGCTCTGGGTATTCTATTCGGTGAATAAAGAAGCCATCGACGGTTACCTTCGGGCCTTCAGGGAATTCCTCCAATCTCCTATGACCACTGACCCGGAATTCAAAGAGGAAGCCGGTCGCCTATTAGACTTGCCCTCAAACCCGCGTGTGAGAGCGTGTCGGACTTTCGGGCCGGGGAAAAGATAGTCGCCGCGTTTCGGATGACGACCGAAGGGTGCTGCCCGGTCCTCTCAATGGCGGTCCGCAAAAGGTCCATAAAAGGGTAGTCTCTATGGCTCTGGGAGGCTTAAACCATGGATCCCTTTGAGCACCTGCGCCGGATTTCAATTTTCTCGGACTTGGACGATTCCGACCTCGAGGAAATAAGCGGGGTAACGAGGGAACGCTGGTATAAGAAGGGCATGGTCATATTCTACGAAGGGGACCCCGGCGACGGCGTATTCTTCATTCGGTGCGGAAAAGTGAAAATCACCAAGTCCGCTCCGGACGGCAGGCAGTATATCGTACACATCCTCGGTCCCGGAGACGTTTTCGCCGAAGCGGTGTTGTTCGACGGCAGGGCCTATCCCGCCACGGCGGAAGTCATAGAGGATGCACAAATCGGGTTGGTGAGAAACTCTGACTTAGAACGACTGATAGAGCAACACCCCTCCCTCGGCACCAGGATCATTAAGATGATGGCGAAAAGGCTGGTAGAGGCCCAGGAACGGCTTAGGGACATGGCCCTCGAGGACGCTTTTTCGAGAATCGTATCTTATCTCCTCTGTCAAGCTGATCACGAAGGCAAAAAGGGTGAAGAGGGAATCGAGATCGACTTGGGTCTTACCAGGAACGACCTGGCCTCCATCATCGGTGCCACGAGAGAGACGGTCTCACGCATTCTGAACGACTTGAAGAAAGCCCGCCTCATCTCCCTTTACGATCAACGGGTGGTAATACATGACGCCGAGGCGTTGCGGCGTTATATCCGGTGACTCTCGGCTATGCCACTGCACTACCGGCACGCACAATCCTTGCCCGCTATTACGCTACCACGCCGTCTGGGGTGAATGCCAGGGTTTTCGTATCTCTTCTCTAGGAAGCAAAACATACGGAGGAGCAAAATAGACTGGGAACTAAAACACACGGGGAGGTCTTAAGTTGAAAAGATTGTATAGATCGAGACGTCAGAGGATCATCGGTGGCGTATGCGGCGGCATCGCGGAGTATTTCGACGTGGACGTGGTACTCGTTCGCGTACTGGCGGTACTGCTCGCTCTAATGGGCGGCCCGGCTATAGTGGCGTACATTATTGCCTGGATAATCATCCCGGAGGAGCCGGTGGGAACCAAAACGGGTGGCGGTCGCACCGGCCCCGAGGACGCCTCTTTGGATGAAGGCGGGACCGCGACCGCGCCCGGAGGGGACGCAGCGCCGACTCAATGGGAGGACGAGCGAAATGCCGCCGCCGATGAAAGATCGAGGGCGTTACTCGGATACGTACTCGTCGCCGTGGGAGTAGTGTTCCTCCTCCGGAATTGGTCTTTGCCCTGGATGGGATTTCATTTTTGGCGGCCATATTTCGGCCAATGGTGGCCCATCTTGCTCATCGCGCTCGGCGTTGCCATCTTGCTCGGCTGGGGGCGGCAGAAGGCCTGATTGGTCTTTCGAACCGATCTGATCCGAGGATGGTCGATGGTTTGGGTGTGCACATGGCGCGGATTCCGTCGAATGTTGGCACCATTTGTATATCCTTGAGGCCCTGTGGAAACATACTAACCGGACGGAACTAAAAGCCAGAGGAGGTGACGTGCATGCCCAACCTGACCCAAACCGAAGCCTGGTTCCTCGACGAATGCCTGAAGGGCGAAAAGATGCTGTTCAGGAAGCTCGCCTCGTCGGCGTCGCAGGTTTCCGATCCGCAGCTTCGTCAACTCTGCCAGGACATTCAAAAGGTTCACCAGCGCCACGTGGACATACTCGCCGGGCAAATTATGTGAGTCGAGAAGGGGTGTGAAAACCGTTGGCAATGATGCAGCCAGGTCAATTCGGGATCAGTGACCGCGACATCGCTGAGGATATCCTCAGCAGCGAGAAGTACGTTACCGACATTTACTCCAAAGCCGTAGTCGAAGCAAGCGATCAAAGGCTCCGCGATACCCTCCATCAGATCTATTCAGACATGCAGCATAACGCCAAGAGGATATATGACTACCTCAACGCTCGGGGTTGGTACCGGCCTATCGGAGCGGATCAGCAACGGATAAATGAACTCCGGGCCACAGTGGATGAAACAAAAAGAGCGGTCTTCGGCGTAGGAATGCAACCTGGTATCGCCCAAGGTCCACAAGCGGGAATGGCGGGATACGGCGGCTATGGCGGATTCGCTCAGCCGTCTCCCGGTAGTCTCCCCGGATGGGCGCGATTCGAACCCGGCGGGAGAGCACAACAACAGCAAGCCGGACAACAGGTAGGTGGTGCTGCCGGCGCAACCGGTCCGACTGCGGCGGGGGGTTACTGGGGTGCCTACGCCTTTGGTGGGCCGGGCGGCGGCCAACCCTCGCTTCCGGGCTGGGCGACCCAGGAGATATCCCAGCAAGAATCCCCTGCAGGACAGCCGACACGTCCTCGGGGACAGCCCGAAATGAGCGGGTTCGGTGGCTATGCATACGGTGGAGGCGGTGGGCACCTGCCTGGATGGGCCACACAAGAAACGTCCATGCAGGAGCCCACGGCGGGACAACCC
>DUSP01000129.1 GCA_012842575.1 Clostridia bacterium
AGTCTTCCACGGGTTCCCTGTAGACGCTGATGACCCCCTCGTAATTGCGTAGTACCACCTTCCCCGGAACATACGATATGAGATACTGCGGGGCAACCGGGACCTTCCCTCCACCTCCCGGAGCGTCAATGCAGAAGGTCGGAACCGCCAATCCTGAGGTGTGCCCTCTCAGCATTTCGATAATCTCGATGCCCCTGCTGACGGGGGTACGGAAGTGGGAAAGGCCCCTCGAGAGGTCGCACTGGTAGAGGTAGTAAGGCCTGACCCTGAATTTCAAGAGACCGTGCACGAGCTGCCTCATCACCACGGGACAGTCGTTTATGCCGCGAAGGAGGACGGTTTGGTTGCCCAACGGGATACCCGCGTCCGCCAGCATCGCACACGCCCTTCCCGCTTCTTCGGTCAACTCTTTCGGGTGATTGAAGTGCGTGTTGAGGTAAATCGGATGGTAGCGTGAAAGCATCTTACAGAGTTCGGGTGTGATCCGTTGCGGCATGACCACAGGGGTCCGGGTTCCGATGCGGATGATCTCCACGTGATCTATGGCCCGCAGAGACTTTATGATGTACTCTAAGCGGTCGTCTGAAATGAGGAGGCCGTCACCCCCCGATATGAGCACGTCCCTGACCACAGGAGTCGATCTTACGTACTCCAGCGCCGCCTCTATCTCGTCCGGCGAGCGGGCGCTATCCGTCTCGCCTACGAGCCTCCGCCTCGTACAGTGGCGACAGTACATAGAGCACTGATCCGTCACGAGGAACAGGATCCGATCAGGGTAGCGGTGAGTGACACCCTCCACGGGGGAATCGATGTCTTCGTATAGCGGGTCTTCCATATCAGACTCGCAAGGTTCGACTTCTTTGCCGCTAGGGACCGCTTGTTTACGGATGGGGCAATTCGGATCGTCCGGATCAATGAGGCTCGCGTAATAAGGCGTAATGGCCATCCGGAACGTCCCAAGACACCGTCTCACGCCCTCTTCCTCTTCAGGGGAAAGGTTGACCACCCGTTTTAGGGTCTCAAGATCTGTCACCCTGTTTTTTACTTGCCAATGCCAGTCGTTCCACTCCTCCTCCGTGACGTCCCGCCAGATTTCGATGTCCTTATACGATCTAGGACGTGCCATATTGAAAACCTCCTCCGTCCTCCCCGGTCGTTTCGGCAGCCCCAACGTAGGCCATCATGGGCCATCAATCGGCGCTTGCAACACCAGGCTCTTCTATTTCCGGTACTTTTCCTCGCGTCTTATCGAGCGCACTCAATCCACAGT
The DNA here is from genome assembly GCA_012842575.1 of Clostridia bacterium. Classification (GTDB taxonomy): domain Bacteria; phylum Bacillota; class Sulfobacillia; order DUSP01; family DUSP01; genus DUSP01. Next base: position 1,271 of record DUSP01000129.1, read on the forward strand.
AGACCCCAAGGGATACCATCGCGGCCGCCACCGTCTGTTCTATCCACCTTAACTTATTTAACCATATGAGTAAAAACAAAAAAACGATGGTGCTCACAAGCATCGCCGAAAATGTGCCTTTCGCGCTTCCGGGCGAAGGCTATGCTTTTTTATCGGTTCTCGCAAGGGCGATGGAACAGGCTATCAGTATCCACTCACCCCAGTCAAGCTTTGGCATGTTTACGTTTGCACCTTCCCGTGGGTAACTTGGCAAATAAAGTGGAACCGAAAGGCGCCGGAGGCCACGGCGTAGTCGTCGTACCCGCCGTGTTAACTTGGAAAATAAAGTGGAACCGAAAGGCGGGTCCGACGGAAGCGACCAAAGCTCCGTTCATAGCGCACGCAATAGTCATGCCAATGAGTACAGCGCGAGAGTGTTAACCCGTGCAGACCTGGACGAATCCGGCCGAAAGAGCACGTGCTTCAGTTCAAGGGGTAAACCCATCGGCGAACAGTAAGCCCAGTGGTCAGAAGTATGGAACTCCCTTTCGGCTCGGGCCTCGGGAGTTAGGACTCCGGAGAAGTGCCGAAATGTGCCGGTATTTTGGCACCATTTATCGCTTGGAAAAGTGGCGGGTACTGGTCACGTAGCGCTCAGTCTTACGGTGGTTGTCCGTCCGGCTGTCCACCGAATTTTTGGCATACTATCGGTCTTTTTGGCTAAGGTATGAGGCAGTGCCGACCCAAAGGCAAACTCGGAAGGTGCCCCGGTTTAGGCGCCGAGACGACGCGCGCGTCGACTATCGACTCAGATTCCGGTTAGATTCCGGAGCATGTCGGCGGTCGTCGCAAGATTGGCACGCCATTTGCTCATATCGATACCGTATGCCTCAGATCGATTCGTACGCCTCAGAGTCAGTGGCTTGGGCCTCACCGGATATGCGCCCTGCAAAAACGAGACCGGTAACAAAAACGAGAAAGGATAAACCAAAAAGAGCACCAAGAGAATATGGGACACAAGAGAATACAAGACGTGAGAATGGGAGGGTTTGATTCATGAGTCCCGGACGGAGGATACGACCCATCGAACCGAAGCTTAGGCTTTCGTTTCTTTCTCCCGATGACATAGAGCGGATCCATAACGCCGCCCTTCTTGTGATGGAGGAGGTAGGCGTCAGGTTTCCCTCCCACAAGGCCCTTGACATCCTCGAGGGTGCCGGAGCGAGGGTGGACCGCGAAAAGATGATCGCCAGGCTTCCAGGCGATTTGGTGATGAACGCCATCAAGAAGGCGCCGTCGGTTTACACCCTCGCGGCGCGGAACCCTGACGATGACCTTCTCCTAGACGGTAAACATTGCTACCTATCTACCGACGGGTGCGGGGTGGAGACTTACGACCTCTACACCGGGGAGAAACGTACGTCCACGAAAAAAGACGTCCACGACTCCGCCAAACTCGCCGACGCCCTCGACAGCATAGCTTTCGTATGGGGGCCTATGGTGAGCGCCCAAGACGTTCCCGCGGAAACCAGGGCTTTGCACGAGCTCGAGGCGTGCTTCGTCGGTACATCGAAACACGTTCAACCCGAAACCATCATTTCCGAGGAAATCGCGCGTTATTGCGTCGAGATGGCAGCCATCCTCGTAGGTGGCAAAGATAACTTGAAAAAGCGGCCCATCTTCTCGGTCATGCAGTGCGCCACCGATCCTCTGGGTCATGACGGCGGGAGTCTGGAGGCCTCCTTGGTGGCAGCGGAATACGGCATTCCCACGGGCTTTATGCCCATGCCCATGTCATGTGCCACAGCGCCCGCTACGCTCGCCGGCAACTTGGTGGTGACCACAATCGACAGCCTGAGTGCTCTTGTACTGATAGAGATAGCCCATCCCGGGGCCCCTGTGTTCTTCGCCGCCGCTCCCACCGCTATAGACCTCCGTACGGGCGGCTATACCGGAGGTGGCCCGGAAGACTTCCTCCTCGGTGGCGCGTTCAATCAGATCTGCGATTTCTACGGCATCCCGCTTTCTATGGGGGCCATGGCCACCGGCGCCAAAGTCCCCGATTGGCAGGCCGGCGTTGATAACAGTTTTTCGACCGTCGCCCCGGTCCTCACCTGTACGGACATGCTCACCGGAGCCGGAATGCTCAACGGATCCAAGATTTTGAGCTTCCAACAGATGGTTATGGACTGTGAGATTTATGAGATCGCCAGGATGTTCGCGCAGGGCATCGAAGTCAACGATGAGACCCTGGCCGTCGACGTCATCAAGAAGGTGGGCGTAGGCGGGAACTACCTCGCCGAAAAGCACACGAGACGCCACCTGAAAGACCTGTGGAGGCCCACCGTATACGACCGGACTCCATACAACGTTTGGGAAGCCAACGGCAAGAAGGGCGCCTTCGAAACCGCCACGGAAATCGCAAGGAGACTGCTCGAGACGCACGAGACCATCCCCATACCCGACGATCAGAGAAAGGAAATGGCCGAAGTAATAAAGAAAGCGCAGATGGAACTGGCAAAGGGAGGCGTAAAGCATGTGTAAAGTCCCGTCCGAAATCGTGGAAAAGATCGGTGCGGCCGTTTTTGAAGGGTCAATAGAAGAGGCGGGTGAACTGGCTAAACAGGCCCTGGCTTCGGGTCTCAACCCTCTCGACGTAATCGAAAAGGGTTGCGTGCCCGCCATCGAGAAGGCAGGAGACTGGTTTGCCAGGGGGGACTATTTCCTTCCGGAACTCGTGGCATCGGCGGAGGCCATGAAAGCGGCCATGGCAGTGTTGGAACCCGCTTTGAGAGAACAAAAAGCCGAACGAAAGGTTTTAGGACGCGTGGTGCTCGGCACGGTTCAAGGAGACATCCACGACATCGGCAAGAGCATCGTGGGTTCGATGCTTTCCGCAGCCGGGTTTGAGGTGTACGACCTGGGCGTAGACGTACCGGGCGAAACCTTTGTCGCCAAGGTAAAAGAAGTGGGAGCCGATATACTGGGACTTTCGGCGCTCCTCACCACCACCATGCCAAGGCAGAGGGAAGTCATCGAGCTGTTAACCGAGAAGGGCTTGAGGGACAAGGTGAAAGTCATCGTAGGCGGTGCCCCTGTCACGGAAGACTGGGCTCATAAGTGCGGAGCAGACGCTTACGGGGAGGATGCGATCAGAGCGGTCCGAGTGGCAAAAGAGCTGGTACAGTAACTAATGCAACAGGCCATTTTCCACTCCCGAATACCGCTCCTGCCAGGTTGTGCCGAAAAGTTGGCGTGTGGTGAAGGTTTTAAAGCCAGACGCGTGGAATTTAAGGGTCACATCGATGGAGGAGTGATGGCGGGAGTGGATGATTTTTTGCTTTCGGAGATAATGGATTGTATCGAGGAAGCAATCCACGTCATCGACAAGACCGGTAAGACCGTTTTCTACAACAGGGCCGCCGCCGAGATGGACGGTTTGGATCCAGAAGAAGTGATAGGGCGGCATATACTGACGGTATACCCTTCACTGACCCGCGACACGAGCACTCTACTCCGGGCAGTGTCGACCGGAGTTCCCATTCTCAATCGCCAACAGACTTATATCACCCAGCGAGGCGCATCAATTACCACGGTCAACTCCACTTTTCCCCTGTTCAAGAAAGGTGAGGTGGTTGGCGCCGTCGAGGTGTCGAAGGACATAACCAAGATCAAAGCGCTTGTGGACGCCATAAGCGACTTAAGGGCCGAACTCCATGGCCGCCGAAAGGGAAGTCCAGAGGTCGTCGAAGCGCGGGCTACGTTCACTCTCGACGACATAATCGGAGAAAGCCCGGAAATCCTTTCCCTAAAGGAGATAGCGAAAAAGGCGGCGAACACCTCTTCCCCCGTCCTGATTTGGGGAGAAACGGGAACGGGTAAGGAGTTATTCGTACAGGCCATTCACAACGCTTCCAGGAGGCGGGCCGGACCGTTCGTCGCCCAAAACTGCTCCGCTTTACCGGAGACATTGCTCGAGGGGATCTTTTTCGGAACCGTAAGGGGTAGTTTTACCGGTTCCGCCGACCGCCCCGGCCTGTTTGAACTCGCGCACGGCGGTACGCTCTACTTAGATGAACTGAATTCGATGCCCCTGGGGCTACAGGCCAAGCTCCTGCGCGTTCTGGAATCGGGGCAAGTGCGGCGGCTCGGCGACACGAAACTGAGATCAGTAGATGTTCGCATAATCGCTTCCACCAGCAGCGATCCGGCCGAGTGCGTCGAGGCTGGCGCTCTTCGCGCCGACATGTATTACAGGTTAAACGTGGTTTCCTTCAGGATTCCTCCGTTACGCGAGAGACGCGAGGACATACCGCTTCTCGTCAGACACTTTATAGCCTTACGAAACGCTGCCCTCAATTCCTCGGTAGAAGGCGTAAGCGCCGAAGTCATGGACATATTTCAAAGGTATTCCTGGCCGGGTAATGTCCGCGAATTGAAGCATACCATCGAAGCGGCCATGAACCTTCTGCCGGGAAGGTTCATAGAGACCGCTCACTTGTCCGCATTCCTCGTGAGAGCCATGAAAAACCTCGCCTCGACCCAAGCCCCGTCCGTCAAACAAAGGCTGGCAGGTAAACCCCTGAAACAACAGATAGCGGAGGCGGAGAAGGAATGCATCATACAGGCCCTGAAGGCATGTAGGGGTAATGTGGCAAGGGCCGCCAAGCTTTTACGGGTTCCACGGTCGACCCTACAATACAGGATCGGAAAACTCGGTATCATGGATCTAACGGATACAAAGCCCTAATTTTGCGGCAGGATTCGCACGAACGGATCGAGCTGACGCAACCCGGGTAAAAGCCGTATCGGCCGTCCAGAACTCGCACTGCTTCCTTTCGGCAAGGGCAAGGTATCCAGTATCTCATCCCACCCGCTCCGAGCGATACGCTCGTTCCGGCAAAAAGTGCGGCCACTCCGGGATTCGAGGGTCATGCCTCACTCAACCGTTTACTTCGATCCGTTCACGTCGGCAAGTGCTTTCTCAACAAGGGTCCGCACCGTTCCTGCGGCCGCCTCGGGTGAAACGAAGTCAACGTGACCGGTTCTTCTCGACCTTATCTCCACCACGCCCTTCTCGGCGAGGGTCTGTCCCACGGTAATCCTATAAGGAAAGCCCATGAGGTCGGCGTCCATGAACTTCACTCCGGCCCTCTCGTCGCGGTCGTCAAGGAGGGTGTCCACCCCGAGGTCAGTCATTTCCGCGTAAACCTGTCGGGCGACCTCCATCTGCCGGGAATCCTTCGAGTTGACCGGCATAACCACGGCATGGTACGGGGCGACGCTCATCGGCCAAAGTATCCCTTTGTCGTCATGGTTCTGCTCGATGACGGCAGCCACGGTTCTCGTGATGCCGATGCCGTAACAGCCCATCTGCATGGGCCGTTTTTCGCCCTTCTCGTCGGTAAAGGTACAACCCAGCGCTTCGCTGTACTTCGTCCACAACTTGAACACCTGACCGACTTCGATACCCCTTGCAAACTCCAGGCGTTCCTTCCTGCACCTCGGACAGACATCCCCCTGGGCTACTACGCGAAGATCGGCATATTTTTCAGGTTGGAAGTCTCGGGGCGCATTGACGTTTATGTAGTGGTAGCCCTCCTCGTTGGCGCCACAGACGAAGTTGGTCATCGCCTCGACCTCGACGTCGGCAAACACACGGATACCGCGAAGCCCCACAGGGCCTGCGGACCCCACCGGGACCGATGCGTGCTGGAGGACTTCTCCGGCCTCAGCAAGGTATGTTTCGACCGCCCCTAGGAGGTTCTTGAGCTTCACCAGGTTCAGCTCCCTATCTCCCCGGACCACACCTGCTACCAACTCCTTCGTGCCGTCAGGTCGGAGCGCCCAGCAGAAGAGGGTTTTCACCGTATCCGTCACGGGCACACCGAGATAGTCTACTACATCCTGGATAGTATGGACGTTGGGCGTGGCCACTTTTTTCAAGGCTTTTCGTCGCTGTGGCTTCGGGGCGACCGTTCCCGCCGCTTCGGGCGTTTTTTGTTCGAGCATTTTTGGATGAACGTTTGGATGAACGTCGTAAAGCCCGGCTTGTCCCGGAACGACTTCCGCCTTCTCTACGTTTGCGGCAAAGCCGCATGCGTCACAATATGCTATGAGTGCCTCCCCGTAATCGGCAAGCGCCATAAACTCGTGGCTCCCTGAACCCCCTATGGCCCCCGGATCGGCTTCGACGGCTCTGTATACCAGGCCACAACGGTCAAAAACCTTGCAGTACGCATCGTACATCTTGTTGTAGCTCTCGAGCAGACCCTCTACGGTAGCGTCGAATGAATACAGGTCCTTCATGATGAACTCCCGCGCCCTCATAACGCCGAAGCGCGGCCTCACTTCGTCGCGGTATTTGTTCGTAATGTGATAAAGGAGGAGGGGGAGCTGTCTGTAGGAGGTCACTTCGTTCCTCACTAGGGTGGTTATGCATTCCTCGTGGGTCGGTGCGAGGCAAAAATCCTTACCGTGGCGATCTTTTAGGCGGAACATGTCGTCGCCGTAGGCGGTCCACCGCCCGGTTTCGATCCACGGCTCGGCGGGAAGTATCACGGGCATGAGGAGTTCCTGAGCACCTTTTCGGTCCATCTCTTCTCGCACTATTTGCTCGACCTTCTTGACGGCCCGAAACCCAAAGGGCAAGAGATTATAAATGCCTGGGGCCACTCTCCTGATCAGCCCGGCGCGGAGCATCAGCTGATGGCTTGTGATTTCCGCTTCGGCCGGCGTTTCCCTCATGGTGGGGAACAAGGCTTGTGACATTAACAATAAGACCACTCCTCGAACATTTCGTGACTCTTCTTTGTGATGGCGGTTTTTTCGCGGACGGATCGACGAATTTTCATTCGCAGACGAATCTTTAGACGAATCCTTAGAATACTACACAAAATGCCGAGGTCCTGCCGCTTAAAGGGTGGCTTGGAAAGGGTTATCCTAATTTGACGATAGGCTCGAGTTTGACGATAGGCTGGCGCTTTCGTGACGCGGCAGGAAGTTTAATACTCATAAGACCTTGATGAGGAGCTTCAGAGACTCGTAGAGATCCCTATCAACAAGCCTTTGGCGCCCTAAAACTTCCGTAATCGGTACTTCCCGGATCGTGTCGCCCTGTAGGGCTACCATGACGCCGTACCGTCCTCGGGTCACCAGATCCACCGCCTTCAATCCCATTCGAGAGGCCAAAATTCGATCGAAAGGCGTTGGGGAGCCGCCCCTCTGTATATACCCGAGGATGTTGGTTTTCACGTCGAGGCCCGTGCGCTCTTTGACCTCACGACTCAAAACCTCACTTACGCCCCCGAGTTTGACATGGCCGAATTCGTCGACCGTAACGTTACGCGCTGTCGTGGGAACGAGTGATCTCTCGTCCGTTCGGGTTCTACCACGTTCCGGGCGATACCGAGTCCCTATGCCGGAGTGCCTTTGGGGAGTAGAGCAGTCGCGGGGACTAACCTCCTCCGACATCTCGACCATGTAATCCCGCATATAATCCGGGGAGGTTTCGGAGACCCCCGACAATGTCACTCCTTCCGCCACCACCAGCACGGTAAACTGCCTTCCCCGCCGCTTTCGTTCTTCTAGATAATCGCACACTTCGTCTACGCTCACCGGCACTTCGGGTATGAGGGTATAGTGAGCTCCCCCGGCTATGCCGGAATGCAGGGCCACCCAACCCGCTTCTCGACCCATGACCTCCAACGCAATGACCCGCCTATGTGAGCGGGCTGTGGTCTTTAATCTACAAACGGCGTCGGTCGCCACCGATGCCGCGCTGTGAAAACCTATGGTGTAGTCGGTACCCCAAACGTCGTTATCCATGGTCTTCGGTATGCCCACGCACGGAAGACCCATTTCCGACAACCGCGCGGCTACGCCGAGGGTGTCGTCCCCTCCGATGGGTATCAGCGCATCCAGACGCATCTTTTCGATGTTTTTCAAGGCCTCCACGGGGCCCTCGGGTGATTTCATTGGGTTTGTCCGGGAAGTGCCCAAAACCGTGCCGCCCTGCGCGAGAATTTCCTCCACCCCTTCCCACGACAGGGGTACTGTCTCTCCTCGCATGACGCCGGCCCAGCCCTCGGGGATTCCGAGTACCTCGTGTCCGTGCTCTTGGGCACCCCGAACTACCGCTCTGATGGCTGCATTCAACCCTGCGCAGTCGCCACCGCCGGTCAAAACGCCTATCCTCAAAACCGTTCGCCCCTTATCACCCTCCCCTTCGTCGCCTTCCTCACCGATCCCGGCCAACCGGCCTCGAGCTACCGGTTAACAGGCCTCTCCCTTCTGCTCAGCCCCGCCCCCGGCTTCCGGTCAACTGGGTCAGCCGGCCTTTCTTGAACTCCCCAAGAGCCTGATCCTCTCGGCAACGACGGAAGCCACAGCATCTCGGGCTGGCCCAAGGATCTTTCTCGGATCTATCTCTTCAGGTTCCCTGGCAAAGGTGTCCTTGACGGCGCGGGAAAACGCCATATTGAGCAGCGTAGCTATATTGACCTTACATATCCCGGCTTTCACGGCCCTGGCGAGGCTTTCGTCCGAAACACCGGATGAACCGTGAAGGACCAGGGGCACATGCACTTGAGAACGGATGGCGCGTATGCGGTCTATGTCCAGTTCCGCCGCTTTCTCTTTCATCTGGTGAACGCTTCCCACCGACACGGCCAAGGAATCCACTCCCGTACGGCTCACGAATTCCCTGGCTTCTTCGGGAGACGTCATCAACTTTTCAAGTTCCTCCCGCGTCCAGTTACGGTCGCTCGAAGGGACCTTTCCCAACTCGCCCTCACATGGCACTCCCTTTCGATGGGCTATGTCGACCGCCTCACGGGTGAGCCTCACGTTCTCTTCAAAATCGTAAGCCGAGCCGTCAAACATCACCGACGTAAAGCCTTTTTTTACGCACTCGGCTACGATGTCGAGGTCTTTTCCATGGTCCAGATGCAGAACGACGGGAATGGGCACTGACTCGGCCGCAACCTTTACTATGGCGGCTATATAGTCAATGCCCAGGTAGGCAATGGCTCCGGGGCTGGCTTGGATGATCACCGGGGACGCCTCTGCTCTAGCTCCCTCAACTATCCCCTGTACATACTCGAGGTTGTTGGCGTTGAAAGCTCCGAGAGCATAGTTTTCTCGAAACGCCGAATCCAAGAGACTCTTGCTCGAAACCAGCGGCATTTGATATCCTCCCGCGTCTTCCGCTCCTCCGCCACGGATCTACAGTTTAAGTTTACCTGGAGCGTCCCATGTGCGGCAGCTCCGCTGCGCTGCACGCCCAGGTGCACGTCCACTCGGGACCTCTTCTTTCGCCCTTTATACTATGCCTCCGCGGTAATCCACAATTTAAGTTTACCCCGAGACGGTAGCGACAATGCCCGCGGCGGCCGCGCCTTTTTTGCCGAGATACGCTTTTTGCACGGCAGGGTCTTTTGCAATCATCGCCGCTTCTCCCTCCATGGTCACGCTTCCCGTCTCCAGGACGTAGGCGCGGTGGGCCGCCATGAGGGCCTTCCGAGCGTTCTGTTCAACGAGGAGGATTGCCGTCCCGGCCTTATTTATCTCCAGGATGGTGTCGAATATTGCGGTGACGAGGACCGGTGCCAGCCCGAGCGAGGGTTCATCCATGAGGAGGAGTTTCGGTCGCATCATGAGGGCGCGTCCGATGGCCAGCATCTGCTGTTCCCCGCCGGAAAGGGTTCCCGCGCGCTGCTTCGAGCGCTCTTTTAGCCTGGGGAAGAGGTTGAAGACGAAATCCAGAGAATCTTTGAAGGCTTTTGGGCTTTTGACGAGAAATGCGCCCATCTCGAGATTCTCCATGACCGACAGATTCGCGAAAGCCCTCCGGCCTTCAGGGGCATGGCCTATGCCCAGGGCGGTTATGGCATGTGGGGGCATACGGGTAATATCTTTTCCTTCGAATATCACCTGGCCGTTCTTGGGTCGCACTACCCCGCATATGGTTCTGAGGAGCGTCGACTTACCAGCACCGTTTGCGCCTACGATGGAAACGATTTCCCCTTGGTCTACCCTCACGGAAACGCCTCTTAAGGCATGAATTCCCCCGTAGAACACGTCAAGGTCCTTTACCTCGAGCATCATTTCCCCCCTCCCCTCAAGCGGTCTCCTCTTCTGGTTCACCCAAATAGGCTTCGATTACGTCGGGATTGTTTTGCACCTCTTCGGGTGTACCTATGGCTATAGTGCGCCCGAAATTCATGACATATATCCGCTCGCAGATCTCCATTACTACGTCCATGTGGTGTTCTATGAGGAATATGGTCAAGGAAAACTGCTTTCTAATTTGCTTTATGAATTCAACGAGGTCTGCCGATTCTTGAGGATTCATGCCGGCAGCGGGCTCGTCGAGGAGGATCAGGCTCGGATTGAGCGCCAGGGCACGGGCGATCTCGAGTTTTCTCTGGTGCCCGTACGGGAGGGTTTTAGCCTTTTCGTTCCACCGGTCTTCGAGTCCCACCAATTCGAGCAGGTTGTGCACCCGCTTCGATATCTCCCCGTCCTCACGGCGCTGTCTACCGGTGCGAAGTAAGGCATGGGCCACATTATACCCCGCCATCAGATGGCATGCGATTCTCACGTTTTCGAATACGGTCAGGTTGCTGAACAACCGTATGTTCTGAAATGTCCTCCCTACGCCCATTTGAGCTACCTTGTGAGGCGGAAAACCGGTGATGTCGTTCCCTTTGAACAATACCTTGCCGGAGGTAGGCTTGTATATGCCGTTCACCACGTTGAATACCGTAGTCTTGCCGGCGCCGTTCGGTCCGATCAGCCCGACGAGCTCTCCTTCCTCCATCTCCAGGTTGAAATTGTCGATGGCCGTAAGTCCCCCGAAACGTTTTGTCAATCCTTCTATTTGGAAGAAGGCCACGGCGCCTCACCCCCTTTGGTCTGACGGCAGGCTGGTCTAAGAAGCCCCTTTACCCAATCCACCGTGAATTCTCTG
>DUSP01000042.1 GCA_012842575.1 Clostridia bacterium
TGATCGGTGCGCTGGCCGAGTTCTGGCGGTCGGGAGTGATAGATCGGGCTGGACGCTTTTCTTCGGGCTTGAAAACCGATCGCCTGAGGAAGACCGATGAAGGATACGAATTCGTGTTGGTCAGGGCGGAGGAGTCCGGAGGAGACAGGGACATCGTGATAACCCAAAGCGACATCGAAAACCTCCTCCGCGCCAAGGCCGCCGTTTTTGCCGGGATAAGGTCGCTGATCTCGTCCGTAGGGGTCGATCTCGAAAGCATATCAAAGATATACGTCGCGGGGGGATTCGGTAACTTCATCGACCTCGAAGAAGCCGTCACCATAGGCCTCGTACCAGATGTGCCCCGCAACAAGTATCGGTTCGTGGGAAACACCTCGGTGTACGGCGCAAAGCTTTGTCTTCTCTCTCGCCAAGCGCGGGAGAGGGCTCGAGAGATCGCGCGAAAGATCACTTATCTTGAGCTCAGCGTCGGCAATACGTTCATGGAAGAGTTCGTCTCGGCACTGTTTTTGCCCCATACGAACCTCGAGCTTTTCCCGTCGTTATCCCTGTCGACCAAGAGCGGTGAGGGCGGGGGCGCAGGGGACGGCCCCGCATCGCGAAAAGTGGGCGAAGAAGAAAAGGGCATACGCCATGTTCGGACGCTTGCGGCGGGTATGAAGTGAAATGGTGGTGGAAGCGTGCACATTTCGATTGCCGGCAAGGGAGGAACGGGCAAGACCACCCTTGCGGCGCTGCTCATAAAGTATTTGTTGGCGACCGGCAAGTCTCCGGTTTTGGCGGTGGACGCCGACCCCAACGCCAATCTCGGAGAGGCATTGGGTCTTGAGCCTCGTGCCATGGTATCCGAAATTCTGAGCGAGATAAAGACGTCGAAGGAATTGCCGGGCGGCATGACCAAAGACATGTACATAGAGTACAGACTCGCCTCTTCATTGGCGGAAGGAAAGTCTGTGGATCTCCTCGCCATGGGAGGGCCTGAGGGGCCCGGATGTTATTGTTATCCCAATGACATTCTGAAGCGATACCTGGGTCGGTTGAGCGCCAATTACCCGTACTTGGTCATGGATAACGAGGCCGGACTCGAACATTTAAGCCGTAGAGTCGCCCAGGATGTCGATGTCATGATCGTGACCAGCGACCCCACAGTGAGGGGAATACGCTCGGCGCGTAGAATAAAGGACCTCGTGGAGTCCTTGGATCTCGAAGTGGAGAGAGTATGGCTTGTACTGGCTAAGGTGAGGGAAGGGGACATCGAGGCCCTCTCCCCCGAAATTGCAGGTTGCGGCATCGAACTGGCGGGGTGGGTGCCTTACGACGATGCCATCGTTGCCAACGACCTCGAGGGTAAACCTTTGATAGACCTACCCTTTGAGGCGAGCTCCGTGAGGGCGGTTTTTGACATCGCGTCCAAAACGGGGATTTGACGGAACATGCCCCGTGAAGGACGGACGTAAGCCCGAAAGGCTGAGGAAGAGGCCGATGAAGGAGGAGCCGGAGAACGGGCTCAGCACAAATTCGACCGGGGGGAAGTCTATGGCAGTGGAAAGGATTAAGGAGAAGTATTCAAGTCGTGTAGGGGAGGTCGTGTTGGGAGCCACCGCGGAACAAGGCGGTACGAGGAGTCATACAATCACGGTGGGCGGCGAGACTACCCTGCCCTTCCTTCACTTCGAAGGGGAAATGCCCAACCGGCCGGTCATCGCTTTGGAGATCACCGATTGCGTACCACCCTGGAACGACGCCTTGAAGCGGCACTACGCCGACGTTTTGGACGACCCTGCCGCATGGGCCAAGAAGTGCGTCGAATAATACGGAGCAGATCTCGTCTATATGACCCTCCTTTCCGCCGACCCGGAGGGCGAGAACGCTTCCCCCGACCACTGCGCTGAGGCGGTGAAATCGGTCTTGGGCGCGGTGGGCGTACCTCTCATCGTGAGCGGCTGCGGTAACGATGAAAAGGATAACGTCGTCATGCCGGTGGTGGCGGAGGCGGCGGCGGGTGAAAACCTCCTCCTGGGAACGGCCACTCAAGACAACTACAAGACTCTCACGGCGACGTGTATGGTTCACAAGCACTCGATAATAGCGCAGTCGCCTATAGATATCAATATCTGTAAGCAGCTCAACATCCTGATCACCGAGATGAATCTGCCCGTATCACGCATCGTGATCGATCCCACAGCCGCTGCGCTCGGGTATGGCATCGAGTACGTGTACTCCATCATGGAACGGATCAGGCTCGGGGCCCTCGGCGGAGATAAGATGCTCTCCATGCCTGTCATATGTAAGGTCGGTTACGAAGTGTGGCGGACGAAGGAAGCCACTGCGCCTTTAAGCGAATTCCCGGGCTGGGGTGAACAGGAAGAGAGGGCGATCATGTGGGAGGCGGTCAACA
>DUSP01000152.1 GCA_012842575.1 Clostridia bacterium
CAACACGGGGATTCCCCTCCTTGGATGGTTTAGTCTGCTACTATTACCATTCACCAAGGAGATTCGGAATCCCTTGTTCTGTATGCTTTTTTCAAGGTCCAGGCTGGGAGTTTTTCAGCTGAAACTAACTATTCGGTAAGCACTCTGGAGACGCGTTCATAGTCGAGCTTTCAACAGGGGTGAGCCTTCACCGTCCGAACAACAGCCTAGGTTCGGTATAGAATCTGGAGCCTAAGGCCTATCGGATAGTACAGTTCCGGGAGGGGAAAGACGTGTCGGCGTATGAGTGGCTCTACGTAACAGCCTTCGTGGTTTTGATCGTCATAGGGTACTTCGTAATCAAACGCAGCGCCAAGGAGATGTCTTCCGGGCGGACGGGAAAAGCCCAAGAGACTGATGAGAAAAATGGGTAATGAGCTCGCCAAAGTCTAAAGGGGCAAGAGCAGGGTTCTCATTCCTTTTTTAGTTCCGTGTCACCGCACCGGGGCGTATCGGGTGATACGTTCAACCGGATGATGACCGAAAGGCGGATCTCTCCCGCCTGGTGATGTCGATAGCAGTACATTTTAGCGAATCGGAGGTGCGAGGGGGTTATCATCCTCAATGAATTGAAGGAGCACACAGCCCCCTCGCCCCTACGTACAACACGATCGTAAGACAATGCGGCCCTCGCAAAGGGCCCGAAGCACCTGAATTCCGTCCTTAGTATATACAACCATCGCAAGGTGTTCTGCCATCGTGGTACAAAGGTGGTATGAAGGAGGAAATCCCGAAGTCAACCGACCTTCTCGTCGCCTATCTTGCGTACGTCGTACCTCGCCGCGACCTCGTTGAGGTCATTCAATACCCCCCTATCTAAGGCAATCCCTAAGCGCATCGATTCCTCCTCTTTTTCGAACTCGATTTCACCAGGCAGGTAGATTCGCCCTACGCCCTCCGCCTTAGGAAGGGATCTTATCTCTCTTACAAAGGCATCGACACGCTCCTTGAACTCGTCAACCGGCATAAAGCAGTCGACCTTCAGAGCGCCGAAGAAATGCCCTACTCCCGAACATGACGACGCATCATAAAGGTCCCCGACTGCAGAACCGAACAGGCCTCCCGTCAGAACCCCGCATAACACATCTACCATGATCGCCAGCCCCGATCCCTTGTACTTTCCAATGGGAAGTAACGCACCTTTCAGCCCCGCCGCCGGGTCCGTGGTCGGGTGACCCTGGGGGTCGATGGCCCATTCATTCGGAACGCTTTCCCCCCGGCGCGATGCGAGGACGAGCTTCCCCCTGTTTGCAACGCTTGTGGCACCATCATATACGATCGGTCTCTCCCGCCCCGCCGGGACCGCTACGGAAATCGGGTTCGTACCGAGATATGCCTGACGGCTGCCCCAGGGGGCCATAAGTGGGGTGGAGTTGGTCAAGGCTATTCCTATCATGTCGTGACCCAGGGCCATCATTGCATAATAGGCAGCGATGCCGAAATGATTGGATTCTCGCACTCCGACGAATGCCGCTCCCGTGCGCGACGCCTTCTCGATGGCAAGCTCCATGGCGCCTTTACCCGCCACCGGGCCCCACCCGTTTCCCCCGCTGAGCAGTGCGGCCGACTGAGATTCGCGGAGGATTTCGATGCGCGTCGCCCTTTCCATTGACCCCGCTTCGACTTTCGCGAGATAGACGGGCAACCTGCTGACACCGTGAGAAGCGATCCCTCTTCGGTCCGCTGATACGATGCAGTCAGCGACGATGATCGCCTCATGGTCGGGCACCCCCGCCCGCGTCAGTATCGTCGTTACGAACGCTTCGAGTTCCTCGCAGTTGATACGTACTACATCCATCATCTACTGCTCTTTACTCCAATTGTCTGCCGCACTTTACTCCGCCCATTGAATTTCGCGATCCATGCATATACGAGATCCATACATATAATACACAGATGACGGGGAGTGAGCCCTCGCCCGGACGCTCAGGCCTACTCCCTTCACGCCTTCCACTGCTTTTTACCTTGACATTCTTTTTGCCTTATACTTCATCCTTCCCGTTGCGTTCCAGACGATTGCCGTCCATTTTCCTAAACTGCCGTCACCGCACCGTCTCTCTCCCGCCCGTCTCCTTAAATGGATAGTCCATAGAGCCGGATCGGACATTACGCCTAGTCTATGGGTGCCGGCGGTATCAAGCCCTTTTCCATCAGGAGCTTCGTCTCTTCCCGTGCCATGGAAATGAGTTCTTCCGCTTTCTTGTATAGGTCTTCCTTGCTCACGTTGATACGGGCAACGCCCTGTTCCACGGCTTTAGCACCCACTGCAGCCGCCTCACGCGGGAATACCTCCCACTCGTCCATCGTCGGGATGAGGTACTCCTCTGAGAGGAGGCCTTTTTCCTCAGCGTAGCGGGCGAGCTCCTCCGCAGCGGCGATGCACATCTCATCGGTAATGGTCTTCGCCCTTACATCAAGGGCGCCGCGGAAGATCGCGGGGAACCCGAGGGAGTTGTTCACCTGATTCGGGAAGTCGGAGCGGCCGGTGGCCACGATGCGCGCCCCCGCTTCCTTCGCCTCCCACGGCCATATCTCCGGGATGGGGTTGGCGCAGGCGAAGACGATGGCGTCGTCGTTCATGGTCTTGATCCATTCTTTCTTTATGGTGTCCGGGCCAGGCGTCGAAAGGGCTATGAGGACGTCGGTCCCCTTGATGGCGTCGGCTACACCGCCGACCCGCCCTTCGGAGTTGGTGGTGAGGCAGAGTTCCCACTTCTCTTTGAACTGTTCTTTCAATTCGGTGCGCCCTGGGTGGAGTATCCCCTTACTGTCGGTCATGATGATGTTTCCGGGTTTCACGCCCGCCGCTATTATCACCCACGCGATACGGATGTTGGCGGCCCCGGCTCCGATCATGCTTATCTTTACCTCATCCATCTTCTTTCCGACGAGCTTCACCGCGTTGATGAGGCCCGCCAGCGTGACCGCCGCCGTACCCTGCTGATCGTCGTGCCAAACCGGTATCTCCATCTCCTTGCGGAGGCGTTCCAGTATTCCGAAGCACTTCGGCTGAGCGATATCCTCGAGGTTGATGCCCCCGAAAGACGGCTGGAGGTACTTCACGGTCTTCACGAACTCATCGGGATCTTTGGTATCGAGGCATATGGGTACCGCGTCAACCCCTCCCAAGTACTTGAACAGAAGGGCTTTGCCTTCCATGACGGGCATCGCGGCCTCAGGGCCTATGTCTCCGAGACCGAGAACTCTCGTACCGTCGGATACCACAGCTACCGTGTTCCATTTGCACGTGTGCTCGTAGACCAACTCTTTATTCTGCTTGATGGCCTTGCACGGTTCGGCCACCCCCGGGGTATACCAAATTGCGAAGTCATCGAGGCTTCGCACCGCACATCGAGGAACGACTTGGATCTTGCCGCGGTAAAACGGATGCATGATCATGGCATCTTGAGCCGGTTTCTTGGCCTTCGCCAGGAGCTCTTCCTTGGTGAGCATTGACTTTTCCCTCCTTCAAGACTGTAGGCCCATGGAAACCACGTCGACTCCTACGAATATGCCCTTCTCAGGAACCACCCCTTCATCACCGGTCTAGTCTACTGCTCGGCATAGTCTACCGCTCGCCAGTGCCTCCTTTTCTCTTCGGAAACTGAACGCTTAGCCCGGTTCCCCCAGGGTTTAAAGGCCTTTGTCTCCGGGGCAAATGAAAGGGCCATTCCGACTTTATAGACAATTCCAACGGTATGGCCCACTTTACGGTCCACTTTCCCACTCGTGTCTAGATTTTCTCCGTCTGAGATAATATTCCTTCTGATGGTGTAACCTTCACTCAAGGAAGCGGGATCTTCGGTTTGTGATTTATCTAAGGTCACGAACCAGCTACAGTCGCGCCGGCATTATCCCCGTGCTTTATCAGCTCCGAGACTGCGACGAACCTGTACCCTTTGTCCGCCAATCGCGGCAGCGCTATGGCCAAGGCATCGGGAACATGTGGGTGCTGATGCAGTATGGCTATTGCTCGGTGGTAGGCGCGGTGAACGAGATTATCTGCCACGATCTTAGGGTCCGGAATTCTCCAGTCATCGGTGCCGAAACTCCAAAGTATCATCTTGAGGCCGGCCGCATTAGCAATCTCTTCCACCAAGAGATCCCAATCACCCCACGGCGGCCTGAAGAACAAGGGACGCGTGCCCGTGGCGCGCTCGATCGCCGCGCTGGTGTCCAGTATCTCCTTTTCGATCTTCGCTCGTTCAAGTTCAGTCAATCGAGGGTGGTTATAGGAGTGGTTTCCGACTTCGTATCCCCTGTCGAGGATGAGTTTCGCGAGCTCGGGACGGGCGTCGACCTTCCTCCCTTCCAGAAAGAACGTTGCCTTGGCCCCGTTCTTATCGAGTACGTCGAGAAGCCTCGTGGTCACCTCCGGTTCCGGCCCGCCGTCGAAGGTCAGGGCGATGACCTGCTGGCCCGTAGATGCTTCTTCCTCGTAAACGGGAGGCACGGGATTCGTCTTGAAAATGTCTTCCTTTCCTGAATCCACCGAGGAGGTGAAACCTGTGATCGCCCACAGAGCGGGATTCGTCATGAAAATGTCCTCCTTTCCTCAAGCTCTTCGTCCTCCCTGAGCCTATCCCGTATTTCGAACCCCTTTCGCATCTCCTCTTGATCGATACCCGCAAGTTCACTTGAACTGAACGGTTTTGGCAGGTTCGCCACGCCATACTTCATGACTCTCGCTATGTGAGCAACGCGGCGACCCATAACACGCAGTGTTCGCATTCCCACTTCATCTTCCTCCGTACCCTTGGCCCCCCTGTCTTTGGACCATATAGCACCACCGTTGTAGGCCAGTACACCACCGCTTACCACGACCACTCCCGTGCAAAAGAAGAAGTTGTTGATGGTCTCGAGGGTAGTTTCCTGGCCGCCATTGCGCGTCCCCCCCACTGCTATGGCCCCGCCTACCTTCGTGGCAAAAAGCCCTTCAGTGAAGAGTGGAGCAATAGGCCTCAGTCTGTTGAAGAACGTTTGAAGCTGTCCCGTCACCGTCATTTGGTAAACAGGAGACCCGATTATGTACGCATCCGCCTCGATCATGGGCTGATATAAATCTCTCATGTCGTCCTCCGGGAAGGTAGGACAATAGCGAAGACCGTTCTTAATGCACTTGTTGCAGTGTATACAAAAGCTAATTTTCTTGCCTCGGAGTTCTATCATATCAACGGACACTTCCGGTACCGTTGAAGCCGCATCCAAAGCCTCCTTGACTGCTCTGTAAGTGGCGCCCCTCTTAGGGCTACCCACTATTCCTAGAACTTTGATTTTGGCATCTCTGGTATGCATAAAGTCCTCCAACTGGTTTCCCCTCCTCGTAGCCGTAACCGGCCGCTGGCCGCAAGTGGTCTTGTAGCTTCTACAATACGCCGGCTATCCCTGCTTTGGATACGCAAGTTATGTAGCCATTCTTAACCCAAAACTGCTAACTTAAGTCGTGTTGAAGGATTCGAGTAAGAGTTATCGAAATATCAGGCTCATCAGAAAAATATCAGGATATCAGGCTTATCAGAAGAATATCAGGTTCATGAGAAACCGTCAGAGACAGACAAGGGACTGCCGGGTAAAGCATTGGAGACTGAATACCATGACGCAGGACGCGCCTTTTCTCCATATGAAGGACATAGTGAAGACGTTCGGCACAATCCGTGCAAACGACCACGTATCTCTTACGGTCAAAAAAGGTACGGTTCATGCACTCTTGGGGGAAAACGGCGCCGGAAAGTCCACACTCATGAAAATCCTTTATGGCTTATACCGTCCGGATTCCGGGGATATATTCCTCAGGGGACGAAAGGTGGAAATCTCTTCTCCCAGGAACGCGATTGATCTCGGGATAGGCATGATACATCAGCACTTTATGCTGATCCCCTCCTTTACAGTACTGGAAAACGTAATACTCGGTCTGCCACTCTCACCTCATGTCGCTCGTCGCAAAGTCGAGGAAACATACGAACAATTTGGTCTCTCCGTAGATTTAGACGCCCGAGTGGAGGATCTCGCAGTAGGTGCCCAGCAGAGAACCGAGATCTTGAAGGCGCTCTTTCGGGGAGCCGACCTGTTGATAATGGACGAACCCACTTCCGTCCTCACTCCTCAGGAGAGCGACGACCTTTTCAGGATGATCCGGCAATTCGTAAGCCAAGGGTGTACCATCATCTTTATCACTCATAAGTTGAATGAGGTCATGGACATATGCGACAGTATCACCGTCCTAAGGGACGGCAGAGCCGTCGCCACTTTGGATCGGAAGGAAAGTGACCCAACACTCCTTTCGAGGTTGATGGTGGGCAGAGAGGTGTTCCTAAATATCCCCAAGAAACCGAAAGAGCCCGGAGAACCTGTCCTAACCATCGAAGGCCTATGCCTTAAAGAGAAGGCGGGTAAGCCTAAACTCGATAACGTCAACCTCAAAATTAGGGCCGGGGAAATCGTCGGTATCGCAGGTGTGGATGGGAATGGACAACAAGAACTCGTGGACTGCATCATAGGAGTAAGAAGGCCTACGTCTGGACGCGTCCTCTTTTACGAAACTGATATCGTTACCGCCTCCACCAAGGACCTCATCAGAAAGGGTCTGGCACACATTCCCGCAAACCGCATAACACAGGGATTGGTCTTGAATTTCTCTATCGAAGAAAACCTGATAACGGAGACTTACGATGAGCCGCGTTTCGTGCGAAGGGGCCTTCTTGACCGAGGGGCCGTAAGAAAATACGCCGAGCAGGTAATTGCGGATTACGATGTACGGGCTCCTGGTCCCCAGGTCAAGGTTTCTCACCTTTCAGGCGGCAACCAACAAAAAGTAGTAGTCGGACGTGAGTTATCTAGGTCGCCATCCTTTATTTTGGCGATGCAGCCAACATGGGGGCTTGACGTCGGCGCGTGCGAATACGTCAGGGAACAACTACTTCAAAAGAGGGATGAAGGAGCAGCGATTCTCCTAATCTCAACCGATTTGGAGGAGGTGAGAGCGCTCTCTGACAGGATTGCCGTCATCTTCGAGGGGAAAATCATGGCGTGCCTTGATCCGAAAGTAGCTACACCAGAAGAAATAGGCCTACTAATGGCAGGAGGGAGGAACACGATTTGAAGAGAGCGAAAAGACTAGCGACCTGGCTTTTAGTCTTAGTGATTGCCATGTCTTTGCTGTCCGGATGCGGATCCAAGCAGTCTAAACCCGAAGAACCGTCGGACAAAGCCTCATCCGGCGAACAAGCTGACAAAGAAGGCCAGGTCTCTGAGAAGGCCGCTTCCAAGCTTAGGGTGGCAGTAGTTTTCCCCGGTTCCATCAAAGACATGGGCTGGAACCAAAGCGGCTATGAAGCGTTAATGGAGGCCAAGGACCGGTTCGGTGTGGAAGTGAGCTACCAAGAGTCCGTCGGTAAGGCGGAAGTGAAAGATGTCTTGCGGAATTACGCTGCCGATGGTTACGACCTCGTCATAGGCCATGACCTGTATTTCACCGACCCCGTACTAGAGGTGGCTCAGGAGTTCCCCGATGTAATGTTCGGAATTTCCGGTGGAACGAAGGGCGCCGACAACGTGGTGTCGATGACCGCCACCAACTGGGAGAACACATATCTTGCCGGTACGTTGGCAGGTCTCATGACTAAGTCGAACACCATCGGAATACTCACAGCCACCGATTCGCCTATTGCCCTCAGGATGGTTCAAGGCTTCAAAAATGGGGCTTCCGCGCAGAACCCAAACGTAAAGATCATTCACGCCTACGTCGGAAGCTGGGATGATGTCGTCAAAGGCAAAGAACTCGTAAGATCAATGGTACAGCAGGGAGCTGACATCATTTACACTCAAGCCGGACAGGTAAATGTAGGAGCCATCGAAGCCTGCAAAGAAGCCGGGGTATATGCCATCGGGGCCATAAGGGATATGTGGGATGTCGCCCCTGATACGGTAATCAGCAGCGCGATGTCGCCTCCGGGAGCCCTGATCACGAATATGATCAAGCAGCTCACGGAGGGCACTTTGAAAGGCGGCACTTACGTCCTTGGAGTAAAAGACGGTGCAGAGGACCTCGCGCCGTACCATAACTTTGAAGACAAGATACCCGAGGAAGTCAAGAAGAAGGTGGCCGAGGTCAGACAGGCTTTGATAGACGGGAAGATCGAACCGCCGAAGCTTGAGAACAAATAGGACGTAGAGAGCGAGCAGACGGCCGGGGC
>DUSP01000015.1 GCA_012842575.1 Clostridia bacterium
AAAACCGAGGTGGTAAGACCGAGCTCTGCGCCCATGTTTGCGATGGTCGCCCTCTCCGATACGGAGAGCGTGTGGACACCGTCCCCGGTGTACTCGAATATTTTACCCACCCCGCCTTTGACGGTAAAGCGACGGAGAATCTCGAGTATTACGTCTTTTGACGACACCATGGGAGGGATGGTACCGTGAAGGCGGGCGTTGACAACTGCGGGCATTACAAAGGAATAGGGATGGCCTGCCATGGCTACGGCCACGTCAAGGCCACCGGCTCCGATGGCCAGCATACACATGGCCCCTGCGGTGGGCGTATGACTGTCTGACCCCAGCAACGTCAAACCGGGTACGGCAAAACGTTCGAGGTGAACCCGATGGCAGATCCCGTTACCCGGGCGTGAGAAAACCACACCATACTTGGCGGCCACAGTCTGAAGGTACAAGTGATCGTCTGCGTTCTCAGGACCGGTCCCGAGCGTATTGTGGTCGACGTAAGACACGGATAGGGAGGTTTTCACCCGAGGTACTCCGAGCGCCTCGAACTGAAGGTACGCCATTGTACCGGTAGCGTCCTGGGTCAGAGTCTGATCGATCCGTATGGACACTATAGACCCTGGTTCGGGGTTACCGGCGATCAAGTGGGATTCAATGATCTTTCGAGTGATATTGCGCCTATTTTGCGCGAGATCAACCTGCATGTCTTGCCATCCGCTCCCTTTCCCAAACGAGCTCATAGTACAGATCGACGAACTCTTCGTCTAACAGGCTCCGCTTGAGCTCGACGGCGCATTTTTTGACTCTGTTTAAGAGTTCGGGCATCAAGGCCTCATCGGGTTCTATGCCCGCGTCCTTCAACTTCTTGCGGAAGGCGGCGGAACCCGAGTGCTTTCCAATGAGGATGCGGCGCTCGAGGCCTACTTCAGCGGGATCATAGGCTTCGTACGTCCTGGGGTCTTTAAGTGCGCCGTCCACATGAATGCCCGACTCGTGGGCGAAGACATTGGCTCCCACTATTGCTTTATTGAGCGGGAGGGGACGAGCGGAGGCTACCGCCACGTATTCGGAGAGGCGTCTGAGTTTGGTTGTGTCTATGACGATTTCGGAGTTCAATACGTGTTTTAACGCCATCACCACTTCTTCGAGGGCTGCGTTGCCCGCCCTTTCACCTAGCCCGTTTACGGTGACCCCTACATGGGTGGCGCCGGCCATGATTCCCGCAATGGCGTTAGCGGTTGCCATGCCGAAGTCGTTATGCGTGTGCATTTCGATTTGGATTCCGGGAATTGCCTGGCGCAGTTCGGAGATCTTTCGGTGTGTCGTAAACGGGTCTAAAACCCCGACGGTATCGCAGAAGCGTATCCTGTCCGCGCCGGCGTCAAGGGCCACACGAGCGAACCGTATTAAGTAGTCCATGTCTGTGCGTGATCCGTCTTCGGCGTTTACCGAAACGTAAAGGTCGTGGGACTTGGCGAAGTCGGTAGCCTTGGCGACCGCGTCGAGCACCCACTGCCGGGTCTTCTGGAGTTTGTTCTGGATGTGTATATCGGAGGTGGAAATGGAGATGGCCACAGCATTGACGCCACAATCGATGGAGTGCTTGAGGTCTTCTATGACGGGTCGGTTCCAAGCCATCACCATCGCCCTGAGATTACTTTGGGCGATGGCCTTGACCGCCTCTTTTTCGTCGCCGCCCATGGCCGGCGTACCTGCTTCGATTTCGTCTACTCCAATGGCGTCGAGCATCCTTGCTATGACGACCTTTTCCTTGTTGGAGAAGACCACACCTGCGGTCTGCTCGCCGTCTCTCAAGGTGGTATCCACGATGCGGACTCTGTCCATAGAAGTACCTCCCCCTCCTGGTATCATTGTGTGCATATATGCACGTACCACCGTGTAATGGTATGTATGTATCCTTGTATACAGCCCGATTATAGACTGTGGAACTTCCTCTTGTCAATACATTTCAATACATTTAGGAAAGGTTTCGAACTTTGGGGCCTGCACGGGGATAACCGGGGTGGCGGACTCTTGTCACTACATTTAGGAAAGGTTTCAAGTCTGTCAGCTGAAAGATGTCAGCTGAAAGATGGTGGGGTGGGGATCCAGGAGGTTGCGACTCTTCCACATCGGGTCGTAAATAGCGGGATATAAATAGATGCAAATAAGCGGGGGTTGGTTACTTAATTTAACTACGGTGACTTTATTCAACTCATGTTCAAAAGAGAGACTTAATGGCCTTATGGATCTTATAGGCCAAAAGCCCGGTGCGGTAAACAAACTCGGCTCGCGGATCGCGCATGCGGTATCGATAGCCTGTGTAATCTCCTTGGAGGCGCCCTTCCTCGCGTAACCGTTCCGCCATGGGAGTGCCTTCATAGGCGTCAAGTCTGTTCAAGGCGCCGATGCGGTTGAATATAGTGGACGCACCTATACCGATGGAACGGAGGAATTGGAGGTTTTCGAGTATCTCCTCTAGGGTTGTGTCCGGGTCGAACATGATGAAGCCGAGGATGAGATCGAGGCCGAGTTCGCGAATGAGAAGGGCGGCCCTGCGGTTGTCTTCGACAGTCACCCCTTTATTGAAGCTATCAAGGGCGCGCTGAACGCCGGACTCGATTCCCAAAAAGACACCCTTCAGGCCCGCCTTCTTTAAAACAGTGAAGGTCTCCCTGTCGATGTCGTTCGCCCTGCATGCTATGCTGAACCTCATCTGGATGCTCCGCCGCATTATCTCCTCAGCTACGGCCACGGCTCGTTCCTTTCCCATTTTCCCCGGCCCGATGAAGTTGTCGTCGCTGAACATGACCTCCCGTACGCCATAGTCCTTGCTCAGGCGTTCCATTTCCTCCGCGATACTTTGGGGGGAACGTCCGCGCCACCGGGGCCCGGGAGCGGACCGGTAAAAGGCGTTCACGCTGCAAAAGGAGCAGTTGCCGTAACACCCTCTGGAGCCCAGCATCCGAGGGATCGCCTTACGCCTTTGGTATGCTGGGAGGGTATCCCGTGCGGGGAATGGGAGGTCGTCGAGGGAAGAGATGAGAGGACGGGGAACAAATGTACCTGCCCCCGATTCCCCAGAGAGGCCACACTCAGCGCGATTAGGGCGGGGAACGGATGTACGGGGCGAATTCGACAAGACGACTCCGGGCGTATCACGCCAGTCGCGTCCCGCCTTTATCTTCTCGAGGATTTCGAGGAGCGTAAATTCACCTTCTCCGCTCACTATGAAATCGATCTGGGGACAGTCTTTGAATATGTGATCGGGTGCCAGGGTGGGAATATGACCACCCATGGTCAGGAGTGCTTCTTTTCCGAAGAGTGCCCTTAGGGCCCTTGCAATGGAAATGGCGGGGCGTATCATGTTGGAGAACGGAATCGAGATGCCCAGTACCAGGCGGGGACGAGCGAAAGGGAAACGATCGCCCTCCTCCTTCTTGCTTTCGGCCACAGCGCCTCGACCTCTTACGTCTATACCCCTTATGCTTTTCCTATGAAGTGGGCGAGCCTCTGCCTCAACGCGCTCGAGCGTGGCGCGTGACGAGAGACCTTCGGCCAGGGCATCGATTATCGTCACGCGATGGCCCCTTTGCCTCAAGACTGCCGCCATATAAGCGGAGCCGAGGTGCTCTCCTAAATCTTCCAATCGTGCGGAAGCTTCCGGTGGAGGGATTATCAATACGACATCCGGGGATGCCTCTTCGCTGTCCAAGGCGACTCACCTGCCAGATCGATATTTGGTTTCAGTAAGCCGGATTAATGTTCGGCTCAGCAAGGCCGTTTCGGCGCCGTGAGCGTCCCGTGCCGGGAGGCGCAGGCTTACGTCACTTGACCGTTACCTCGGTTATCACGCAAAGAGTGAAGGATATTGGTGCTTTCGACCAAGCGGCGCCACTTTCCTTCGTCCATCGCCCCTTTACAGCATCTTGCGAGAACCATGTCAGCTGAAAGACATGGTTGTCCCGAGAAAGTGAAAGCGCGATCGAGAAGCAATGTAAGTCGGCGCGGAAGCGGCGAACCAGATATCTGCCGTCGGACCGAATTAGAAATTGTCATCGAATTGGACCTATTTACTTTGTATTTGGGCGGTGCTAATATCTCAATTGTCGTTCTGGAGGGCACCTATAGGTGAGATACCGCGGCATGTCACGCGATTCAGGCACAGACCTAATCTCAAACGAGTGGAGTTACGGACCTAATCACAAACGTGGACATGAGCACGGGCACAGACCTAATCATAGGGTTAAACCCGATTGCAGGTGTAGATCTGATTCCAAGCATAGATCCGGGTATCTGATAAGGAGTCGGTGCGACCCGGTCATCTGACAAGGAGTCGGTGTGACGAGGAAAAGAGGCGCTGAGTCATGGAACAATTCTTGGCGATAGCGGTCTTCATAGCGACATATATCTTCATCGGCGTCGAAAAGGCGGGTATACCGAGGCACATAGCGGCATTGTTGGGTGCAGGCTTCATGGTAGTGACAGGGGTATTGGATCTCGGCGAAGCGATGGATTTCGTGAGCTGGGATACAATGGGGCTCCTGCTCGGTATGTTCGTCTTTGTCGCGCTATTGAGCAAAGCGGGATTTTTCGAATATATAGCCATGGCTGTGGCTGAGAAAGTGAAGTTCAAGGCAAGTCCGCTATTCATCGTTATCCCTATGACGGCGGGATTGCTTGCGACCGTCATCGATAGCATCACCGTCCTTTTGTTCTTTACCGTACTGGTTTTTCACTTGTGTTCGGCCTTGGAGATCGATCCCATACCTATGGTAATCGCCAGTGTTTGTGCGGCTAACACGGGCGGCGCGGCTACCCTCGTAGGGGATCCGCCGAATGTGATCCTCGGAACCACCCTGGGCTTCGATTTTCTCGATTTTGTATTGAATACGGGTCCTATAGCCTTGTTGGCGATGGCCACCATCGTTTTGTACATCTATTACCGGAATGCGAAAGCGTTGAAGAAGCACGCCATGGTCACCGCCGAGGACCTACGCGCAAGGGGTTTGAGCAAGGCCATCAAAGAGCCTGTGTTGATGAAAAAAACCCTTGTGGGGTTAACTCTAGCCGTCGCACTTCTAATAGCGCATAAATGGGTGGATGGAGCGTCGGGACTTCATATCACATCGGCTTCGGCGGCGCTTGGGCCGGCTCTCCTCACATTGGTCTGGGTGGGCGAGTGGGGTCGCCATACTCTTCACGAGATTGACATCGAGAGCTTACTGTTTTTCGTGGGTCTCTTCGTGATCGTCGGGGGTCTTGAGAAGACCGGAGTGATCAGTGAGATCGCCATGGCGATTACGAGTATCCCGGGAGCCGGCGGAGTCCTGTTGTTGGTACTCATGCTGTGGTTTGGCGCCATCGTAAGCGGAGTGGTCGATAACGTGCCTTTGGCGCTGGCCATGGCTTACGTCATCAAGAGCATAAGCGCTATCAATCCCGCGATACCACTGCCTTTAATGGTATGGGCGACTTCCCTCGGGGTGGATATCGGGGGCAACTTTACACCAGTGGGTGCTTCCGCTAATGTGGTGGCGTACAGTACCATGGAAAGGCTCGGTAAGACCATCGGTTGGCGAAGGTGGATTGCCGAAGCGATGGTGCCGACACTCTTGGCCCTCGCCGCTTGTACGGTCGGGATCGTTGTCAAATACGCTTTACGCTAAAAATACGCTTCACGCTGAGTGAAGTCCGCTACTGCTACTAGCAGACAGTTGACGCGCCGGATACGGCGCGTTTAGACTATTCACAGGGCACATGGTACCGTAGGATAAACCCAAACGGTGGATACGGACGGCGGATGCGGCGGTGGATCCGAACGCATGCATTCGTACATGCATTCATAGAGGTGCTAAGAGTTGAACAGTCGATGTAGTCAATATCAAGGCGTACTGGAAGCTTATGCGGACTACCTTCCTCTCACCCCAAAGACCCCCAGGATCTCTTTACGAGAAGGCGGGACTCCTCTTTACCACTTGAACCGATTTGCACGGGCAATGGGTCTTCCCGCCTACGTCCGCCTCTATGCGAAGTATGAAGGGGCAAACCCCACGGGTTCGTTCAAAGACAGAGGTATGGTGGTAGCGGTGGCAAAGGCTCTCGAAGAAGGCGCTACCGCCATAATGTGCGCTTCTACCGGCAACACTTCGGCATCGGCTGCTGCCTATGCAGCCGCGTGTGGGCTACGGTGTTTCGTGGTGGTTCCTGCGGGCAAGATCGCATTGGGGAAGTTGGCGCAGGCATTGACCTACGGCGCCAAAGTCATTGCGGTGGACGCCAATTTCGACGAAGCGTTACGACTCACGAAGGAGATAACATCTTCCAACCCTGTGGTGCTGGTCAACTCCGTTAACCCGTACAGACTCGAGGGGCAAAAGACGGCAGCCTTTGAGATCTGTGACACCTTGGGTTTAGTACCGGACTACCTGGCCATACCCGTGGGGAACGCGGGGAACATAACCGCGTATTGGAAAGGCTTCAAGGAGTATCACGCCAAGGGCAAGATTCGGCATTTACCGAGGATGTTGGGGTTCCAGGCGGCGGGTGCCGCACCCATAGTGCGCGGGCATCCTATCGAGTCTCCCCAAACCGTTGCGACTGCTATAAGGATCGGGAACCCTGCCGGCTGGAAGGGAGCTGTCCAGGCGAGGGACGAGTCGGGGGGTACGATCGAAGCCGTCACCGACGAAGAAATACTGAACTGCTGGGAGACGCTTGCGAAAACCGAAGGTGTTTTTTCCGAACCCGCGTCGTGCGCATCTTTGGCGGGAGTGGTCAAGCTCGCCAGAGATGGCTATTTCGAGGCTGCGAAGGTTAAACGGATAGACGATCCAGTTCGAAATGGTGAGCCCGTCCTCACGGTGGTAGCAGTTCTTACCGGGAACGGTTTGAAAGATCCTGGGCTTGCCATGGAAAGGGCGCCGAGCCCTGTGACTGTTCCAGCCGACCGGAATGCTATAGAACGGGAGATGGGTCTTCGGTGATAAAGTCGGAGGGTCGTAAAGGGGTGGGCCGCGACGGAGAAGCAGAGAGTCAAGATTAAAGTAAGAGTCCCCGCTACTACTGCCAATCTCGGACCTGGGTACGACTGCATCGGGATGGCCCTCGAGCTGTATAACTACCTGACCGTGGAAATCCCGGTAAACGGTTTCCCATGTGGCTCTGCGCTTCTGACCGAGTCGGGTGAGTCAGGTCATAGTTACAAAAGATCAGGACCGTCGCCATTACGGAGCGATACTCCCCCGCCGCCTTCGACCGAGACGGGCGGTAGTGGTGAAGAGTCAAGTCAAGGGATAATAGTAGAAGTGATCGGGAAGGGCGCCGGTGAGATAAGCCGGGGGCCGGACAATCTCGCCGTCGTCGCCATGAGACGGTTGTTCGAAGAGGCAGGTTGCCCGTTTCCGCCGTGGGTGAAAGTGGTTCTCGAAAACAACATTCCGGTGGGCCGCGGCCTAGGGTCAAGCGCCAGCGGCATTGTGGGGGGATTGGTGGCGGCCAACTCCTTTTTAGGGGCTCCTTTTGGCGATGAATACCTTGCGCGGCTGGCCGCCGAGCTGGAGGGCCATCCGGATAACGTCCTTCCGGCCATATTCGGTGGGGTAGTGATAATCGCGAATCGGACCGACGGGGGCCTCATAGCCGATTACCTCAGACTGGAACCTCCCTCGGGGCTTAAGGCGCTAGTGGTGGTTCCCGATTTCGAACTTCCCACCAAGAGAGCCAGAGCGGCCATTCCGGAATACGTACCCTTGAAGGACGCCGTGTTCAATGTCTCCCGCGCTGCCCTTCTTGCCGCGGCCATAGCGAGAAACGACCTCTCCAAGCTCAGAAAGGCCACGCAGGACCGACTTCACCAACCGTATCGCGCGAAATTCGTGCCGGGGCTAGAGGAAATCATCGATCTGGCAGAAAAGAACGGTTGCCGCGGTGCGGCGTTGAGCGGCGCGGGACCATCCGTTTTGGTGTTTATCGAAGAGGACCTTCCCGATTGGCGCGTTTCGGACATAAAGGCCCGTCTCGCCGAACCGTTCCGTAAACGTGGGATCGGGTGTGAAGTATTGGAATTGAGGCCGGATTACTTCGGCGCGAAGGCGTGGCACGAAGACCTTTTGACGTCCGGGGTCCAAGGGGTGTCCCACGGGTCCGGCATCGTCGTGCAGAAATTCGGCGGCACCTCCGTGGGTTCTCCCGAAAGGATACGCGAAGTGGCCAAATTGGTCGCGCGGACCAGGGAAGAGGGCAAAAGTGTCGTAGTCGTGGTGTCGGCCATGGGCGATACAACCGATCACCTT
>DUSP01000151.1 GCA_012842575.1 Clostridia bacterium
CGTGAGGCCAAGGTCGGGTTATGGGCCGATGATCGGGACATTCAGGAGCCTGCGGCGGGTTCCGGCGTGACCGTCTACATTACGGCAAGCGGTACGAAGTACCACCGCGAGGGGTGCACGTATCTCAGTGAGTCGAAGATACCGATTACATTAGAGGAGGCAAAGGCGAAGGGGTACGGGCCATGCAGCGTGTGTAAGCCGCCGACGTAATTCTTAGGTGGAGGCGATCGTGTGGCGAAGCTTTGGGAAAAACCTGCCCACACAGAAATGAAACATCGCCTGTTAAGACGTTACCTTCAGGCATGGCTGCCGATTCTTGGTAAGTGGCACGTCAAAATAGCGGTAGTGGACGGTTTTGCCGCGCGCCATGCCGCAGAAGAACCTGGCCGTGGAACTACTGCGCAAGCTCATTTCAGGGGAGATCAAGGTGCGGGCGCGCAGGAACGTGGTGCAATCGCGCTCCTTTGCGGCGATGGTTGAGGACGCCACTCGCCGCTACCAGAATCGCGTCATTGAGGCAGCGCAGGTGATCGAGGAACTCATTGCTTTAGGTAAGGAGATGTGCCAGGCAAGCGAGCGCGGCGAGCAACTGGGCCTTGGTGAAGAGGAACTGGCCTTCTACGATGCCCTGGTGACCGACGGCAGCGCTGTCAAGGTGCTAGGCGACGAAACGTTACGGACAATAGCACGCGAACTTACCATTGCCGTGCGCAACAACGTGAGTATCGACTGGACGACGCGCGAGAACGTCCGCGCCCGTCTGCGCGTCATTGTCAAGCGCATCCTGCGCAAGTACGGCTACCCGCCTGACAAGCAGGATAAAGCCACACAAACCGTCATCGAACAAGCTGAAGCATTGTGTGCAGGAGTGGGCTGGGGGTTGACCGCGTCACCCCCGTCGCGCAACCATCAAGGCTGTGGACCTGACTACTCCTAGAGCAGGCGGCCGGGTTACAGTCTATGAACTATTTCAGCCACGGTGCGACGGGCTGATGTTTGGTGCATTGCTCTGTTGATACGTAAAGTCAGAGGTTTGCACGTGTCCTAGGTCAAGTAGGTGCTCACACCTCATGGAAGAAAGGAGGAGGGATCTTGCCCCTGGCGATTGACCGCTTCGAATCCGACTGGGCGGCCTCGAACGGGAAGGTAAGATATTTAGCTTACGTCGGGCTCTTGTCCACATCGTGAGATGATTCGGCAAACTCGGCGCGCATATGTCTGCAGAAGACTGTCGGCCATGATTACACGTACTCTGACGATTCATTTCATGGATGCACCGAAATGACATATCGGCCTCGAGTCTGAAGGCAGCACACGGGTAGGAAGTGTTCTTATAAAACGCCACATCCGAAAGCGCGGCGAGAACTCGTATTCCGTAGTCATCTATGTCGGCCGCGACGAACTGACGGGAAAGAAATACAAGTGGTATACGGTCCACGGTAATAAGCGGAAGGCCGAACGGTTCCTCCTTGAAGAATTCTGCTGAAGCAGAGCTACTACTCCCGTGGTGCAGCCACCTTGAGCTCGTCTGCCTTAAGCTGGATATCGGAGAAAAACTCCGAGTTCCTACTCGAGGGGGAAGTGGATACAGGATTGTGGATGTGCTGTCGGAGGAGTATCTTGGGGTCTTGGAGGCGGAAACAAGATGATGCCACTGGAACAAGTCTTAGAACTGGCTGGCGACCTTGATGATGCTCCAGGCGAGAAAACGCCAAGGGAACGCTTTCGCCGTTTCTTGTCCCAGAATTTGACCAGCGTTGGCGCTGTGCGCGATTATGTGGAAGAGTGCCTGCGCAGTTCTGGGGAGCAGTACAACCGGGCCTTACAAGACTTAGTAAATCACTTGGGCCGCCTGCTGGGCTTTGACGTAACCTTTAGCAGATGTAAGGGCGTCCAGGGGGAAATCGGGTTTGACGGCGTGTGGAAGTCCCCTTCCGGCCTTTATATATCGTCGTAGAAGTGAAAACAACCGATGTTTATGCCATAAAAACGGCTGAACTGGAAAAAGAGTGGAACGACGCTTTAGTAGGGATAGAAGGACTCAAGTACATACCTGCTGTGAAAGCCTTTATCGAAGACGTTAGCAAGGCGTTTGAGGAAGTAAGAAGATCATCAATGATTAACCGCAAGTCACTGGCTCGATGGGATCGGTCGGCGACGCGCTGGATAACGCGGTGGCGGAAGGCTTCTTTGCCAGCCTCAAGACGGAGCTTCTTGACAGGGATGCCCGGCCGACGAGGCGGAAGCTTCGGACGGCCATCTTCGGATACATCGAGGGCTTCTACAACCGCCGCAGGCGGCATTCGACTTTGGGATATCTCACCCCACTCGAATTCAAAGAGAGTGGCGCACCGGTGAGAGACGACGAGAAGTGGCCTGAAAACCAAAGCCTAACGGTGTCTGGTAAACCGGGGCAACTCCACTTGTCAATCTGTCGCTCAGATCCACGTACATGCCCTCCTCGTCACGGGTTTTCCGGCCGAACGCCTCTCGCTATGTTCCGCTTCGATTATGTCCGCTGCTCCTCAATCATATACGGGAAGAGGTCCGGAGGACCCTAGAAGCCCGCTTGCTTCGGCAACTCTTCTCTCCTTCAGTCGTCTAACGGACCGGTATGCTAAGTATGCCGAACGACGACCGGAGGGGATGCCCGTGAAAAGACGTTCTTTTGCCTTTGGCTTCCCGGCAGTATTGTTGGCGGCCTTGTTCATGGCGCTCTCTATCACCTCGTGTAAGCCTTTAAGCGCTCCCGAGGAATCAAAGAACCGCCCTCCGGCTCCCACGAAGGTGGACGAGAGACTCGTTTCAGCCAACACCGAGTTCGCCCTTGGCTTATACAAACACCTTGCATTAGAAGACGAATCCAAAAACATCTGCATAAGCCCCGCGAGCATATCCCTTGCGCTCTCCATGACGTATAACGGCGCCCACGGCGACACAAAAGATGCAATGGCAGAAACCCTCGGGCTCGAAGGGATGACCCTCGACGAGGTGAACGAAGCCAATAAAGACCTCATGAGCGTCTTACAAAACCCCGATCCCAAGGTCGAACTCGCCCTCGCAAACTCCATATGGGCAAGAAAGGGAATGAACTTCAAAGAAGAGTTCATGAAGGGAAATGAAAGCTACTACCGCGCCGAGACACGTACCCTAGACTTCGGCAGACCCGACGCGCCGAAGGCCATAAACGACTGGGTGAGTAAAAACACAAGAGGTAAGATCGAAAGAATAGTGGACAAAATAGATGATCGCTCCGTGATGTTCTTGATAAACGCGGTCTACTTCAAAGGAGCGTGGGCAGCCGAGTTTGACCCCAAGCGCACCGAAAACCTCCCCTTTATTAGACCCGACGGCTCGAAAAAACCCGTACCCATCATGTTCCGTACCGGCAGTTACTCCTACTACGAAGGCGAGGGCTTCAAAGCGGTCAGGATCCCGTACGGCGACGGGAGGATAGGAATGTACGTGTTCCTGCCCGACGAGGGCACCGGCCTCTCCCGATTCTACGAACGCCTCGACCCTTCAGACTGGAACCTGTGGATAGGGTCATTCTCGGAAAAACAAGGCCGCGTCGGCCTTCCCAGGTTCAAGATGGAGTTCGGCGCGGACCTAAAAGAGGCCCTCTCCGAAATGGGCATGGGGATCGCGTTCGACGAAGACCGGGCGGACTTCGGGCTCATGTGCGAGAGGATGCCGGGTCGAAACGTGTACATAGCCGGCGTGAAGCATAAGACGTTCATAGAAGTGAACGAAAAAGGGACCGAGGCGGCGGGCTCCACTTCGGTGGAGATGGGAGTGACGGGTGTGCCCACGGAGGCCTTCGACTTCATGGCCGACCGCCCCTTCTTCTTCGCGATACGCGACGAAAGGACCGGTGCGGTGCTATTCATGGGGTCGGTGAACGAGCCGGAGTAGGGTGGAAAGGGTCATCGGGAGGGGTATCTGCCGTGAGGAAGTCAACGGTGTTTCTCCTCACCTTGGTCATCGCGCTCGCCCTACTGGGGTGCAGTGGGGGTGATGCAGGACAGGAAATCGACATCAAAGGCAAAATCACGGAGGTTATTGTGGGCGATGGCGGTGACGTCACCGGTATTTTGGTCGAAGGAAACCCCGGCGACGGCGAATACGATAAGGCGAGGGTCAGAATTGATGAGGAGACGAGGATACTCGAGGGAAAAGACGGTGAAAACCTTACATCGCACGACCTGAAAAAGGGGCTGACGGTAGAGGTCATATTCACGGGGCCGGTCGCGGAGTCGTATCCGGTACAGGCGACGGCGAACGATAAGGGTCATAGACCCCACCCGGTTCGAGAACGGTGAATAAGCGAACCACTCTTCGCTTTCTTCGTCTATCCGAAGGGGGTGAGGCCAATGAAGCATCATATGCGCTGTCTACGGAAGACCCGATCCAAACCTGTTTGGCTCCACACCGTCCTTGTCTCGCTGGTCTTGGCCTTGGGCGTGTTGGGCTGTTTCCGGGACGCCGAAAAAATTCCCTCGACCGATGCATCCGGGGTAGGGAAGGAAGAAAGCGGTCTCCCTCCGATTGCAATGACGCCTTTATTCATAAGTATGGCCGACGAACGGCGAGGCTTTGGACTCGCGGAGGCATGCATCCTTCGAACGTCCGACGGCGGCGCCGCGTGGACGGACGTGACGCCGGAAATCCCGGATGGCGCTTCCATAGGCCCGGCCGAGTTCCTCGACGCCGACACGGGATGGTTTGTCGCGTCAAAAGAGGATGCCCCGTCGGTGGAGGTTTTCCGTACCGTCGACGGAGGCCGAACTTGGAAGGGCGTCACCTTGGACGCGGGCGAGGCGATAACCGGAGTCGTATCACTCGACTTCCCGGACGCCGAGCACGGCTGGATTCTGCTGGCGCACGGTGCGGGTATGGGCTCGGAGGCGGTCTCAATTTACAAGACAGCCGATGGCGGCGCCTCCTGGTCGCTCGCCTCGAGGACGGATCCCCAATCGTCGAGGGAGGGCGGTTTGCCGTTCGGGGGCATAAAGACTGGCCTTTCCTTCGCCGACCATAAGCGCGGCTGGCTCACGGGCGTTGACCATAGCGACAAGATCTGGTTATACGAGACGCTTGACGGCGGTGAAACCTGGGAGAAAGTGCGGCTTCCCGTTCCCGAAGGATACAGTACCGACGGGGGTTCGGCGTCCACCCATCCCCCCGTGTTCTTCGACGGACAAGACGGATTTCTCCCCGTACGGTTCGGGGGAGAGAACCCTCCCGTCACCGTTTTTTATGCGACCAGTGACGGTGGTAAGGCCTGGCACCCGACCGCACCCGTAACACATGCGGAGGGTAAGGGACTCCTCTGGAGTTTCGTCGACCCCGATCACGGTTTCGCGCTGTCCGGGGATACGCTCTATTCCACCGACGACGGCGCAAAGACCTGGACCGTCGTGAACAGCGTACCGGACCTCGAAGGCACAAGGCAGCTTGAGTTCGTAACGCCAAAGACGGGCTGGGCGGCGGGCGACAACGAAGAGAAAGCTTTCCTGCTCAAGACCGTAGACGGCGGACGCACCTGGGAACCCGCCGGTTCTGAGTGAAGGCCAAACGGCGGTCGAACCCTTCCAGCGTCCGGTGAAGCTGAGCCAGCGCTCGAGGTCACAGGTGAGGCTGAATACCATCCATCGACCTCCGGCTCTTAACCGGGCCGAATTGGTTGGATCCGGAAGTAGCGGACCACGCGGTCGAGAAGGAGACATATATATATAAACATGGCAAGGAAATGGTTTATCGTACTCATTCTGATGCTCCTCGCGGTTCCCGCCGTATTGCTTTGTTTCGGGTTATTGACTTACCCATATCCGCAAAAGGCGGAACTCAAGGTGGCTGGCGTTGCAGAAATAGAGGTCCCGGAAAGGACGGTCACCGCCGAAGTGACGTTTCGGGCTTTTGACGGTAGCACCCCTCTTTCGGGGGTCCTCATACTCCTCATCGGACCGGACGGGGAAATAGTCGACAGGCTCACCACGGACGAGGATGGAGGGGCGGCAAAGTCCATAACCGTCGACCCGAAGTACCTCCGGCAAGACCCGGAAGGTGACCTGGGTCTTAGGGGTACGGTCACCGCGTTAGCGTTCAAGGAGGGCTACCGGGAGACGGTGCTCTTCGAGGTCCCGGTGAGCGCGGGAAGCGCGGCCCAGCCGTTTTTCATGGAGCCTCTGGTTTCGGGCGAAAGGAACGAACCCGTCGTGGGTCTCGGGAATAACCACCACCTCGAGGTGCTCTCCCTCGTGAAGAAGTACGCGGAGAAGGCGGAGATATTCCGTGAAGATCGCCCTGATCTACCCTGATTACCTCCCAGGGACAACGCCCCGTTCCAAGCGCCTCGGGTTTTACTCCGAGGGCATAGCATCCATATCGGCCGTCCTCAAGGCTTCCGGCCACTCGGTGAGGCTCGTCCATCTCACCGCTCCGGCCCTCCGCGGCGACATTGAGGACGCGCTGGCAAAATGGGATCCCCACGTCGTAGGGTTTTCGACGAGGTCGAGCAACTTCAAGGACACCGTCCGTTACGCCGCCTGGATAAAGGCGGATCCGAGGATCAGAGCTGTCCTCGTGGCGGGTGGCTATCACGCCACCCTGGATCCCGGGGGAACCCTCGCGGAAGGGGTCTTCGACTTCGTCCTGGGAGGGCAGGCCGACTTCACCTTCCGCGACTTCTGCGGGGCGCTGTGCCGGGGCTCGGAGTACGACGAAATACCGGGGCTTTTCTACCGGTCGGGCGGCAAGGTCCGCTCGAACCTCCCCGGCCGGATAGTGGACGACCTCGACTCCATCCCGTACCCCGACGTCGGCGTCTTCGAAGTCGGACGCCTCGAGTCGTACGCCTTGAAGACGGCCCCCGCCATCCTATCCAGGGGCTGCCCCTTTACCTGCTCCTACTGCTGCAACGCCGCTTTCAGGGCTTTCCACGGAAACCCAAAGCCCTACCTCAGGTACCGGAGTCCGGAGAACTCCATAGGATACCTTAAGGCGATGCTTTCCCACTTCCCAAACGCCAAGTACGTCTCCTTCTTGGACAACATCCTGCCCCTCAAGATCGATTGGTTCAGGCGGTTTTCCTACCTCTACTCGAGGGAGATCGGCCTTCCCTATGCCTGTAACGCCAGGGCGGACATCCTGACCGAAGAGGCGGCGGACCTCCTTTTTGAGTCCGGCTGCTACAGGGTCCACTTCGGCGTGGAGTCCGGGGACCCGGAGTTGAGGAAGGAAGTATTGGGGCGGGGAATGTCGAACGACTCGATACGCCGCGCCTTTCGTTTATGTCAGGAGAGGGGCATCGCGGCGCTAGCCTACAACATGGTGGGGCTTCCGGGCGAGACCCTCGATTTGGCCTGGAAAACCGTTCGCTTCAACGCGTCCCTTCCCTCGGCCCGCGTTCTGGCCCCCACCTTTTACCCGTATCCGGGATCCAGAGCCTACGAAACGTCCCTCCTCAAGGGACGGGTCGTGGAGGACCCCTCGGGACAGGTCTTCCTCGACCAGCCCGGGTTCACCTGGAGGGAGGCGCGCTTCGCCTCGCTGTACTTCCGACTCTTCGTGAGGCTCTGCCGCCTTGCCGGGTACCTTCCGGTTCCCCTAAGAGACAAGTGGCTGGCCTTCCTGAAATCCCTCTTTTGCTTCCGGAGAAAGCCCCATGGGCTCCTTATAGCGGCGGCCGTGACCCTCGTTTCACTGAGGGAGGCGGTGCTCTCCGCCGCAAAGTCCCGCCTGGGTGATACCTACCTCCGCCTGAGGGACCGCTCGCTCCGGGCAGGAAGGGCCGCCTGAATGGACGGTGTAATTCTTGGGTACTGGAGGTATTCGTTCATGAAGAAGTGGTCTATCTTCCTCGTCATGGCCTCGGTTCTTCTATTCGTCGCGGTCGGCATCGCTTCCGCCGGGGATCCGGTGAGGATCTACGTGAACGACAAGGAACTCGACCTCGACGTCCCCGCCCGAATCATCGGCGGCCGCACGGTGGCGCCGATAAGGTGGGTGGCCGAGGCCCTGGGGGCCGATGTG
The DNA here is from genome assembly GCA_012842575.1 of Clostridia bacterium. Lineage (GTDB taxonomy): Bacteria > Bacillota > Sulfobacillia > DUSP01 > DUSP01 > DUSP01. Next base: position 8,035 of record DUSP01000151.1, read on the forward strand.
CGGTGGGACGAGAGGTCCCGTACGGTGTATATCACCTGCGCCGAGGTCCCCGATGCCCTTCTCCGCCGTCTCAGGACCCTGGAGCCGGAAGACCCCAAGAGGGTGGAGGGCGACTGGATATCGGAGATGGTGGACCGCTTCGTCGGGGAAAACGGGCTTTCCTCCGTTAAGGAAATAAAGGCCCGGGGCCTCAAGGTGCCGTTTGAGGTGACGAGCGGTGACGAAGACTGGGTCAGGCCCGCTTACTCCCGGCACTGGCACAGCACCTTCATGGGGGGCAAGTTCTCCGACGTCACCAGGCTTCTGGCTTACGCCAGGCGGAACGTCTTCGTCTACTCCGGCGGCCTATCCGAGGGTTCGGGGCTGTACTACTGTCTCGGGTTCGACGAGGACTGGGATAAGCCTGTGGGGAGCTCTTTCTCTCCCAAGGAGGCCTTTGAACTCTGGCTCGTTTCTTGCCGGGTTCTCGAGGTAAGGCGCCTCGGGTCCGAATGGCTGGTGGTGGTAGAGCCCGCTCTCAAGGGCTACCAGACCGTCAGGGTGAAGTACTCCGATGCCGGGATCGAGGTGGACGAAAGAGAGGGCGCGCGGCTCATGCTGTTCCGCATCGTCACGCCGGACGGCTACGAGCTCGAGCGGACCGCCGCTTATCTGCCGGCGGTGTAGGGAGTAGAAGCGTACTAGTCGATCTGTAACGCTTTGACGGGAGGTTCTTCAATGAAGAAAAAGTGGTTAACTGTCATAGGTGCTGTCATTCTGGCCACCGCTATTACCACCGTAGCCTTCGCCCCCAGCCCTATCAAGCTCGTTGTTAACGGGCAAGAAATCAAACCGGACGTCCCACCACACCTGATTAACGGAAGGACAATGGTGCCTATACGGTGGGTCGCTGAAGCCTTGGGCGCTGATGTTCAGTGGGATGAGCGAAGCAACGCTGTTGTTATCACTAAAGAAATGCCGGGTGTATCAGAAAGTGATTTGCCGGATGTTTTCCGAAATGTCTCTTCAAAGTTCGAAGGTATAGAAGTCCCGGTCTATCTGCCCACATATCTGCCATACAGCGGTGCATTGGGTTTGTCACATTTCAAAACCTCAAAAGGCGGGTATAGCTTTAAACTGGTTCCCAAAAACGGAGAATCTCATTCGATGGCTGACGAAGTAGTAACAATGGTTGCTTCCCAACAACCTTTTTCGCCCTTTCCGACGGAGGAGCAATTATTTTCGGGTAGTCCCGGCGAAACCTTCAAGTTGAGTGGCGTACAAGTCCAATCGTATAACGCCGGGATGGGAGTCAGATGGTCCAAGGGAAGCTGGGAATTTGTTGCGATCGGACACGGGGTACAAGATGGAATACGAGTAGCAGAAGAGGTTATACAATGTGTTTCCGAAACGACCATTTTAGTTCCGGGTGCTATTCAGGGGAAGTTTAGGGCGGCTCAATTGGGTAACCCTATGTACGTTGCCGCAAGTTGGAGTTATGATGGAACAACCTGGTACACTCTGGAGAGTAGAAGTTCCGTAAAAGACATGCTTAAAATGTTGCAGTCGATAAGGCAGCTAGACAGGCAAGAACCGGTCAAGAGAAAGTATTACCCAAAAGTACCGGAGAGGATCGCCACCCCGGAAATGGCTTTGCGGGCCTATTTCGATACCCTGAGTGTTGCGGCCAACCTAAAGCCCGCTCAAATGGGCGCTGTCGGCGGGACTGTGGGGATGGGACTGGAACCGTACCCTACGGCTTACGGATACTGGAGCGAAGACTGGCAAAATAAACACCCCTATGAAGAATTCGTGGCCTCCTGGCAGGGCACTGCCAACGTGGAGTTGTTAAAACTCCTTCCCGCCGGAAAGGAAAAGGGGGAGCCCCGCTTCTTTGTGGAAGTCAAAACCATTGAGGCGGTCGGGGAAAAACCGCGCCTGGGTGTCTTCTATTACTCGGGTTTCTTTACCGTAACGGAGACGCCTGAAGGATGGCAGATTAGCGATGGCCGCCTTGAGCCGGAAAACTTGGGCTGGAAACTGGGAGGGCACCAGCCCTGGCTTGGAGACCCCGAGTCCGTCGCCCACGTACAATTGGGGCAGAGTATTGACACCCCGCTGGGCGAAGCCGTTACGGAAAACAATGTCAATGGTACGGTAACAGTAAAATACACGGACGCTAATGGGTATATAACTCACTGGGCCATATTGGTTCAGAGGGAAGATGGCATATGGGAAGTGATCGAAAAGCAATAGAGTGAGGAGTGGTGCTTTGTACCTGTTCTTTCTCCTGAGATGACGTGGGGCAAGATGTTGAGGATGGATGAGACAGGGGGCGAACCATTTGACCCGGCTTCGGTGGGACATAATCGGTATTGATGGAGCCGTGCTTTACGTAAGCGGCCCGAGAAGAATGCCGTGACTCAGTGTTTGCACGAAGATAATTGTGGAGGGATGGTTCTTGCTGCCCGTCAGGAAGAGAATCGAGCCGGACGGCAAG
>DUSP01000097.1 GCA_012842575.1 Clostridia bacterium
ATGAACAATATGAACAAGCGCACGAGGATTAATACCCCGAGCCGCTTCCTATGGTCGCACTTAGATCGAAAAGTGGAAATTGAAGTCGTCCCCCTTGACGAATTCTCCATGCCGCACAGCAGAGTCGCCCTCGTGACCATCGCCACTAGCCCCCGGTTCGTCCCTGAGCAAGCACTTTCTTTGGTCAATGAGCTTGTCGAATTCATCATACGGGACTCTTCCAACACCATCGAAAATAGCCCACCCGAAATGCCCGCTTCGCGTCCGGACTCCCAACGCTACATCCGTCAGGAGTGTGTAACTCACCCCGATTCGGCTAAGACTATTATGTAGTCGCACCTGATTTGGAGGTTCACCGTGGCTTCATCTCACGATGCGGTCGTCGTCGGTGCGGGGCCTGCGGGTTGCGCGAACGGGAAGCGAGGGGGACTATTTGTCGGACTCCCTGATGGGCAAGGGTTTAAGGAGCCTCATGAGAAACCTCCGTAAGGTTTCGAGAGGGAGGTTATCGCAAGATACAAGATCAAGAGCTGGGAACACCGAGAAGCCACGGTCCGAGGCAACGAAGGTTCGAAGTCCTCTCTCGAAGCCGCCTCGACCGAACACCGAGAAGCCACGGTCTGAGGCAACCAAGCGGAGAGGTATAAATGAACAGCCGCCCCCATCGCAGGTTACGTCCTCGTCGCATTTGATCGGAGATCTAAAATCGGACCTGAACTTGTTCCGTGCGTTACTCGGTCATTCGCGTGACGCGGCTTTCCGCGAAATACGACTCGGATCCAAAGGGCAACTACCTGCCGCCCTCGTTTATCTTGAAGACATGGCGTCAAAACCGGTCCAAATACAGACAATACTCCGCCCCCTCCTCCTTGAAAGCAGGATGATCCCCCTTGGGAACGAAATCGCGGGCAAGGACGCCGTCGACGTCATCCAAGACGCAATCCTTCCAGCGGGCGATGTAAAACGTATGGACGACGTGAATCTAATTGTGCTCTCGGTGCTCGCCGGAGATACAGCGCTCCTCATCCACGGAAGTGCACAAGCGCTGGTGGTGAACACGAGGGGCTGGAATATGCGCCAGGTTTCGGAGCCGGATAATGAACTGGTCATCCGAGGACCGCGTGAAGGTTTTACGGAGAACTTAAGGAACAACGTCGCCCTGATCCGCTCACGGCTGAAAAGCCCTGACCTTGAGGTTCGATATAGGCGATTGGGATTCATAACCCACACGGACGTGGCCGTCGTATTCATAAACGGCATAGCGGACCCCGAAATCGTAGACGAGGTCATGAACCGTATCGACGTCATTCAAATAGACGGCGTCTTGGAAGGCTCCTATCTGGAAGAATTCATCGAAGACAACCCCTATTCACCTTTCCCGCAAATCGAGCACACCGAAAGACCGGACAAAGTCGTCGCCTCGTTACTTGAAGGCAGAATCGCCATAATGACCGACGGCACTCCGTTCGCTATGGTGGTGCCCACCGTTTTCGGCCAGTACCTCCAGTCGGGCGATGATTACTATCAGCGCTATCACGTTGCGACCTTCATCCGTCTCCTGAGACTCCTCAGTATGTTCGTGTCCCTGATACTGCCCGGGGCATATCTGGCCATCGTAACCACACACCCTGAAATGGTACCTACCACGTTGTTAGTCAGCATAGCGGCACAACGAGAGGGCGTGCCTTTCCCGGCTATAATCGAGGCCCTGTTGATGGAGGGCACCATCGAGATACTGAGGGAGTCCGGGCTGAGAATGCCGGGAAGGATCGGCCAGGCCATCAGCGTCGTCGGGGCAATCGTCCTCGGACAGGCGGCGGTCTCGGCTGGTCTGGTTTCCCCCGCGATGGTGATGATTGTTTCGCTTACAGGGTTGGCCAGCTTTGCGATACCTTCCTTTGCAATCGCCATCCCTCTCAGGTTACTTCGTTTCGGCCTCATGGTAGTCGGGTCCATCTTCGGCATATTCGGGATCATGGCCATTTTCATGGTCGTGGTAGCGCATTTGGCAAGTCTCAGGTCTTTTGGAGTCCCGTACATGGAACCCATATTTCCGTTCAGAGCCGCCGACTTGAAAGACTTCATCTTGCGCGCGCCGTGGTGGGCGATGACGGAAAGGCCCAGGTCGACTCACCCAATCAAGTTGACTCGAAGAACTGAAGAGGTCAGAAAGGTGCCGTCCGGAAACCAACAGCGGAGGACGACCGCTACCTCCGGCAAGCGAGGGGCTACCAAGCAATGATGAGGCGTTTGGGGCACATCTTTCACATCTTTATAGTATTGTGCCTCTATCTCCTCGTCCTCCCCGGGTGCTGGTCGAGGAGGGAAGTTGATCAGTTATCCTTTGTTGGGACGGTCGGCCTCGACGTGCCAGATGAAACGTTTCAGGGAAACGAAATCGGCGAAAACCCAAACATGGGGGGCAACCACCGCCGTCAAACATTCCGCTATACCGCCGAAATCATGAAGCCTCGGGTCCTCGGGGGAGGCGGGGGAATGCTCGGCGGCGGTCGTGGAGGGATTTCCGAGCTCCCGTACGTCGTCATTTCCGTCACCGGCCAAAGCCTTTGGGAGGCAGAAAGAAACCTCGCGGCTGTGACGCCCAGGACGCCCTTCTTCGGCCAGGCTTCCCAGATCATCATGAGTAGAGGCTTCGCACGTCGGGGAGTATACCCAGCCGTGGACTACTTCCTTCGGAAACGCGACTTCCGTGGCACAGCCTGGGTGAGCGTTACCGACGACGAAGCACAGAAGGTCCTCAAGAGCGCGGCCACCCTGGAGCAGACCACTTCCGAGGAGATGGACGGATTGATGGAAGGAGCGAAGAACACGGGCCTCGGATACGCGGCCACTCTTAAGGATTTTGCCTTAGCGTTGACATCTGAAGGCAGAGACCCGATTTGTGCTAGGATCAGCGTCGTTTCTCCCGCCCGGCCTCAAGAGGCGGTAGGAGCCGAAAGTAGCGGCCCTCAAACGTTCACGACGGCCCAAGCGGCGCAGATGCGATCGGGGGCTTATAGATTGAATGGCGCGGCTGTTTTCAGGAAAGATAAGCTTGTTGGATTCTTAAACCCCATTGAGACGAGGGGCGCTCTTCGCATCAATGGCAAGCTCGTAAGGGAAGTAATGACGCTTCGGCACGAAAATAGTCCGGGCGAACAGCATGAGGTCTCCGTGGAAATAAGTCACTCTCAAACCCGATTAAAACCAGAAATCAAGGACGGCAAACCGCGGGTCGTCGTACAAGTGATCGAAGAGGGCGTGTTGGGAGAGACGTCATCCCCCCATCTTGACGTGTTCAGCCCAAAGGTTACAACAGAACTGAACAGGGAGTTCAAGAAAAAGATAACCCAGGAGATAGAAGCTGCCATCAGGAAGGCAAGATACCTCAAGGCGGATGTCTTCGGTTTCGGCGAAACGATTAGGCGTGCCTTTCCGAAAGAGTGGAGGAATCTGAAACGCAATTGGAGGGAGGAGTTCGCTCATATACCCGTCGAGATAGAGGTGACGGCCACCATCCGGCGTGCCGGCCATGTGCTGAGACCAGTACCGGCAAAATGAGCAGAAGGACCCCTAATTATACCCTCAAGCTGGAACGTGATCGCCGAGTCGAGGGTGGACGCATTTCAGATGTCCAAATGGTCTTCCTTTTAGTCACTTCGGTCCTGATGACCGCCCTCCTCTTTCTGCCTTCCATAGCGGCTCAACAGGCTCACGAGGATTCCTGGTTGACACCTGGTCTGGCCATAGTTCCCGGAATGTTCATCGGACTCGTGGTATCAGGTCTTTTTGCCGTATTCGGACCCATCGGGTTCATCCGTCAGTCCGAGACGGCCTTCGGAGCAATCGTGGGCAAAACAATCGGGATGTTTTACGTTTGGTTCTTCGTCTATATAGCGGTGTTGGTCGTCCGGCAAATAGCCGAATTCATGGTAACCCTGTTCATGCCCGACACGCCTCTTATAGCATTTCTGATCACCAGCTTGCTCGTGGCGACGTACATGGCGCGATTGGGACTTGAGCCCATATCCAGGGTCACCTGGTTTTTGCCCATGTTCGTCTTTTTCATCTATCTCCTCATACTGGCGGCCTCACCCGAAATGGATATCCAGAGGATAAGACCCATCCTGGCAAACGGTTTGCGTCCTCTCCTCATTTCCGTGATCCCCGCTTCCGCTTTCCGCGGCGAACTTATCGTGGCGGCGTTCCTTTTGCCGTATATGACCAAACCCGAGAACGGCGGGCGCTCGGTCCACATTTCTAACATCACACTCGCCGTGGTGTTGGTATCCACGAGCCTGGCCACGGTGGCGGTCTTAGGAGGAGAGCTTCCCGGCCATGTACCATTTCCGTTCTTCAGCGTGGTCCGGCTCATTAGCATAGGCAGGTTTCTCAACCGCCTCGATCTGGTGCTCATGTCATTATGGCTGGGCGGTACGTTCATCAAACTCGCCGTATACCTTTACGTCGCAACGCTTTCCCTGGCCCAAGTGGGCAATTTTAACGAGTACAGGCCCTTAGTACTCCCCATGGCGGCCTTGATCGTAGGCTTGTCGAACCTCTCCTTCAACACCGGAATCGATCTCGGGAAGGCACTGGCGGAACTATTCCCACGCATGGCCATGTGGGCCGAGTATGCCATA
>DUSP01000117.1 GCA_012842575.1 Clostridia bacterium
CCATCGTCTTTAAAGTCGCCCAGCCTGCCGCTGCATCGTAACGAAGTGCGTCGAGCCCGGCCAGTCACGACCAGGGATACATAAATTCGCGGATAGATTCGAACGAGGACCCGTATGAACGAGGACCCGTATGGATGAAGAATGGTTGAAAGTCATCAAATCGGTAGCTCCCGGGACTGCGCTGAGGGAAGCGTTGGACAACATCCTTCGCGCAAGGACGGGGGCCCTTCTTGTCTTTGGCGATACGCGGGCGATACAAGGTCTGGTGGACGGAGGCATATCAATCAACGCGGACTTTTCGCCGCCCCTACTTTACGAATTAGCGAAAATGGATGGGGCTATTATTCTCGACAGCGAGGGCAAGAAGATACTGCACGCCAATGCCCAACTCGTGCCCGATGCCGGCATTCCATCGTTCGAGACGGGTATAAGGCATAGGACGGCAGAACGTTTCGCCCGTCAGACCGAACAGATGGTCATAGCCATTTCCCAGAGGAGAAACACGATTACGCTTTATAAGGGTTCAAGAAAGTATATGGTTAGGGATATCGCGTATGTTCTCGCCAAAGCAAACCACGCCATTCAGACCCTCGAAAAATACAAGTCGGCTTTTGATGATGCGCTCGCTTACTTGACCATGCTAGAACTCGGAGGCGTTGTAACGCTTCGCGACGTAGCGTTGGTCTTAAGAAGGATCGAGATGACCGTCGCCATCATATCCGAGATAGTGTTTTACGCCACCGAACTCGGAACCGAAGGGCGGTTCGTGGGTACGGGGATGGAGCAGATGGGAATTCTCATGCGGCGCGAGCGATATTTGCTGCTGAAAGACTACCATGCGTCTGGGGAAGAAGAACGTATACACGAAGCGGAGCGGCTCTTAGAAACGAAGAAAGACGAAGAGATGCTTTCCGACCAGGAGATAGTGAAGATACTAGGGCATGGTGCCGCGCCACCCGAGACGGAGGTGGCGCCCAGAGGTTACAGACTCCTCGGCCAGATTCCAAAAATTCCTACGGCGGTAATCGATAGCCTGGTAAAGGAATTTGGGTCACTTTCAAATATCGTGCAAGCCAGCATCGATGAACTCGATCGCGTTACCGGCGTTGGTGAAGCCAGGGCGAAGGCAATACAGGAGGGGCTCAGGCGGATGAAGGAGCGTTGCCGCCCAAAAAGCGAGTCACGTTAAAACGGCTAGGGTCATGAAAGGTTATAAGAAGGATCATGAAAAGTTATGAGAAGTTGAAAATGCCTAAAGTAGCGAGTTTCTTGTGTTCTTTGAGGAGGACATCGTAGAGGTTAAGCTCGAGGAGGTTGCAAAGCGCCGCCAGATAAAAGAGGCTGTTTCCGATTTCCGCTTCGAGGACTTCCCTGCACTGTTCACATAGACTTCCCTCTACATGGGTATCCACGTATTGCTTGAGTTCTTGGAGGGTTGCCTCAGAGGGATAAGTTTGGCGCCGTGCGGAGACCTTTATACAACCGCAGGAGGTTACCGACTTTGACAGGGCTCTATTAATTCGCGCCGACGCTTCCTGAACCTTCGTCATTACATCCATGATACTTCTGTGCCTAATCAAGCAATCGTCTACAGTAGCCTGAAAACCATCGCACAGAAGATCTTTCACGGCTACAATGCCCCCTTCTCGTTGGAAACGCAGATGGTGGACGGGACGGGACTCGAACCCGCGACCTCCGCCGTGCGAAAGCGGCGCTCTCCCAGCTGAGCTACCCGCCCGCGAATGACCCGTAGAGATGTGCACCACGTCTCTTTATTGTGGCCGACTACAATTGTATCTCAGTGTGGAACGGGGGTCAAGGACACGGCCTTTTTGTGAGTTTCTGGTAATATAACCCAGCCCTGAGGCCCCTTGTCTTGACATCCAGAAAGAGCCTGTGGTATCGTCAAAACTGAGGAATACGAAGAAAATAGAGCGGAGATTCACCCGGGGTTTGAGAATCCCGTTTCTAACCGCGACCGCGTGGACGCGTTGGAGGGATTGCGTCATGCGGTCCGGTTTTCGTCGTCGGTGCAAGGAGTGCGGATTGATGTTCAGAGTTGGCGATAAAGTAGTTTATCCGATGCATGGTGCCGGCGTCATCGAAGCTATTGAGGAAAAGGAGATCCTCGGCGAAAAAAAGCGGTACTACGTGATGAGGCTTCCGATGGGCGACATGAAGGTCATGATCCCCGTGGGTAATGTCGATGTCGTAGGTCTCAGGGAAGTGATAGCCGAAGAAGAGGTCGACAAAGTCTTCGAAGTACTGAAATCGAAAAAGACGAAGATGTCCGGTAATTGGAACCGGCGCTATCGGGCCAATCTCGAGAAGATAAAAACCGGCAATATATACGAAGTCGCAGAGGTCGTGAGGAACCTTTCCCTGAGAGAAAAAGAAAAGGGCCTTAGCACGGGCGAGCGTAAGATGCTCGAAAGCGCGAGGCAAATATTGATAAGCGAAATCGTATTGGCTAAGGGTATGGAAGAAGGCCAAGCGAGCCTCATACTCGATGAGGTTTTCGCTTGAGTTCGTGAATCTTATTAATCGAACTAGTCTGGACTAATGAGGTTTCTCAAAAAGCGGTAGTTCAAAGGTTAATCAAAGGTTAACTAATGGTTAATCAATGCCAACGTTGACCGATTCCGGGCATCGCTGCAAATGCCAAGACATACTTACTGCCGCGAGGCCGGATTTGCGGTAGATGTTTCCAGAATGCGCATACATCTGGCATTCCTGGGGTAATTATATTAACATGAAATGTAGCACCTGGGGGTCTCAGGTTTTTTTATGTCAATTAGAGTTTCGAGTGTTGAGGCGTACCTTAAAATCCACTATTACCCCGTGAACCACAGATCAATCCGGCGAGGGGATGCCGGAAGGACCGTACGTGACGTTTTCTCAGAGGTGGTGGTTGCCTGATGATATCCAAAGGCGTTCGCCTGGCGATATCTTTTTTTTGGCTATTGGTGTTTTTTGCAGCTACCTTTTACGGATTGGTGGCCCTCCAAGGGATTATCGAGTTGACCTTCACGCCGCTTGAGCGGATCATTGGTTTAGTAATAGGGTCGGGCCTTGGCTTTACAATAGGATATCTTACCGCACCGCGTCTTATGAAAAGGGTCTCCCAGTTTACGTTTTGGATAGAGAAATCTCTCCAAAGAACCCCCTTTCAGGACATCGTTGCTGGAGCAGCCGGATTGATCGTGGGACTCATAATCGCTAACCTCCTCGGTGCTGCTTTCAGCAGAATACCTGTAGTGGGAGCTTTCGTGCCGACCGTCGGAAGTATAGTATTCGGGTATTTGGGAGTCGTCGTAGCCCTGAGAAAAAGGGAGGATATCGCGGGTCTGGTCCCCATGTTGCCGAGGTTGAGAAGCAGGTCAAGCCTTGACAAGACCGTTCCGGCCGAATTGCCAAGGCTTGGCCGACCAAAGATACTCGATACCAGTGTCATCATAGACGGACGTATTGCGGATATATGTAAGACGGGTTTTGTGGAAGGCCCCCTTATCATTCCCGGCTTCGTACTGGACGAACTGAGACACATAGCGGATTCGTCGGACACCCTCAAGCGGAACAGGGGGCGAAGAGGCCTTGATATCTTGAACCGAATTCAAAAGGATCTCCCGGTTAGCGTGGAGATTTATGAAGGCGACCCGGCTCCCGGTATGGAAGTCGACGCGAAGCTCGTGCGGCTGGCTCAGACACTGGGTGGTACGGTCGTAACAAACGATTACAATTTGAACAAAGTGGCCGAGTTGCACGGTGTCCAGGTCTTAAACGTAAATGAACTCGCCAACGCCGTAAAGCCGATAGTACTCCCGGGAGAAGAGATGATCGTCTATATCATTAAGGACGGAAAGGAATCCGGACAAGGCGTCGGCTATCTCGATGACGGCACGATGATCGTAGTTGACGGAGGAAAGAAGTTCATTGGAGAAACAGTAGGGGTGCTTGTTACCAGCGTCCTTCAGACGGCAGCCGGCCGGATGATTTTCGCGAGACCGAAATATTCCGTGGATAAGGTTGCGCCGTGAACGTCAAAGGTATAAACGCCAGCGCCATTATAGTCGCTGCGGGGCGCGGCGAGCGCATGAAGTCCGCATACCCCTCGAAGGTCCTGATCCCCCTTTGCGGTAGAACACTTCTTGACAGGGTGCTGGAGCCCTTTGCAACGAGCACCCTCATTTGGGAAATCCTCGTAGTGGCACCGCCCCATCTTCTTGACCTTTTTGAAAGGGAGGCAAGAGGCAGCCGCTTCGGGTTTAAGGTTGCCGCTGTTATACCGGGAGGGGATACCAGGGGACAATCCGTCAGAAACGGACTGCTAGCTTTAAAATCGTCTCCGGATGTGGTAGTCGTTCACGACGGCGCTCGTCCATTTGTCACCACTCACCTCATCGATAGGGTGGTAAGGCGGGCATTTGAACATGGCGCCGCTATAGCTGCCGTACAGGCTGTGGATACCGTAAAGCTGGTAAAGAAAAGCTCGTGCGGCGCGATTGGTGACTCAAGCATAGGCGATTTGGCGACAGGGGATCAAGGGGCCCGTGAAGACGAACTCAAAGTGGTGGAGAAAACCCTTGATAGAACCCGTATCTGGCTTGCCCAGACCCCGCAGGCTTTTAGGACCGAAATTCTCTATTCGGCATACCGCGTAAAAAAGGGGCGACCTGAGAGGACGTCCTCAGAGGAGGCGCCCGAGGAGGCATCCGATGAAGCGGCCGATGAAGCACCATGGCTTTTGGCGCCGGACGACGCTTCATTGGTGGAGGCCTTGGGCATGCCCGTGATCATTGAGATAGGCGACCCTATGAACCTAAAGATCACTCATCCGCACGACCTCGAAACCGCGCGCTTCTTGAGCGCATGTCATGCAGAAGGTCTGGTCCGGGTGGGGTTTGGTCATGATGTGCACAGATTGGTAGAAGGACGGAAACTCGTTTTGGGAGGAGTCGAGATACCTTACCATAAGGGGCTTCTCGGACACTCTGACGCCGACGTACTGTGTCACGCTATAGCAGACGCCCTTTTAGGTGCGGCGGGCCTTGGCGACATCGGTCTTCATTTTCCTGATACTGACGAACGGTATAAGGGAGCCCGAAGTCTTGACCTTTTGACCCATGTGGCATCCCTTTTGAACGACGGTGGCTGGCAAATAGTCAACGTCGATTCTGTTGTGGTGGCAGAGGAGCCACGCATTTCACCGAACGTTGAAAGGATGCGGTTATGCCTTTCCAATTGCCTTGGCGTGAGTGTAATGGATATAAACATAAAGGCGACTACCAAAGAAGGTCTTGGTCCGGTCGGGAAAGGGGAATGTATCGAGGCTTTTGCCATTGCGGGGGTCAAGAAAACCGCAGTGTCCGTACCATTTAATGCCATAAGCGAATAGAGCGTCCCCATTTTGGCCATAATATCCAGTCGAGTGGTCTTGGCGCAATCAAGTATCTGAAGCGCGAGTCCGTTCCATGAAAGCCCATAACGTACGGCGAGGACGGTTAGAAGTAGCGACCTTACGACCTACGGAGTGGGCGATTTTGCATCCGATCACATGATCAAGGTGAGGCCAAAGGAGGGACGCCTATTATTCTAACCCGAGAAAGCCAATGCCGGTCGGTGGCCCATGGCAGGGCCTACACCCGGTGTGTGGTAGTCAATTTCGTCCGGTCGGTTCTCGCAAATCTATGCTTGATAAGCCTCCTGCTGAGCGAGACGCACATCTGCATGGCTGGATCTAACCCTGGCGGTACTAGTACCCCTGCGGGAGTCGGCATGGAGGCCATTGAGGAGGTTGGCGTGTCAGAAGCAAGACCTCTCCCGCTGCACCCGCTCGTACGCATACGGCCGAATGTGGTGGACGAGCGCTTGGTATGGGAAATACGGGTTAAAGGCGATGTGGCCATGAGAGTGAGGACACGCTATGGCGGGTTGGGTCTCAAGGAAAGGGCGGAAATAATAGCATGGAGGCTCAGTGCCGTGCTGGATTCGGGCACCGAAGACCTCTTTTTGCCGGGGAAGAGAAACGGCGAAACCGTGGTGATGTGCGGCGAGAGGCTAATCGCCACCGTCGACCGGCAATCGGCGATGTTGAATGCTTCCACGTCGGAAGCCCTGGCGTGGGTTTGGTGCGACAACCTGAACACTTTGCTTGACCGGATTAACGACCGGATGAACGCGCCGCGGGCCGGCCGGATTGCCGAAGTTTCGAGGGGCGGCTCGAGGGATAGCTCGAGGGATAGTTGGACGATCGTGCGAACCTTTCAAGGCATAGCATCTTGGTACGGTCCGGGTTTTCACGGTAAGGAAACTGCGAGCGGGGAGACGTACAATCAGTGGGACTTGACGGCCGCCCACGCCACCCTTCCCTTCGGGACCCGGGTCTTGGTGACCAGCCTTGATACTAATAAGAGTGTCGTGGTGAGGGTCAACGATCGGGGCCCGTGGGTCAAGGGTAGGATTATCGACTTATCCCGAAAGGCAGCACAGGAAATCGGGCTTCTCGATAGCGGAATAGGCAGGGTACGACTTGACGTGCTGGAGTGAGGCCGGATATACTTGAAAACAGGATTAAAAGGCAGGATCGAGAGGTTGCGGCCGGTTGGGCGCTGCTTACATGTGAAAACGGCTGATCGGTCGGCAAGGGCAGCGAGGCACCGGTAACGGCACCTAGGCACCTGAAAACTCAAGACAGGCCGGCAATGAACGGGCGAGTAAGTTCTCGGGTGGCCCGGGGTCGCTGGGGATCGGCGAGTTTCAAGTTTCACCTCGCATAGTCGAGGTTTACCAGACTGAGAGTGATCCCCGATGGTCCGGAGAAAGAGAGGAAGCGCCACAGGCTGAAAGCGCTTCCAGGGTACACCGGAGGACCGAAGTGCACCCGCAAGCTTGGCGTGATGAAGTGGGGCAGAGCGACAGACCGGGTTTAAACCAGTGGGGCCGAACGAGGTCGCGTTGGGCCTAGTGAGCCGAGGTCCTGTCGAGCCCAAGCAGAGTGGAACCGCGGATAACCTCCGTCTCTGAAACAGGCGGAGGTTAATTCTTTTCCGGCTAATGTCACGATCTATGCAAAGGGGGAGAGAAACGATGTCCTCGTTTTGGAAAAATCTCAAGCTGGACATTCGGGCTGTTTTTCAAAGAGATCCGGCCGCCAAAAACCTTCTTGAGGTTCTGCTCTGTTATCCCGGACTACATGCCATCATGATGCATAGAGTCGCCCATTTCTTTTACAAGAAGAGGGCTTTCGTACTTGCGAGGTTGATCTCACACGTCTCGCGTTTCTTGACCGGTATAGAGATCCATCCTGGAGCAAAAATTGGTACAGGCGTCTTCATCGATCACGGAATGGGTGTGGTGATCGGTGAGACCGCAGAGGTCGGGGATAACGTCACCATATATCAAGGCGTTACCCTCGGAGGTACTGGGAAAGAAAAAGGGAAGCGACACCCCACAATCCACGATAACGTCATCTTGGGAGTCGGATCCAAGGTGCTGGGGAACATCGTGGTCGGAGAGAACTCTCGAATTGGAGCAGGAGCGGTGGTTATCAAGAACGTACCGCCCAACTGCACCGTAGTAGGTGTACCAGGCCGTGTGGTGGTGAGGGATGGGAAAAAAGTCGAACCGCTAGCGCACGGCGATCTTCCGGACCCGATCCTCGAGGCTCTGATAGGGCTGGAAGTGAAAGTGCATAACCTCGAACGAAGGGTGAAAGAACTCGAAGGTAAGGGTTCCGACGGGACGGTGTGCGATATCGTGAAAGGAGAGGCGGACGGCGTTGACGGTAAGGTTGTTCAATACACTAACAGGGGTTAAAGAGGAATTCGTTCCCCTGCGGGACGACAGGGTTACCATGTACGTATGCGGCCCCACGGTGTACGATCATCCTCATATCGGCAACTGGAGATGTTTCGTGGTTTTCGATACGGTCCGGAAATACCTGAAATACAGGGGTTTTGATGTAATCTATGTGCAAAACTTCACCGATGTTGACGATAAGGTGATAAGGAAGGCACACGAGACGGGGCAATCGCCGAAGGACGTAGCCAAAAAATATATTGCCGAATACCTGAGGGAAGCCACGATTCTCGATATAGAGCGGGCCGACGTCCACCCCAGGGCGACCCTACATATTGATGATATGATAGAGCTCGTCCAGAGACTGCTGGCGGGCGGGCATGCCTACGAGTCTGCCGGTAGCCTATACTTTGATACAACCAGTTTTCCGGAATACGGCAAACTTTCCAAGCAGAAGATCGAGGATCTACAAGCGGGGGCAAGGGTCGAGCCGGATGAAAATAAAAGGCACCCTCTGGACTTCGTAATTTGGAAAGGGCATAAGCCCGGGGAACCGGCCTGGGAAAGCCCTTGGGGGCCTGGCAGGCCGGGATGGCACCTGGAGTGTTCCGCCATGGCCATGAAGTATCTGGGCGCTACCTTAGATATACACGCAGGCGGTTCCGATCTTATATTCCCACACCATGAAAACGAAATCGCCCAGAGCGAGAGCGCTACAGGGCAGAAGTTCGCAAGGTACTGGATGCATAATGCCTTTTTGAATATCGGTGGGGAAAGAATGGGGAAGTCCCTCGGCAACTTCTACACGTTAGGGGAACTATTAGAGAAGTACCCGCCTGACGCAATACGGTTCTTTCTGTTGTCCGCGCACTATAGAAAGCCTCTTGAGTTTTCCGAAAAGGCCCTAAATGCTGCCGCAAGGGGAATGTCTCGCTTGAAGGCAGTGGCGGGACGCTTGCAAAGGATGAGATTGGCGGTGCCCGTAGACGCTCCGTCAAGAGGAGGTCGTGACACCCAGGGCGTTCGGGGGGCGCGTCGAACCGAGGGTGACGGTGGCAAGGGGGCGGATAGAGGCGAAGAAGAATGGTTACAGCGCATCGCCTCAAGTAGAAGGGATTTTGAAGCGTATATGGACGACGATTTCAACACCGCGGACGCCTTCGCTGTATTATTCGACCTGGCGAGGGAAATAAACGCGCGTTTCCCTGATAGCCCAAGCGATGCGCTCCTCGATGCGGCTATCGCCTTTTATAAAGATGCGGGTTATGTCCTAGGGGTATTGAGGGAGTTCAGAGGCATCCCAGCGCCTTTTAGTCCCGGGATCGGGACGAAGGTTCAAGACGGCGAGGTGGGACGCCATGCCGATATGACAAAGATAGTCGGCGGGCTCATCTCGCTGATCGTCGGCATCAGAGACCAAGCCAGAAAGAGTAAGGACTACCAAACCGCAGACCGAATAAGAGAGAGACTTACCGATATGGAAATCGTACTTGAAGATACGCCGGAGGGTACCCGTTGGAGATTCAAAGGGCAATGAATTGATGGGTGAGAGAGAAGGCGAAACGGCGGACGGCTGCCACGATTCGACCCACGCTGGCCGTTAACAGAAAGAACATTAAGAGAAAGAACAGTAAAGGAACAATAACAATAGGTAAAAGGGAAATTTGAGGGCGAGGCCGCATGCGGTGTTCGCGGCGCTCGGAGAGTCTGGGTTACTGGGACGTTGCCAGAGGGGGTGCAGCCGCGTGCGGTGCTTCGCGGCGACCAACAGAAGGAACGAAAGGTGAAAGGGAAACTGATCAACGGCGAGCCCGGTTCGGGTTCATTTGAGCCAACAGAAAGGACAAAGGGTGAAAGGGAAACTAAAGGTACGACTGAGGAGGGACTGCGGGGAGGTGGCGGGTCTGAAGGTGTACCTTCTAAAGTATACGCCCGATCCTGAATTGGTGGTTGCTAAGGCCGCCAAGGTGTGCTATTCCCGGTTGTCGGGCGAGGGTCTTCTTGGCGAGATCGATAAAGAAGAAGTCAGGCGCTTGATAAGAATGCTTTGGAATCGTGGTCACCTCTCCGTCTTCGAGCACGCTTCTTTTACCTTTTCGATATCGGGTGTGAGCCGTGCACTCACCCACCAGCTCGTACGCCATAGGATCGCGTCCTATTCTCAAAAATCCCAGCGATACGTCGATGAACAGAAATTCGAGTATGTGGTTCCTCCTTCCGTGATTAAAGACCCGGATGCCAGGGTACGGTTTCAAGCGCTGATGGAAGAGATACGCGCTTGTTATGAAAACTTGATCAAAGCGGGTATTGCCCGCGAAGACGCCAGATATGTGCTCCCTAATGCTTGCGAGACATCTATAGTCGCCACCTTCAATGCCCGCAGCCTACATAATTTCTTTCGCCTACGCTGTTGCTTCAAGGCTCAATGGGAAATCAGGCGACTGGCATACCGGATGCTAAGCCAAGTAAAAAGGGTAGCCCCAACCTTGTTCGAAAATGCGGGACCGCCCTGCATTTCTGAGGGGATATGTCACGAGGGAATACACTCTTGCGGGAGGATTCTTAGGGTAAAGATAGCCCGCGAAGGCGCTCGATTGGAGCGGGTGGAGGGCAATTGACGCGCGTCGTATACGGTCGAAGGCCTGTCATCGAGCTCCTTCGAAGCGTAAAGAACGGTGCCAGGACGGCTGAACAGGCCGAACAGATCTTAATCTCCAGTCGCGCCGAAGACGCGGCGCATGATCGCGCCCTTAAAGACATTATATATTTAGCGAGGGCTACTGGCATTCCTCTTAAGAAGGTTCCGGAGGAGAGGCTTAACACCCTGGCCGGTGGGGAACGGCATCAGGGCGTCGTCGTTTTGATTAGAGAAGGGCCAAAGTATGCAGACGTCGATGAAATCGTAGAGGTAGCAAAGGAGCGAGGGGAGCCCTCTTTTTTGGTGGTCCTTGATCAAGTACAGGACCCGAGGAACTTGGGGGCGGTTCTAAGAACCGCCGAGGTTGCGGGGGTTCATGGGGTTATCATTCCGAAACGCCGTGCCGCGGGGCTCACGGATGCTGTCGCTAAGACTGCTGCCGGAGCAGAAGAACACGTTAAGGTCGCCCGTGTTACCAACATTGCACAGACCCTGAGACGTCTCAAGGAGAAAGGTTTATGGGTGTACGGCACGGAGGCCGGAGCCGATCGTACTTTTTGGGAGGCCGATTTAACGACCCCCCTTGTCCTGGTGTTGGGAAACGAGGAAAAGGGCCTCTCGGATGTCGTCAAAAAAGAGTGTGATTTCGTCATTTCGATTCCCATCCGAGGAAAAGTGGAGTCGTTGAACGTATCGGTGGCTGCTGGGATAGTCATCTATGAAGTGATAAGGCAGCGGCTTTGGGGACGGGTTGGCGGAGGGAGTGCTAATGCTACTCTTTAATTCGGTAAAGACGAATTCGGTAAAGACGTGCTCCCAAGGGCTACAACAGGTGTGGTCAGGATTTACATGTTTAAAAGACCGTAAAAAGCCGACCGTGTTATTGACGTGACTAATTAAGGTAACGGTAGGCGGTGTGGACGGGCCTTGATAGAGTTGTGAACGAAGATTATAATTAAAAACGTTAAGCGGATTGTTATAACTCTGTAATGTGCGGGTGGTTTACAAAGACACACACGGAGGCGAGGCTTGGTGAGCGTAGCTCCTGAGAGGGAGTCCTGCAATGATCTCGAGGCAATGCTAGACGAAGATATCGTAAGGCAAGCCCGCGATGGTTCCCCTGAAGCCCTTGAGTTCCTGATTATGAAGTATAAAAACTTTGTTAGGGCAAAGGCGCGAAGTTACTTCCTCATAGGAGCCGACCGGGAGGATATCATTCAGGAAGGGATGATCGGGCTTTATAAGGCGATACGAGATTACAAGAGCAACAAACTTTCGTCCTTTCGGGCTTTTGCTGAACTGTGTATTACCCGGCAAATCATAACGGCGATCAAAACCGCTACTCGTCAAAAGCACATCCCCTTAAACTCCTACGTCTCACTCAATAAGCCTATTTATGATGAGGATTCTGACAGAACGCTTCTTGACATCATTTCTGGTTCGAAGATACAGGACCCCGAGGAACTGGTCATAAACCGCGAAGAATTCGGGGATATAGAAGAAAAGATGGAGGAAATATTAAGCGATCTCGAGCGAAAAGTCCTGATGTCATATCTAGACGGGAAATCGTATCAGGAGATTGCAGGTGATCTTAACCGACACGTCAAGTCTATAGACAACGCGCTTCAGCGAGTGAAGCGAAAAATCGAGCGGTATCTTGACGCAAGAAACGTGGATGTAGAATATAAGGGGTATAGCAATAACGCAAGGGTAATGTGATGCCATGTGACGGCGCCCGCGCAGTACGGTGGACCTCAAGACCATCAAGATTTTGGCCAGAGCCCAAGAAATCTGGCGAGAACCTCAGCGAGAACTCAGGAAGAGGATGGCAGGGCTGGCGTAGCTCAACGGCAGAGCAGCTGATTTGTAATCAGCAGGTTGTCGGTTCGAATCCGACCGCCAGCTCCATTGTTTTGCCTGCTAGAGGCGATATACATACCGGATGAATATAGGGATGCGAACCCGTTTGCTAATGTTTGCTAATGTTCGTATCCCGAATTATTTTTATCGGGGAAGAGGATGTCGTCCAACGAGGCTGCGACCTGTTCCTGGAGCCCGGGAAGGACGTGGGAGTAGGTGTCGAGAGTCAAGTTTATCTGCGAGTGCCCGAGGCGTTCGGACACGACCTTCGGGTTTACGCCGGCCTGCAGTAACAGGCTCGCGTGGGTGTGGCGGAGGTCGTAAAAGCGGATGTCGGGAAGGCCCGCGGCCTTGAGAACGGCCTTGAACTTGCGGGTCAGATTCCGGGCGCTTATCGGCGTGCCGTTTGCGGTGCAGAACACGAGTCCATTGTCTTCTCTATAAAAAGGGCGTTCCCGGTCCTGCTGTGCCTTATGTCGCAGAAGTATCTCGGCTATTCCTTCCGAGATCGCGACCTGCCGGCGGCTCTTTGAAGTCTTTGTGCCCTGTACGAGAAGCCGCCCTCTGCGTTTTTGCAGGGTCTGGCGTACCGATATCGTACGATTGTCGAAGTTGACGTCCTCCCACCTCAATCCCAGTAGTTCGGCCTGCCTCATGCCGGTGGCGACCGCCAGACAAAAGAGCGCGTACAGCCTGTCCCCTTCCAGGGTGCGCAGGAGCGCCGCCGTCTGTTCGGAAGTAAGGCTCCTCATTTCCCTCTGCTCCATGCTCGGAGGATCGGCGGCTTCGGCCGCGTTGTACGGGACTATCCTCCACTTGACGGCAGTTTTCAAGGCTTTATGCAGTATTCGATGGTGGTAAAGGACGGACCGAGCAGACAGCCCCCGGGTTTTCCGTCTTTCCTGTCGGACTGAAGGGCCCGGAGGTAATACTCCTGGAGGTGGGTCGGGGAGAGCTTGACTATCGGGATCCTCCCCAGTGCCGGGATGAGGTGTTGTTCGACGATCTGCGTGTAGCTCTCCAGGGTTCGAGGCGCCACCTTGGGCTTGGCGTACTTTTCCAGCCACGCAGGTACTCCCCGACGGTGAGCTTGCCGGGGTTGGCCGGCAGCCCCGCCTCGAGTTCCGCGATCTTCTTGGCCAGGAACCGTTCGGCCTCCCGCTTGTTGCCGCGGACCGTATACCACTTGTACTTCTGCTTTCCCGTCAGTTCGTCGCGGCCGAGATAGACGACTACGGAATATGAGTTCTCGCCGCGCTTTCGGATGTGGCCTTTCATGTTGGCTATTCCTCCCGGTTGATAGTGGTTTAGGGAGAGATACGACCTGCACGAAAACTTGTGTAATATATCTGAAGTTTTGCCTGGCAATGGTCTTTTTCTTATTTCGGTACCGCAAGCTGTTGCTAGGGCGGACACGTCAATAGGGAAGGATTCTGCGTTGGGCTGTACCACTTGCGGATGTATCCGAAACGTATGTTTGTATAGATCGTAAAAGCAAAGCCCCAAGAGGTCAAATATGACCTGATAACGCTCAAGAAGGGATTCGAACCGTTTTGGCGGCAAACTCAAGATGAATGAAAGAATGAATTGGAATATAGCATCCGGAAGCCAATTGCTTTTCCCGAAAAGAGTTGGGATCTTTCTGCGAACTTAAGAAATCAACGGCTAGCAGGCGACTAGGCCTAGGGATTCCAGAAAGCCTACTACTTGGGCAATCGTTGTGCTGTCGAGATTCCAGCCCAAGTTCAGTGCTTCCTCTTCGATAGCTGGAATTGTCATGTTTCCTCCGTTCTTGCGCAAAATCAGGTAGACCTTAGCGGCTGACGAGATGACGTTGACATTATTCCATCCAGGAATAGAGGTAATCTTACCAACGAGCCAGGTTTTCTAGTACTCAAGACCCTAGAGATAACCGTCGGAACTGATGAGTGTTACTGTTACTTGCTCGTGGATTTCCTCTGTTACCCCGTGGGTGCCAGGTGAGAATTCTCTCAGACAAGGTTCCGGTACATGCGAGAATGGACCATGACCCAAATCATGGAGTAAAGCGGCAAGGCGAACATCGTTGCATTCTTCTTCAGATAGCCCAACCTTTTTGGCCAACCTGCCGGCAATATGCATGGTGCCAAGTGAATGTTCAAATCTGGAATGCTTTGCTCCCGGGTATGCATACTCAGTCAACGCCAGCTGTTTAATACCCCGGAGTCTTTGCACCACGGGGGTATTGATGACCGCTTCCTCAAGATCTGAGTAGTAGATCATACCATGAATAGGATCGCGAACACGATGCGTAGTGATCACCTCTAACCTCTATATGTCCAGCACTGCTTCTTTTTGGCCTCAAATTCTTCCTAAGTGATAATGCCGTCTCTGACTGCGCAATTGATCTAATACAGCGGGAACGGCAGGCGCAGATATAGGCTTTTCGCTCTGCGCTCCTTCGACCATCTGTCGTATTAACGGTGCTGCCCACTGAAACAGGTCTTTCTTGAAGTTCGGGAAGTTTGCAACGTTTTCTACCTGTCTTGCATCGATCACAGATGTCAGTAAGCCCTTATTCCACCCATGACGTATACTTAACTGTCCCGCAGTCGTAAACTGAATGCGGCCCTTGGTACAACTAAACTCCACAGAAGCAATTTGCTTATACGGAAATACCTTACACTTGCCACCAAACATGCCTCCCGAAGCATAACCTGCCTTCAAAAATGTAGGCCTTCTTGTTTGTGGCTACCAATGTCTCGCCTGCATCGCCAACCAGCGACACTAAGATTTCTTCCGATGGATCTATATTGCTCAACCCCTGTCTACGGTTACCTTCGACCTAGATATTAACCTCGAGCGACCAGGACGTCAGCCGGAGTAAGGTTAAGATCTTCAAGGTGATGCAAGCTGACCCATTTTGCCTCTAAATGCTCGTTAAGACACTTCTGTTCTCCACGTTCGTATTCGCTGGGAATAGTCTACGATCCTCCCCTTGTCAGCCATCCACAAACGCAATGCAGAAGGACCGCGTTCATCGGCGTGGAATAACCAGAGGAGAGGTGAAAAGAGTTGTGGAGCGGTACCATCAGACAGCTCAGAGACCGTGCTAAATGTGACGATTTCTCAGAGTGGCTAGGCGACCAATGTCGAAGGTCCCTCATCAACCCTTCCCCAACTGAACTGACTTCTTGGACGTACTCAATTCGCGCCTTACTGCAAGCTTTGGAGGCTAAGGAGTTTGATGTCCTTCAGGTTATCCTTGAATTACCTATGCCTATTGGGGCGGAGCGAGCGGATGTTGTGTTGTTGGGAGGTACTCCAGATAATCCAAAGGCCTACGTTATCGAACTCAAGCAGTGGTCAGAAGCTGTTCTCGAACCGGACACTCTTGAGGTAATGGTCCCGGGGTACGGACTGCATCAACACCCTCTTATTCAGGTGCTAAACTATCGCGGTAAACTTCGCTTGTTTCACTCTCGGGCGGCGTTATACGACATGAAAGCTGCCGTGTTTCTACACAATATGGCTCTTCCGAGAGTAGCAGCTTTGATCAGGTATCTGCCTTCGGATGTCACCTCCGCAGGTGAAGTCTTCGGGCTAGAGGAACACACTCAGCTCGCGAACTCGGTCCGGCGTCACTTGCTGCCTTGCTCCCTGTCGGACGATGAACACTTCCGGTTTCGTACAGCTCCTTATGAACAGACTCGTCACCTTTTTGACATTATCTCGCGCCGTGCCCCGGAAATCGCGGCTAGGGCATCGGTTGCCCTTGCCGAGGAAGGAATTGGGCTTACCGAAGAGCAAGATGTGCTGGTTGCCGAGGTCTTGAAGGCAGTACAGCAACGTGATCCCAAAGTCTTTATAGTTCAGGGCGGCCCCGGTTCCGGCAAGACGTTGGTTGCCGTAACTTTGCTTCTACGCGCCCTGGAACAAAAATACCGATGTGTTTTGGCAATACGTAATAACCGTTTGCAGGCTATCCTACGGCGGTGCTTTGATGAATCTTACCGTGGGGCGTCGGGCGCCATGATGTATTTTGAACCGAGACAGGGCGTCGGGATTGGCCACAGTAGCTTCGGAGGCACCTTCGATCTCGTGGTCTGCGACGAGGCGCAGCGGATGGAGTCTCGGATCATGCCGACGGTTCTAGCTCGGGCACCGGTTTCAGCAGTTTTCCTCGATGAGTCACAGCGCCTGAACCCTCCCGAGCAAGGAACTCGCTTAGCTTTTGTCCGGGCATCCCGTGAAGCTCAGCGCGAGCCGCATCTTCGCACGCTTATGGCCGCCGTCCGTTGCCGGGGGGGCCAGCTATACCATACTTGGGTCGAAACCTTATTGATTGACCCTACCAAGCTCACCGAACCCACGTTAGCTGGACAACTATGGAGGCGGTATTACACCTTCAAGGTTTGTGAATCGGCAGAAGAGCTAATTGCCGAGCTTGCCGCGTTGCGGGATAGCTTCGGCGGTACGAGGGTCGCTATGGTTGCCAGTTTTACCGAGTCCCCAGGCAACAGTCGTAACCCCAACGCCCAGGATAATGTGCGCTTGGGCTATCCGTTATCGAGTGGCTGGGACTACTACCAGGAATCTAGATTGGATATTCGTTGGCTCATGAGGCCTGAGGAATATGTACAGTTCTGGCTTCATGGCAAGAGCAACGCCTTAAACCGTGTCGCCTCCATCTATGGCGCCCAGGGGTTTGAAAGTGACTACGTGGGCGTTATATGGGGACGCGACTTCGTGCTGCGCGGTGGTCAATGGACACTGGGCGATCCGAACGTATGCTTCGATACCATCGAAGGCCTTGTTTTCGGGCGGAAGGTGCGCCGTTGGGCTGGCGACGCGCTAGAGCTTTTGCGGAATCGGTATCGGATCTTCCTCACGCGCGGGATTAGGGGAACCCTGGTCTTCTGCGAAGACTCAGAAACGAGACAGTGCCTGCTGAAGATGCTTAACGCTCCCACGCCTGGCGTGCACTCTCCGCCTAATGGGCAAACCATATGAGCCGTTGCTGCCGACAGACCGTGCTGGCCTACACACGCTGCACGGCCCATACCCCTTCGCCTTTGCCTCCTCTAATGTAATTGGTATCTTCGACTTAGTGAGATACGTGCACCCCTCGCGGTGGTACTTCGTACCGCTTGCCGTAATGTAGACGGTCACGCCGGAACCCGCCGCAGGCTCCTGAATGTCCCGATCATCGGCCCATAACCCGACCTTGGCCTCACG
>DUSP01000141.1 GCA_012842575.1 Clostridia bacterium
AAAACCTCCAGGGTTTCGAAGTCCAAACCGTTCCATCTGAAATCCATCTTGAGAGACCCTCCTCTGGTGATTAGGTTGGCAGCTGCTACTACCTTACCTAATTCCCAGATATGGGTCTCTCTTCCTTCTCATTACAACCCTGATTCCCGGAAATACTTTACTCTAACCGTCGCTGAGGCTTGACTGGCTCCTCTATTGACCATGACTATTAGCCATGATACTATATTCATAGATACTATATACGCTACGCATATAAATGGTCAAATGGAGGCTGCATCATGGCCAATTGTGCAAACGAAGGCCCATGCGGGCCATGTTCACCTCGCACTCACGCACGAATGGAGCGCTTCATGGAACCGTGCCTGCTCCTCCTCCTCCGGGGACAGCGGTCGCACGGGTATGAACTAATGGCAAGGCTCCGGGAGCTGGGATTTGAAGGAAGTTCCGCGGACATGGCGGTTCTCTACCGAACCCTCCGCCAACTCGAGGACAAGCGGGTGGTCACATCATCGTGGGAAGAGGGAACGCAAGGTCCCCCGAAAAGGGTGTACGAACTAACCGAGGAGGGCGAAGCTCTCCTGCACGATTGGGCACGTGTGATTAGAGCAAACCGGTCCCGGCTGAACAAGTTCCTCGATTTATATGAGACTCTATGCCGGGAAGAGGGAAAAGAAGGCGGCAGCGATGTATAGCTTGGTCCTCTATTCTATATCCATCATCGCAGTACTCCTTTCGTGGAAAGCCAGCAAAGATAAGACACGAAAAGCCTTGCGGATCACGGCCAAATCCTTTGCCAAGATCGTTCCGGCTATGATCGGCATAATCGGAATCATTGGACTCCTTCTTACCTTGATCCCTCCTGAATGGATCTCCGCGTATCTCGGAAAACAGGCGGGTATCGCGGGGACGATTGGGGCGGCAGGTTAGTCGCTGCCCCGATCATCGGGTGGATCGTGGAAAGGGTAGTCGCCCATTCTTACAGGTCACAGAGTGAAGTTTCCAGCCTACCTACGAGGGATTGAAACCGAGTAGTCGGCCATTCTTACAGGTCACAGGGTACGGAACCGATGGTAAGTGAATAGAGGGTGGCCTATGGCAGAGGGTCTCAATAAGAGATCACAACGAGGGGAGAGCGGAGTGAAGATCTACGACGTTTTGCGAAACAAGGGGTTCGTAGCTGGTGTGCATGCGAAAGATGTACTCGAAGATACCAGCACCCATAAGGTCTTAACAGTGACCATCGATGCCGGAGCTCAAATTCCGCCGTGCACAATGGGAAGCCACACCTTGTTCTTCGTGGTAGAAGGCGAAGGGACGATAAGAGTGGGCAGTGATACAAAGGACATTGCGCCAGGTCAGATAGTGAGCATCGAGCCTGGCATAGAGCGCAGCATCAAAGCCGAAACCAAGATGGTTGTTTTAGCTATCCAGATTCATGGTTGACTGACGAACACGTCGCATCCTGTATTTGATTTTCGGCGAGGTCCGGGAAATCCCAACTTCTTCGGCAGGTTCCGAAGGAAACTGCCAACTATATTGCCACTTCGACCATTCAACCGTGGTAATTACACCTCGGTGGTAATTACGCCTCGAGCGTAGCCTCCTTTCTGGCGTTGACCCTCTCCCTGGCATGCGCGCTGGGGACAATCGGCGGGTAAAGTATTCTTCCTTTCCCTGTATGTTTTGTCACATATCCACCTCGGGTAATGTGCTTCGAAAAATTAATCTATTCTGAGGGACCCTCATCGCTGAAAGCGTAAACTTAATCTCCGCCCCAGCATCGGTTATTTCTTAAACCGTTTTATTTTCACATTCCAGGTATTTTATCATGATGACGCCTCGCCGGCGCAATGCGTCGAGATTTGATGAGATGCTCTCTAAGGTAATAGGCTTCTGCTGAACCGGTCTCTATTAATGCATCAAGCAAGACGAGGCAAGATTGATATAGATCCGGCGGCAATGCCCCCGTATTTTTTACAAATAAGAAACGCTGAATAGCCCTAGTGAGATAAAAAGTGGTATTGACGCCAGAGAGCAAATAAACTCCGCCAGCGTCGTGTTGATGTTTTGAAAGGAAACGCAATCCTGACTCTAAGAACAGTGCCGGGAAGCAGAACATAAGAGACGTCATTGCCTCAAAAACAGTAGGATTCAATCCCGCGTTACTAACGAATTCGAGGATTATGTCCTTTCCGGAAGCCATAAACCGGTTCTCGGGCTCCACTTTTTGCCATGGGGTATCGACATGCAACATGGCTCGAATCAGCTTGGTCCGGTCATCATAGCGGTAATTCCCGGGGTTCTCTTGCACAATAGCTATGGCGATCTTTTGAACTTTTTCCGACAACTGCTTCCAAATCTCCCAATAACATTCGTAACGCCCTATTCTTTCTGCTGCCGAAGCTATACATATCATTAGCCAGCGCGTAAATTCCGGCGCAATGTCACACCTATCACGCAATTGTTCGATAAAGGCGTGAATACTCTGTTCTGGTAAGGCGAGAAGGTGGTCAGCTAAAAGCCTTGCAAAATTCCATGGTAGTTCGTGATCAATGGTGAAGCTGTTTCCATGTTTGAATCGTTCTAAAGACTCCGCGTCAAGACAAAGTTCAAGCATACGCGAAATAAGCTCGAGATGATATGGATCAGTCGACCCGATCGGGATCATTAAACAAGGAGCTAAGAGATGCCAGGAGCTGTGGGACTCAAAAGAGATTTGACTTATTTTTACCTTCTTAAACCGACCGTGCGAAAGTTGCTTACGAAAACGATCTACCCACGCCTTTCTGGATTTACGTCCCACTCGGTTGATTCTTTCCATAGATTCCTTCTCTAACCGTGCGTATTCAAGTGAACCGATAATGCATTCATGAGCAAAATTTGCGTCTATCTTCCACAGATACTCCCGGACACCATTCGCAGCTTGCGCCCGGACATTAGCATTAGAATGCGTAAGAGCAGTAGCAATGATTTGCTTTGCAAGAAACCTCTCATTCTCATCCGCAGCAAGCTCCAAGATAATCGGGAGAACTGACGCTGCTGCCGCCGCGCCTTTTAGATCCGTCCTGTCGACAATTGAAATCATGTCCTCAGAATCAGCGTCGGAAATTACCGCTTGTATAACAACGTCAACACACCAGGATATACCTTCTCTACTCATCTCGCTAGAATAATCCCGAAGAAAAACGGCGGCCGCCCGGACAATCCCGCCGCGGTGCATTGGCGTTAATTCGTTAACGGCTCCTATCTTCAATCTGAAAAGCTCCTTTGCTTCAGAAAGAGCCTCGGCCCAACCTTTGTAATACTCTCGGTCTAAAGGTTCTCCCTCAATGAGCTTCCGTGCCCATAAGTCTATTGCGGAGAATCGATTGAGCAACTCCATTTTTTCCTGAGTTTCTTGCTGGGTTTTCTGCAAATCTTGTTCGAGATTCCTGGGCGTGAAAGTGATTATCTGGCTGGCAGCATCCAATTGCGGTTCCCAGCCGCGGCTGTCAATCCTATGAAAACGAAACCGCCACTTCTCGTTGTTAGGCACTTCGGATCGTAGTTTATCCAGGATACTTAAGGCTTGGTTCCTTAAATCCGAAAACTGGAGCCGAACAATAAGGTCTTCTAGATGCTTCTTTCTCCAGGGCCGCAGTGCCGCTTTACGCCTTTCTGCTGAATAAAAATCGGCCAGCGGGTCGAGTCTCAGTCCCGTTTTATGCCAGTCTATTTCATAGGGGCCCATCTCATTGATTGCTCGCTCTAGATCCAAATCGTAGAAGACAGGTGTCCGTAAAAGCGGAAATGCGGCCTCTCTAATGTTAAGAGGAAAACCTGTGGCTACAGAGGCCAGTACCGCTGTGGGCATTACAGAATTGCTGTTTCTTAAGATGTAGTCAAAAATGGACCTGATTTTGTCTGTAGATCCGGCTTCCTCAGCCAAAGAAATGAGCCAATTTTCCAAAGCCATTAACGCACACTGCAGTAGATATGGGGTTACAGTGAGCCCACGATAGGCTGCCCAAAGACGCCCGGAGCAGTACTGCTTGATCACCGTTCCGTCATTTAACTGAACCTCAATCTGCGGTATTGGCTGAGCTGCAGTCTCAGACCCTACCCGCGGCGAATCCAAACCAGAGTGAGCATACTTCTCTGCAGCTATGTTCAAAAGCTCAATAATGAAGTCCAGGCCTTTTTGCGGGTTAAAGCGGACAAGCTGCCAAAATGGCCCTTTTACTCCACTGGGAGGGAAGAATTTATCACCAGGTATATGGTGATGAATACCAAAGTACTCATCTATGTCGATAAAACTGCTTCTGAATGGGCTTTGATCCGTCTCTGAGTTATTAACAATCCACACTTTCATAGCAAGTTTAATTACAAGATCGGGAGCATGCTTGCATAAAAAGGCGGTTTCCCAGCTATTCAGCGCCACGGAACAGAGGTCCTCAATATAGGCCCGCCGTAATTTCCCACCATCTATTCCGAATACGTCAGCCTCCAGGGTTTCATTCAACTCATCCATGATGGCCGGGGCAACGCGAATGATAACACTTAATAACTTCTTTCTATCCTGTTCGACTCTATAGGCGTCCTTCAAGTAATTAAGTAAGTGAAGAGCCAATAAGCCAGCTTCACGAGCAATGGAAGGCATATCACGGTCAATATGGATACATGAAACCCAGTCATAAAGAACTGCTGTGACGTGTGGCAGCAATCCACTTGAAATACGGTCTCTCGATTCATGCAAAAACCAGATCATGGCATCCCAGCCTACTCCATAAGGTTTTAGGGGCAGGACGCTTAAGACGCCTGGTGTGTCTTCCCTTTCGGCTCGTAGCAGTCTTAAAAGTTCCTCATCTGGCACCTTACAGGCTACGCGCAGGATGAAGCAAAAACGTTTTAAAAGCTCGCCATTGTTCTCGAACAGCCGGCCCCTCAGTAGGTTGAGAAATTCGTAAGGATTCTCGCCAAGAAGTATCGCTGAAATGGTCTCATCTTGCCAGCATTGCTTAATTTGAAGATCGTTTAGGATGGCAAGGATTAACGAAGTCATATCGTCGCCATACCTCAATTTCCGATGAAGCCATAAGCGAAAGGCCCGATTTATGGCAGGTTCGTGGCCGATAGTTTCGAAGAAAACCAAAGGCTTATCAAAATGTTTCTTGTAAGCATCATCAATGTAGCGCTCGAGTGCCCAATCTTCAAGAACATCGTGCGCTAAGCTAGCAAAACCGCCTGATGGGTCCCGGCGAAGCAAGCCATCTTCTTCGAGCTTTAACAGGGCACCCGAATCGAAATCCGATACAGGCACCGAATAGACCATTTGCTTTGCCCTTTTCACGGCAACATCGATGAGCACATTTTTTCGCCTTAGCGGCATACCCTCTCGTCGGTCACGCTCGTTTGAAATAACCTCTCTCCAAACTGCAGCTATGAATTCTGCTTCGCCATCGTTGCTTGAAAATCGCGCTCCCTTTTCTGCGACCCAGTATGCTAAATCCGCAAAGGATGGATTTCTAAGTAGTACCCCTATTTGGGGGTTCATCCGGAGGTGGTCTAGAGATTTTAGTTTTTCACAAAGATATTGGACCTCGCTATCGTTAAAATCTTCTACTATTAGAGAGGAATAATCAATGCCGAACGGCTGAAGGAAATTGAAGCATATCTGCTGATAGGCATAATCTCTGCCGCTGGCAATAATAGTCCACCCGGAGTGTTTCTGAACAAAGTGAAGCAGATCTGTGAATGCGCTCGTGTTTGCCAGTTCTAGTAGTTTCTCAAAGGACTCTAGCAAAAGGTACTTCTTGGGCATTAAGGCAAATTCTGCCTCTAATTCGCTAAGAGAGCTGCTCAAGCCAATTGCCGAAATTACATTATCGAGATGCGCCTTATCAAGGTCCTCTGTTCGAAGACAGAAAACTGGTGCGCGATCACTCATGTAATCGGCGAATTCGCGCACAAGCGCTGATTTTCCACACCCGCGCGCGCCCGTGACAAAAACAAACTGGGCCTTTTCAGCCATATCTAGGAGCTGCTCGAAGTAATACGGGCGAGGTACATGTACTCCACCTATACTTGACCTAATACCATTAAGAATGTAGTCGCCATGCTCCATTAATTTCTCTATGTCGTGAGCCCAACGGCGATTTTGTTTAAGGCGAAATGCCTCACGGATATCTTGTGGTATGTTGCCCAGAGTGAGCGTGGCAGCATTTTGGTCAGCCGATTGCACGGTTTCTATAATCCTCGACCAAAGAGATCGGGCATCTCCCGACGTATTCTGAGCAATTGATGCCATAAGCAGAGAAAGAGTGCTACCAGAGGCAGTATCCAAATCATATCCGAGAAGGTGGAAACTCCGCAAGAATCTCCAAAGCTCTTCATCAGAAACCTTAACTCCATTGTTGGCTTCAGTCAGCCACTTCTGAAATGCCTTCAGCTTACTTCTCTTTGTATCGCTGGAAAAATCCGGCTTATTGACCTTTGTCAGAAACTCAGCTGAGTCCGCTGAGTGTCGTGCCCATTCTAGAAGGATGCGAGTGTCATTTATCTCGGTGGCCGTGAGCGGGCCTGTGATAAGAGCCAGTGCATCGATCTCAGGGTTAAAAATCTTTGGATTGTTGAAATCCTGCCAAGCAGCTTGTATTACTTCACCAAATGTTGTGTTGCCTTCTGTGATGCTAACTGAACGCTTAATCTGCACTAGCAGTTTTGCTTTCGTTCCCGTTTCAGGATCTCTAACGTAAACAATTAAGTCATCAGTATTAAACCCGGCATATCGTCCCTGGAGTTCTAATTCGACTATCGGCCAGGGTGGTAAACAGGGAGCCGCTCCCCCTGTCAACATGAGTACAACGAATGCGGCTTGTACCCGATTTTCAAAGCCTGCACCACCCCCTCCTGTTGAAAAGGGGGTACTCAGTTGTTTTTTCCGCCCAGCCATCTTGCTACTTACCTCCATTTAAAGGACCTTTTATAATTCGCAGGCACCGTACCAAACAGTTCCAACTACTTCCAGCAGTCGTGCCTGCTGGGCCAACGAAAGGTACGTTGTTTTGGAATTACGAGCTGTAAGCCAGCTAAGAGCCGTATGGGCAGGACTCGCGTAATCCTGGAAGTAGCAGACACATTTATTGTTAATTGCTCTAGACTGAATCTTTTTGAGCTCCACCTCGATCTACTTTACGGGGATACTGCTTCCGGGAACATTTTCTAAGGTCGATGGAGCAGGCAAGAAACACCTTCATATCAAAGGTAGGTAGTCGTGCTTCCTTCACTCGACTCAGAATTTGCATGTGGTAAAACCATCAGATTTACCACAAACATTACTACCCGGCCATTACCGGCGGACGATTTGAACCATATCTAAATCCAAACCCTGACGCTGTATTTCAAACCGTTTAGATTGCCTTATAGCCGCCACCGAAATATCCAGGTGAAACGGAAAAGCTGAAGGTAACTTTGGCAATTGTTGCAGGATCGTCATTGGGGTGGATTCTGAATACAGCAGGGCTTCTAAAAACCATAATTGAACACTAGCGCTGGCCGGGTCTTTTTCGGCAGTGGGGATATAAACGCCTTTTAAGGCCGTATCCTGGAGAACGCC
>DUSP01000193.1 GCA_012842575.1 Clostridia bacterium
ATTTCCCGTCGAATACCGACCTACAGCAAATGGCGCATTGGCGGCAGCATATTTGTCGGGTCGTTCTATCGGCGCCCTTGGCGATTTCTTCTGGTTCAGGGATACGTGTTTGGGACCTGCGCTTAGGACCGACCCCGACCCGAAATGTGCCCGTCTTTATGAACGTCTGAAGGCTGCCTACCGTGATCTAGACTCCAGGCTCAGCGACTATACAAAACAAGGGTGCCCGCCGCTAGGGTGAATTCCTGACGAATTTGGTAATGACCCCGGCTGCGGGCGTCACGCGCATCAGCCCTGTCTTCCCAAGGCTTCGTATGCTGGGCCCCTATTCTACATATAACTTCAGGGGTAAACCCTCCCACGAATCCACGGCCATGACGTAGATGGCAAGTCTATTCTACATATAACTTCAGGGGTAAACTCGAGCTTCTTATTTGGTTATCTTCCCTGCCTTTATATCCTCAACTATCTGGTCTACTGCTTTCCTCACATCTTCAGGAACCGCTTCATGGTACGGGGCAAGTCCCTGAACACCGTCGGCGAAGCCGAGTATATATACCTTGCCTTCTATTGTGCCTTCAATTAGAGATTTCACTATAAAATCGACGAGCTTAGGCGACTCTTGCAGAAGGCTTGTCAAAACGACCTTGGGCGCTATCACGGATTGATCGCCGCAAGCTCCAATGGCCCAAACGCCACGCTCGTTTGCGGCCTGTACGACCCCAGTGCCGGCTGCGTCTGCTTCGTGGAAGAGTACGTCTGCGCCCGCATTAATCTGGGCCAACGCGAGCTCTTTGCCTTTGGCCACGTCTTCCCAGGATCCGACGTACGAGGTCAACGCCTTGATCTGGGGATTAAAAGCCTTCGCAGCACGTTCGTATTGGGCAGCGGGTTCCGAGACGCTGGGAATTTCCATTCCTCCCACGAAACCGATGATCCCTGACTTGGTCATCCTTCCGGCAAGCGCACCCGCTACGTAACCCACTTCCCAATGCTTATACTGGAGGGATCCGTAGTTGGGACCGAAGTTGTCGCCGTTTATAGCTACAAACCACGTATTTGGGAACTCAGGCGCGACCTTTGCGTTGACTTCTGCGAACTCGTACCCGTTTCCGATGATGAGGTCGTATCCTTTTGAGGCATAGTCCCGGAACGTCTCTTCGAAGTCCGAAAGGTGAACGTTTTCCGAATAGGCGGCTTCTATCCCGTATTTGTCTTTCGCTTCCATCAAACCCTTATACGCATTGGCATTCCATCCCGCATCGCTTATCGGACCCGGAAGGACCATGGCAACTTTAAAAGTCTTCTTCTCGCCCTTTCCCTCCCCCTCCGTTTTAGTTCCAGCACTCTCTTCGGTTCCCTTCGATTCCTCTTTTGCCTCTTTTTTGGCGCCGCAACCCATTGCCGAAGAAACCACAACCGCCAAAATCAATAGAAGGCCCAACCAGAAAAGCCCTTTTCTTTTCACGGAACTTAACCTCCTCTTGGTTTTTTGTTTCGGTTCGGGGAGTTAAGAGCTTAATGAGTGAAGGTGGAGCGGCGTCTATACGTATATACCTCTATACGATGCCGGCTCGTGAATTCCTTCCACCGTAAAGATTTTTTTAATATGAGGGCTCTTTTCCGATAGCACCTACAGGTGTCTTGAGGCTCGAAGTATCATTCGATATAAATTTGTCGAGAGACCGGCCGTCCAACCACCGTCTACAACAACCGTCTGCCCCGTGATCATAGATGCATCTTCGCTTGCCAGAAAGAGAAGTATCCTTGCCATTTCCTCGGGCTTCATGATCTTCGGCATGGCCTGGATCGCGAGGGTTATCGTTCTCTCCTCCTCTCCCCCGCTCATTTCTGCGCTCGTATCCACCGTGGAGGGCGCCACGCAGTTGACCCGGATACCTAAAGATCCGAGCTCTAAGGCAGCGTATTTCGTGAGCGAAATGACGGCCGCTTTGGAGGCGCCGTATGCCGCGTATTTAGGCCATCCCGAGATTCCCGCGTCTGAAGCCACATTGACGATTACTCCCCCGCGGGTCATCCTTTTTGACGCATGCTTTATCCCTAGGAACACTCCCCGCACGTTAACGCCAAAGGTATAGTCGAAGTCATCTACGCTCGTCTCTTGGATCATCGTATAAGGTCCGGGCACCCCGGCACAGTTGATCAAGATGTCCAGCCCTCCGAACCTATTAACCACCCTATCCAGTGCCTGAGAAAAGCTGTCTTCATTCGACACATCGGCCGGGAGAAGTGCAAGGTTCTCGCTTTCGGATATATCTTTATCTTGGTTCGTCTTAAGGTCTAATACCGCTACGTTCGCCCCCTCTTCTAAGAACATCTTTGCAGTGGCCCAACCGATGCCGCCGCAACCCCCTGTTATGACTGCGACTTTACCGGGGAATCTCGACATGAAAAGCACCCCCTCCAAACGTGGTGAATAAATGATATTGCTCTTCCAGTGTACACCGTTTCAGCGAGAATAGATTCTGAAGGGATTGAGAAGCCTGTTCTTCGGAATTGACTCTTGACACATACATACTACCGTTATATCATATGCACGATCATATATATGCACTTTGCACTTAAAGGGAGACGGCTACCATGTGCGGAGAATCCGGCTGTAATGGCCACAAGTCCGATCACGGAGGTTATAGACAATCTCGGTACCGGGAGGAACGCTGCGAGTGTCACTTCGAAAGGGGTGGCCGGCTCCTACCGCAGTATCTGCAGGCTTTTTTGTTGCTCCTATTGTCCGCCAAACCCACGCACGGTTATGAGCTCATGGAGAGTCTTGGGTCTTTCGGGTTTACGGATCAAAACATCGACCCTACCACGATATACCGCCACCTGCGGCGAATGGAGGAAGATGGCCTCGTCAAGTCCACTTGGGATACTTCGGGAGCAGGGCCCGCAAAGCGTCTTTATGGTCTTACGCCTGAAGGCGAAGATGTACTTCAGTCTTGGGCAGTGGTGATACGGCACGACATGAAGATATTGGGAACTTTTCTTGAACAGTACGACCGGATGACGGCGGGGTCACGTTAGCCGGCCCCGGCCTCGAATCTGTTCTCAAGCAATTAGCTTGATTTCCTGAACACGGAAGGGGGTTTGCAAAATGTGTCATTGCTGTTGCTACGGCGGTCCTCGGCACTATTGCCACGGAAACTGGGGCCATTTCCCCAGGCGATTCTTCACCAAAGAAGAACGTGTGGCGAAACTCCAAGAGTACATCGCAGATCTTAGAGCCGAGATCAAGGCCGCAGAGGAAGAACTCAAGCGTATGCAGAATCAAGAAGACGAGTAAGGAAGACGGGTAAGAGTGAAGGCAAGCCGCGTGATCCTTCATTCGTAAGACAAAACAGTGGGATTGGGTACCGTACTTTGATTACATGACAATCCGCGTGAAACGCGCGAAAGAAGAGCGTGCGAAAAACCCTAAAAAACCACCTTGTTATACGATGAGCCCAGCAAAAACAATTAGGGTAAACTGCGCCGTACGTTATGAAAATCAAGGACTTCGAATTCAACATGAGGGAGCTTTGGGGTTCCATGGGCGACTTTGGAACCCTTTTTCCCTTGGCCGTGGGTACCAAACAAGGCTAAGAAGCGTCTTGAGAAGCTTTTGAGGTACTACGGCCGCCACCTCTCCCCCGGCAAGCTGAAACAAAACCCACCAAGTGCTTCACCGCGTGGGCTAGGAACCGCTCCGAGTACGCGCCCGTCCATGCCATCTCCAGCGATTGGGCCAAGAGAGTATTTTTACGGTCAGGAAGTTGACGACGGGGAGAAAGAAGATAAACGGGGAGGCCCAATGCTAAAAGGCCCAGGCTCATTAATCTCCCCTTCCAGCCTACCGCCCATACCAAGTACGCTGCCGCTGCTAACCCGGCATAGGGAATCACCTTTTCTACGGCTCCGATCCGACTGTGGGTCTGTGTTTTGCCACGCAGGCGTAGTACCGCCAGACAAGTGGCAAAGTAAGTGATCCCCATGTTGAATACTGCCACTTCGATCAGACTGCCAAGCGTTCCTACTAGCGCTACCGCGAGGGCGGTGGCGCCTTGGAACAGTAACACTATATAGGGTGTACCGTACCGGGGATGAAGGCGAGCGAAAACGGAGGGCGCGTACCCATCTACCGCCATGGCATAGCCTAAGTGGGAGGTGCCCAAGGTTCCCGACTCCTCGGCACCAAGCGTGGACAACACCGCCCCGACGGCCATGACCATGCCCGCCCAGGGCGCCCATCTCGGAAAAAGTGACTGTAAAAGTGCACGACAAGCATCCGCAAGCGGAACTCCCGAGGCCGCCAGATGCTGCCAGGGCATGACCGCGAACACTACCACGTTGATCATGAGGTAAAAGCCGAGTACAACCGAGATACCCAAGCCG
>DUSP01000034.1 GCA_012842575.1 Clostridia bacterium
AGGATCGGGTCGCCGTTGGCGAAAATCCTTGGGCTCGAAGCGGACGGTTTGAAATACTAGCTCCCCGTCAGGGTTGGTATAGTCATACGTTGCGACGATTTTCCGGGATGAAGAGGAGTATGCCTTGGGAAAAAGGTCAGCCAGCCGAAGCCCCAAGGCCTCGATGACGGCCTCCACTGAGCATCCAGCGTGGCATTTTAATAGGATTCTCCCGTCCTGGCCCTCGGCGATACTCAACGAGTTTTTCTCGTCGTCATGCGCCGGGCACTTCGCCGTCCAGCCCGTACCGGATGCGCGGACGTTTTCCAGGCGCGAAAGAAACCTCTGGATATGAATGTCAGTTCGTGATATACTGGTCATAAAGACGCATTCCTCCTACGGGTTCGACCCCCGGCTTTCATTGCTGGGGGTCATCTTCGTCTTGTTGTCCGAGGTGTGGAGCCACGCCTCCACGGTCTGCTTTGTGAAAACGATCCTCCGGCCAAGCCGCTTATGGGGAAGATGCCCTTCGCGACACCAAAGGTACAAAGTCGGCGCGGGAACGCCGAGCCATTGGACTACTTCTTTTACACTCAAAATCTCACCCATTTCGGTCTCCCTCCCACGCCCGCGCCAAGCCATCCTCCGTGAAGGCCTCTTCAACCCTGAGCCCGAGAACCTCCGCAATCCGGCGCCGCACTTCTTCTTTAGCAACAAGACGCCGTTTTTCTGTAAGGCAGACTACCGAAGGATGAACCCCTGCCCTGTGGGCCACCTCACGTTGTGTTAATCCACACACAAGCCGACGAACGGCCACCTTGGTTAGCACTTTGCATACCCCCTTTAAAACCTTCTGACACAATATTGACACGGCATCAAAGGATATGCAAAAATGGAGCAAGATGTAATATTTTGCAGATGTTTGGCGCTCTGCGAAGTACGCTCTATGCAGGCAGTACCGCGAGAGTCTTGTCAACAAGTTTTTACGAACGCAGTTTTGCAAGGGGGAAAATCGAGAT
Organism: Clostridia bacterium; assembly: GCA_012842575.1. GTDB lineage: Bacteria > Bacillota > Sulfobacillia > DUSP01 > DUSP01 > DUSP01. Next base: position 999 of record DUSP01000034.1, read on the forward strand.
GGCAAATCTAAGGTTTTTTGTCTCTCTCGACGACGCGAAGCGGCCCATAGGGGAAACGCTCATCTATCCCGTAGAGGCCCGGATGGTTTCTGAAGAGGAGGCCACGGCTTTGGGCAGGACGCAGACGGCGGGAGGAGGTCCGGTCGGCCCCGACGCCCGAGACAAAGCGGTTTCCGGGCGCCTCGAGGGGCCTTTGCCGTTCGGATACGTTCTCGGCGACTTCCTCTCCCTGGCGCCCTCTGAGTTCCTGGAGAAGTGGGCCCCCGATGCAAACTTCTACCCCTGGGGACACAGGGAACCGGTCTCGCGGGGCGTTCCATGGGGTCTCGCTAGATGGAAGTTTGAAAGGGACGGCCTCAAGCGGTGCGTCGATGCCTGGTGTACTTCGGAGTCGGGCGTAACGGCGTTCACCCACAAGGGGTTCCGCGACCTTCCGGGGGTCGAGGAGAATGTGAGACTTCGACTGTCGCGGGTAAGGCTTGAACCCGCTTCGGCCTACGCCGGATCTCAGCGTCAATTCTTCAGGGCGCTTCGCGGCATCGAGGACGGAGACCTTAAAGACGTGCCTTCCCGCCTTGAGCGTTTCGCCTGGCACTACATCACCGACGACATTCTAGCCATACCGTGGCTCGAACTTTTCAAGTGCCTCGAGCATAACATGCGCCTTATCCCGTGCGGTGCTTGCGGGAGGCTCTTTGCGCCGTTGCGCGGGAGCATCTGCTATTGCGACGAGTGCAGGCACCCCGAGAAACGGCGTGAGAGGTACGGATGGAGCCATTACAGAGGCAAGTATAACGCTGTCCACAGGGATATAGAACATCTGAAGCGCAATCCCGATGACCTAAAGGTTGCCTTGCGAATAATAAGAGAGAACCCCGATTACCGCCCGAGGCCCAAAAGTACGCCGTACAGGATACTGCGAAAGCTCGCCCGGTCGCTCGTCGAGAAGGGTGACCTTACGAAGAAGGAGTTTGAGGAGTACTTCGGCGCAAAGCCGGTTTCTCGCAATGCGCCACTGAGATAACTCCCGCGTTGTCTATGGTAAAGTATGGCAAAAAGTTTCTCACTAAACTTCTCACCATTCGCGCCGAAACCACGTTGAAATGGGCTTAACGGGAATTAACAAACACCATGAGGAAAGCTTATCTGAGCAGGCCAAGGCTTAATGTCGCTTAACGCCGTTAAAGCCTCAAAGGAGAATGGGGTTCAAGAGGTCGCCGGTTCAAGTCCGGCCGGCCCGACCAGGTAAAAGGCGAAACGAATGGGAAATCGAGGAAATGATACGGCAGAAATCCCATTAATTCCCCTCGAGCTCTTCCGGGTAAGATTGACCGATGGAGCCGTTTGTATTCCACTTCCCAAAAAATATACATAATGTGCCGCATATATTAGCCTCTTGTCCAACGGAGTCCATTATTTGCATTTCCAATACCATTACCACTCAATGAGCTACCTTTACCCCTGAGACTCTTGATCACTAATAATAACCCTAGCACACACATAGATATTGATAATAATACGGCTAGATCGTAACCCCCAACGTAGTCATATACATAACCAAATAACAAGGGGCGTGACGTCCTCCCCCGAATGAATTCGGGGGCATCCTCAAGCGGATGCGCGCAAGGTTGCCTTGCGCTTCGGTTCGGCGGACATGGAGTAGTAAGCCTTAGCCCGCGGCAACGTGGCCAGGATGCGGTTGAGGTTCGACCGCCGGATGTCCACACGCCCGGTCTCTTCCTGCTGCCGGCGCAGGTGCCACAGCAGTCCGTTATACACCTTCGTGGCACAGAACATCGCGTCCCGGAGGACGGCCTCCGTTCCCCGGTCAGCGTGGATCTGCGCTTTGATCGTCAGCATCGGCATCCGTCTTCTGCTCCCCGATGTATCGTTTGATGGTCTCCGCGCTCACATGTCCGGCGGTCCCGACGTAGCACGACGGGTTCTACAGGTGCCCGCCCCACAGACGGCGCTTGAGGTGCGGGTACGCTGCGAATAACCGCCGGGCGCTCGCTCCCTTGAGAACCTCGGCGATGATCGCCGGGCTGACCGCTGGCGGGGCGGAAAGGAAGATGTGCACGTGGTCCGGTATCACCTCCATGCCCAGGATCAAGAACTGAAATATGCCAGGCCATTCTCCTCCCTGTTCATCCCCGCCCTTTTGGGTGGGGACTTCCCGGCAGGAGAAGTTAAACGAGGTGTTTAGTAGTGTTATTGGCTTCGGCTTCCGCCTTGCCGGCCGCGCTGAAAACCCTGAAAACCTCAAGGAACGCCCTTACAGCCTGCCGCGGGTCCGGTGCCGTCAAAAACGCAGAGATGACAGCGACTCCCGCTGCCCCCGCTTGAAGAACCGGGAGGGTGTTCTCAGGAGTGATGCCACCGATACCGAAGACCGGCAGTCGGACCCTTGTAGCAACCTCCTTCACCAACGAAGCGCCGCACGGTAAAACCCCGCAATCCTTCGTAGAAGTAGCATAAACCGGGCCCAACCCAACATAGTCCACACCCGCGGTCGCCGCTTCTTCCGCCTCCGCAAGGTTATCTACGGATACCCCCACAATCTTTCCGGGTCCTAGGATTACCCGCGCGGTTTCCGGCGAGATGTCTTCCTGCCCAACGTGAACGCCATCCGCATCGGCCTCAAAAGCCACGTCAACGCGATCATTCACGATCAGGAGGGCGCCATGCTCGTGGCAGACATCTCTCATTTCGCGTGCGATCCTAACGAGGTCTTTAGCTTCTAGTCCTTTCTCGCGTAACTGAACGAGCTGTGCTCCTTCTTCCACTGCCGCTTTTGTTAAATCCGTGTGACTCCTGGTTCCACGTAGCGGACCCCCGATGATCACGTAGAGCGCCGGAAACGGTCCTAATTTCGGGTGCCTGCTGTCGGACGAAAGTGAAGGTCTCGCTCCCCACCATGCCATTTTATGCCATTCGCTCCTTCTCGATAGGATACCGTCAGGTATCGGTGGAAATGCCTACAACATCGTAACGGTTCCATTCGAAACGAGAAAGGTCCGGTCCTTTCCACTTGAAGGTCGAGGACTCAATCCCAAGTCAGTATTTCGATGCACGACCGTATTTGACCTGTCTCTATGGTAGTTTTGCCCAATAATACTGACTACAACGTCAAAACGGTTTGTGGGGAATAATACTTGACGATATTCTGATAAACAAGGGTAAAAAATCGCGTCGGGAAGGAGACAACGCCGTGGCGAAGAAGTTCAGAGATGAAGGCATGACAAGAAACAACGACCCGAGTTTACCGGAAGACATTCACCGACCGAAGGGAAGTCCGATGGCGAGGGAAAAGAAGTCACAGATGGCGCAATACGAGGCACACGATCCTGGCCCGAGGAACGACCGGGTGACGAAGTTTAAGAAGAAAATCGGCCAAGATGGGTAAATTACCGACTGAAGGAAATGGCTTCCAAAACATGCTCTACCAACCAGATTTTCTTCGACCGGTGAATTCTGACCGACTGAAGGAAATGGCTACAAAGGATTACCTTACGGGGGGATCGAATGAACACTCCGCAGCGTAATATGAAAGGGCCCCGGCATTGAGCGGGAGCCCTTTGGGTTTTGGGATCCTCATCCCGTAGTCCACATGGACGACGAGACGATACCAAAAGCGGCGACCACCGTGTGATCCCCTTGTTTGCTTCTGGCTGCCTCGCTGGTCAATCAACTCACTTTTGTGTTGTGTTCAAGCGAGAATGCTGCCAAAGGCAAATACGCCACCGGCGGTCAATCAACTCACTTTTGTGTTGTGTTCAAGGGCCATATGCACAGTAAGAGTATCGGGATCAGCAATACGATGAGGATGATGATGATCCACCACCAGTGATCTTGAATCATCGGTTAGACCCTCCTTCCCATGAGAAGTGGATTTTCGCGCCTTGGTTTCGCGAAGCGGGCCCTCCGAGTTCTCATAGCTTCCTTCATACAAAACCGGGCAGTTGTCGTTCTTGACGGAGAGCGCTTCCGGATCGGCTTCGCGTGAGCGAGCGCGTCAAGAAGAGTTGATTTCTTTGTCGCAATCCAAAACCCTTGACCTGCCCCAGGCGCGTGAGCGTGGGCCTAGGCTACAAAGAGTCTCAGTACCTTCGGCTGGAGTCATAATATGATGGACGAAGGGGAGGTGTGCACATAAAACGGCGGTATTCTATAGCCGGTAGCATGTTTGGTTGAGCCCTCTCTCGGCAAGTCAATCTCGGCAGGTCAAGGGGCACCCACCATCTCCCACGAAGGTAGGTGCCCCTTGCCTTATCCTCCGTAACGCATTCGACTACTTGTTACCCCAGGCTCTTTCCACCCCGGCCGTGAGTGGAATCGCAGGAGGTTTAAGGTCTTTCTATTCCCGCACCGTGTCTTACTTCTCACTCTGCTTTAGGCCTTACTTCACGGTGGGAGGCGCGGTGACCTTTCCATCGATTATGTCTTGCACAATCTGATTCACCTTGGAAACCAGGTCCGGCATGGACTTTTCGAACTTCGGATTCCACGTGAGCCCATGTGCGCCTTCTTTAAGTCCGACGCCTTTCACTTCCGGCTTGAAAGTGCCGTCCTGCACGCTCTTAATGACCAGCTTGACCATGACGCCCGTATCGTACAGGGCACTACCGATCACATTGTCGGGCGCCAGGCTCGCCTGATCGTTCACGAATCCTACAGCATAAACCCCGGCCTCTTTGCAAGCCGAAATCGAACCGAGTCCCACCTGGTTTGCGTCGCACATAACCACGTCACAGCCGTTATTGATCATGGCCAGCGCGGTCTCTTTGCCTTTTGGAATGTCGTCCCAAGTACCGACGTAGCTGGTTATAACCTCGACGTTGGGATTGACAGCCTTCGCCGCAGCCTTATAACCCTCAATAGCGTTGTATATGACCGGGATCTCCATGGCCCCTATGCCTCCTACCTTATTGGTCTTGGTGGCTAGGCCGGCTATGGCTCCCGCAATGTACCCCGGTTCCCAGTCGGTGAAATGGATCGATGCTACGTTGGGTTCCTGGGATACCGAACCGTTGAAAATAACGAACTTCGTATCCGGATAGTCTTGAGCCACTTTTAGAGCCGCGTCCTGGAACTGAAACCCATGTCCGATCACGAGGCTGTAACCGTCCGAAGCATAGTTCCTAAAGGCCTCTTCGAAGTCAGACTGAGCGATGTTCTCCATGAAGCTGACCTCAGCGCCAAACTCTGTCTTCGCTTCCATCAGAGCCTTGTAGGCATTTCCATTCCAGCCTCCGTCGTCAACCGGCCCGGGCAAAAGAAGGGCTACTTTTAGCTTGCCTTCAGTCGCTGTGGGCTCTTGGGAAGTAGTCTCTTGGGGTTTTTCGGCCGGTTTTTCCTCGGCAGGTTTCTGACCGCCGCAGCCCGTGAGGGCCACGATTAAGCTGAGAATGAACAATCCTAATAATATCCGCTTCACGATGTTCCCCCCGTTTCAATCTCTCCTGTTTACAAACCAGAGCTTCTGTTTTGCAAATTCAACACCTTGGTCCGTAAGCCATTGTCTCCCCGCCTTGAGTGTAAGTGCGATTTCCGCCACCCTGCGGCCCAGCCCGACGACCTTTTCCATACCAATCGTGTCCTCTTTCGCCCCCTCCTCCTTTTTGTCTTTCGTCCAGACACATGCCCCGCAATAGTTGCCACCAGGCCCTCCGGTCACGAGAATTTCGTAAGTATGGAAGAAGTTCTTTATTACAAGAAGTGCCATCTCCTGACCGCCGTGCCTGGTCCCTCCAGTCGCAATTGCTCCGCCTACGCGGTTCGAAAAGTGCCCCGGATAAACGAGGTACGTCGGACGTAGGCGGCTGAAGAAATCTTGCAACAACGGCGTGGCACTCATCTGGTATACAGGCGTCCCAATTATATACCCGTCGGCCTCCAGGAATTTGTCTTGGATTTCTTGAAAGTCGTCTTTGATGGTACAGAGTTCGCCCTTCCGAATGCAGTTGTCGCAATGTATGCAGTGCGACAGTTTCTTTCCCCTCAGGGAAACGAACTCCGTTTTGATCCCGGGTACCTCCTCCGCTGCACGAAGGGCTTCTTTGACACAGTAATCAGTTGCGCCATTGCGGTGACTCCCGCTGATTCCGAGTATTTTAACTTCTACCAAAGAGATCGCCCCCTATTAACCCCTAATAATACGTCGCCTATTAATACGTCGCCGGCGAGGTAGCCACCAATACAGCAGCATCTTCCTCGCTTTTGTTTTCCCAGGAATGGGATATTGAAGCCAAGTAACCTATTGTATCTCCTTTTGCCAGTTCGTAATCGGAGTCGCCGTAATGGAAGACCACTCTACCTTCCAAGACAAAGGTAAACTCGTCTCCGGGATGGGAAGAAGGCTCTCCTGATGAGGTATGAGGAGGGAGTCTGATTATTGCAGGCTCCATTCTGAAACGAGTTCCCCAAAGGAGAAACTCTTGGGTCACCGGATTTTTCGACTTGTCGACGTGATGGATGAGAACCTTCCTTTGGGCTGCACGCACAAGCATAACAGCTGAACAGAGCTCATCCTCCAGCAATACCACCGCCGGGACGCCGAGCGCCAGAGCCACTTTCCTGAGGTCGCGCAGAGTTATTGACGTCTTGTCGTTCTCCACGCGACTGAGAAATGCCGGCGAAAACCCAATGCGCCTAGCAAGATCCCTGAGCGTTATGCCCTTTTCGCACCGCATCGTCTTTATTTTTGAGCCGATCGACATATTCGTGATGGTCCCTGTTTCTTACAATGAATCTGTTTCTTTTCGTAAAAGATTTCTCTAAGGCAGGTTAGAATCCTCCTTCCTTCACAGACCTACCTTCGATTCGTCCGACGATTCGTCCGCATCAGATATAAAGGCGATTCCACACCGCCACCGGATATCCGACGGCATCCACCGAGATCGCCCTTAGAACCTCTTCTCCTCCCCGCCCCTCCGCCAGGAGTCGTCTTAAAACACCTGCTCCTCCGATCCTCCCCGCCATGACCACGCCGGTGGGAGTTCCGGTAACGTCCGTCGGTGTTTTTTCCGTTATCTTGCCCTGGATCACGCTCTCGCCGTCCGACCGGACAGGCCCTAGGTCTAGGACCATTTTTCTGTATGAACCGGGACGGTCCGAGACCACGTATTCTCTCTGCCTTGACCCGCGAGCGGCCACATCTCCCACCGAGGCCGTAGCGATCCCGAAAAATGAGGCGGCGTTGGCCCTTATACCGCCTTCGTAGACGGCGTCAACCCCCGCCATGTTCAAGCCCGCGATCCTGCCCTGCTCCCGGGCAACGAGCCACGTCGCGATGATCTCGCGTTTCGCCGTCTGCCTGTTCTTGGCCGAGGCGACGTCGCCCGCCGCGTATACGTCGGGGTGAACGGTCCTTTGCCGTTCGTCAACGGGAATCCCGACGTCCGGGGAAGGTCCTTCCGGCGGCGCGATCCCGTCGAGTCCGTAAAAAAGGATGGCATCCGGCGTCACCCCTTTGCCCACGATCGCTATGTCGCAGGCGATGCGCTCGCCGGTGGAGAGCACCGCATAAGTCAACCCGTCGGGAGGCTCACCGCTCTCCGGCGACTCGGGATGGGCATCGTTGGAACGTCTTTCGGCGGAGCCGTCGTCCCCTCCGAAGTACGAAACCTCAACCCCCAAAACGACCCTGACTCCTCTTTCCTTCATCCTCTCCTCCACCAGGGAAGACACCTCCTCGTCGAGCATCCTCGAGAGGACGCGGCGGGACGCCACCACCATCGTGCATTCGACACCGGCATCCACCAGCGCCTCACACGCCTTCATGCTGACGAGGCCTCCCCCCACTATCAGGGCATGCGGTACACGCCCCATTTCTCTGGCCCAGGAGATCCTCCTCCTTACGACCTCGGAGTCGCGGACCGTCCTGAGCCCGGTGACGCCGTAGAGACCCTCTCCGGGGACTCCGAGCCTCGCGGGACGGGCGCCCGTGGCGAGGAGGAGGCGGTCGAAAGGTAGCGTCCGGCCGCTTTTCAGTATGGCCCTCCGGTTCGGGAGGTCGAGGGACGAGGCGCGATCTCCCAGGATGAGATCGACCCCGTTTTCGTCGTACCACCCCGGCGGCCTTATGTAGAACCGCTCGAGGTCGAGCCTCCCGGTGGCATGAAGAGGGAGGAATATCCTGGCATAAGGGTAGGAGTCTTCCTCCGAGATCATCGTCATCTCGCCGGAGGCGTCGTTTTCCCTTATGGCCTCTGCGGCGGCTATCCCCGCCGCAGAGGCTCCCACTATGACGTACCTCATGAGGCCGCACCCCGGTCGATGCAGAATTCGAGCCCGAGGCGCTTGAGGGTCTCTTTCTTTGGCCTTCCGGTCTCGGGATCCCAGCCCCGGAGCGCATAGTACTCGGGTAGCATCTCGTGTATCCTCGCCACCTGACCCTTCGCCTTTCCCGAGGGCGAGGGCTCCTCGAGGAGCCTTTTAGGAAGGGTGTCGTCCTTGCTGGAGATACCGCACAGGACGTTGTAACACCTCTGGAGGTTATATATCCTCTCCCCGATCTCCTTAAGATCATCCGAGGTGAGGTTCCGGCCGGTAGCCGCCGATATGGCTTCGGCCATCTCCGACCAATAGACTTGGGCGAGGACGAAGGTACCTCCGGACTTGCAGTTCCCCGAGGAGTCGACCACAGCGGCAAAGTCCTCCCCGTCTTTCACGACCCACGCCTTGTACTTGGTGGCCTGAGGATCCACCAGTTCGGGGAGGTATTGTTCCCCGTACCTCCTCACGGCCTGCGAGGGGTAGCCGGTCTCGTCGATGGTGGGGAAGGCCTTCAAGTGGTCGGCGCCCCTGTTGGAGGTCACGTGGGCGAGTCCCATGGACTGTTGGGCCCTACCGTCCTGGGCCGCTATCTCTTGGCCCTTCACCTCCATGGCGTAATATTCGGCTCCCTTGCCTATGGCCCTAGAGGCGCGGCGCACACCCTCGGCCAAGACGGCACCGAACCCCTCCCTCTTGGCTATCATTTTTGTGAGGGTCATGGCGCTTTCGACGTTGCCCCACGTCAGGTCCAGGCCGCCCGTATCCTTCTTCGTTATTATGCCTTTCTCGAAGAGCTCCATCGCAAACCCCACTGCCCTCCCCGCGGAGATGCTGTCGAGCCCGAGCCTGTCGCAAAGGTCCCCCAAGGCGATGATGGAAGGGAGGTCGCGGTTCCATATTCCCGCGCCGTAAGATCCCAACGTCTCATACTCGAAGCTCCTCGTGACGGCTCCAGCGTAGGGCCCCTTGAACACGCCGTATATCTTGTCGCACGCTATAGGGCAGGCGTAGCATGCGATATCCTTGACAAAGTGGTTTTCCCTTAGGGCTTCGGCGTTTATCTCGTCGGCATAGGGGAAGTCCCCCCTCTGGAAGTTCTTCGTTGGGAAACGCCCTATGATGTTCATAAGGGATACGATGCCTGGAGTACCGTAAGCGGACACTGCAGGGTAAAACTCGTCCTCCATGATGAGCTTTTTTAACCTCACCGCCACTTCGTAGAACCTTTTGGGATCGGCTATGCAGACCGGGCCGTGCCCCCTGACGGCTATGGCCTTGAGGTTCTTTGAACCCATGACGGCTCCGCCGCCGCTCCTGCCCGCCTGGCGCTGGACGCTCACGTTGATGCACGCGTACCTCACGAGGTTTTCCCCGGCCGGGCCTATGGTGGCGCACTTTACGTCTTCGTCGCCGAGTTCCTTCCTTATCAGTTCCTCGGTCTTCACGGCGTCCTCGCCCCACAGGTGGGAGGCGTCCTTCAGTCCTATGCGGCCGTCCTCGACGTGAAGGTATACGGGAGAAGAAGCCTTACCCAGGATCACGAGGAAGTCAAATCCGGCGAATTTCAGCTCGGGGCCGAGAAACCCCCCCGAGTTGGAGTCTCCGTATATCCCGGTCAAGGGTGACTTGAACACGAACTCCACCCTTCCCGCGTTGGGGACGAATGTGCCGCATATGGGTCCGGTGGCGACGATGAGGCGGTTTTCGGGGGACAATGGATCCGTCTCGGGGCCGGTCTCGTCCCAGAGGATCTTGGCGCCGAAGCCGTTTCCGCCAAGGTAGTTTTCCATGAGGTCTTCCGGGGTATCGGCGATGGTGATATCCCCGGTGCTCAGATTTATCCGAGCACACTTTCCGACGTAACCGTAATTCATCTTATGCCACCTCCCCTTCCTCTTTCTTGACGGGGGCGACCACTTCGAGGAGGGAGGTGATCTTGGCCGCGGCTTCCCTCTTCTTCTTCGGGGCCATCCTGTCGGGATGGACGAAGGATATGGCGCCCTTGGGACACTGTTTGGCGCACTCCGGGTCGCCTCCACACAGGTCGCACTTCACCACGTAACCTTTTTCCTCGTCGAAGTTGATGCCACCGAAGGGGCAGGCGAGGACACAGGTCTTACACCCAAGACAGCGCTTTTCGTTGACGACCATGGCGCCGGTCTTGGAGTCGCGCGAGATGGCCCCTACAGGACAAGCTTCCGCGCAGAGGGGACGCTCGCACTGAAGACAGGTGAAGGGAATGAAGGCGGCCTTCTCCTCCCACTTCAGAACGGTTATCCTCGATTTGGAGGGCCATATGGCGCCCTCCTTCTTAAACGAACAGAAGGCTTCGCAGAGCATACAGCCCGTGCATTTGGATGGGTCGATGTACAGGAACAAGAGCATCACTCCTTGACAAAATGCAGTTTTCTTTCCCTACACCTTTAAGCCTAAACCTGTACATACCGAAACACATGAGGAGCAATTGTACACGCAATTACACAACTGTGGGCATATGTTCGATACGGGTTAACGTTATTCCTGCCTCCGCAGCGGGCAATATTCCCCTTCCGAAGGTTGGCCGCATACACTGGGATCAAGTCTTAGGCGCTCCAAAGTCTTCCCCGGCGAAGTACGAATGTGTGCCAGCCACCTACCGGGAATTAAGCCTTGGGCTGGTAGACGGTAGGGTAACTCCCGTGGAGTCTCCTTCATTCCGTGGGGCTTCCTCCCGCAACTTGCAGTATATTAGCCCGCAACGTGCTTGGATGACAGGGCTCCGAAGGCCTCGTAGATCACTTTCAAGGCAGCCCATGAAGTGATGTCCGAAATATCAAGGGGGGGTGCCACTTCCACCACGTCCATGACCTTTATTGGGAGGTTTGACACCAACACCTTCACGGCTTCGAGCAGCTCGCGAGTGGATATCCCCCCGCCTTCGGGTGTACCCGTGCCTGGTGCAAAACCCGGGTCGAGAACGTCGATGTCCAGGGTGAAGTATACTGACTCGTACTTCGAGGCTCGCCCCAAGATGACTTCGACGGCCTTCTCGATCCCGTGACGGTACACTTCAGAAGCGCTTATTATTCGTACTTCCGGGTGAGCTCTGAGAAACTCCACCTCCTGGGGTTCATAAGACCTGACCCCCAAAAACGTAAGGGCGGCCGGTCCGATGCCTGGAAGGTCTAAAGCCCGCCTTTCGGTGCACGCATGAGACCACTTGTGCCCGTCATATTCGTCACAGAGATCGGTGTGGGCGTCGAAATGGATTACCGCGAAGGGTTCACCCCTGTTAACCTTGGCCAAAGCCCTTTGAAGCGGGATGGTAATGGAGTGATCACCGCCTAAAAAGAGACAGAACTTCCCGGTTCCGATCATCCTCGAAGCCTCTTCTTCTATCGTAGCGAAATACCGCTCCCAGTTGAGATCCAACGAGATGTCTCCTAGGTCAGCCACTTTTATTCTTTCTAGTATCACCCCGTCTTCGGTGACCGGCGGCATGAACCCGGACAGATGACGTATCCTGGATGGTGCCAGCCACGCTCCTTTTCCGCAACTGGTAGCCCCATCGAACGGTATACCCTTGATCAATACGTCCGCTTCTTCGTCGTTTCCCGTGTAGAGCTCTCCCCATGCGCCATCCATGCCCGTTTTATCTCCCCCCTTATTCCTTCCCTTTTTCCTTCTCTCTTCTCCTCCTCTCCTCCTTCTCTCCTCGCCGACAAGGGCTGTCCGATCGGCGTCCGATCGATGGGCGATCTCGGGGGGGACCCCAAAGGATCGACCTGAACTTCTTTCTTGCGATCTCCGCCGCAGCGGGCTCGTTTATAACCCTCTGATAACGCCTTTTATCGTAGGACTACCGGAGAGCATACAGGTCTGGCTACAAGTACTTTGGTAAGGAGAACACCACTAGTAGCGTTAAGAATACGCAGATTGCTCTGAAAAATCTTCCCCTCCCCCGACACGCCGCATCCCTCCTTTATCTTTTGCGGCCGGTAGCCCTGACCCGTTTCTATCTTTCGACCTGTCTCTATCTTTAGAGAATAAACTAGAAGAGCAGCGCGGAAGCTGAAGGGAATTACCTGACTCGCTGGCGAATAGGGTAAGCAAAACCAATGCGGTGTGCAACCTGACGCTTTTTAAGGAGGTCGGCTGAGGGATCGTGGGAAGTGCAAAGCGAATAATCATTGAACACGGAACTGCCATAACTATGAATTCCAACAATGACGTCATAGACGACAGCCGTATAGTAATAGAAGACGATCGAATAGTTTCGATTGGAGCCTGTTCCGAACCCGTAGGGAACGCCCTTCCGGCAGAGGAATTGGAACATGCCAAGACATTGAACGCCCGAGGAAAACTGATCATCCCAGGACTGATCAACGCTCATACCCATAACATCTACTACCTCATGAGAGGGCTTGGAATGGAATTTGAGCTCCTTGGCTGGCTTAAGAAGGCAATGTGGCCATGCCTCAGCGAAATGAACGCCGAAGAAGCCTATATCGGCGCCCTCCTCGGCTACGCCGAGAACATCAAAAACGGTAACACCAGTGTCATGGATAACTTCTATATGTCCCGAAGGAACAAGGCAAACGCCGATAGCATTGCCGAGGCCGCATGCAAAAGCGGTTTAAGAGTCGGCCTAGTCCGGGGATGTCATGACGTTCAGGGCATGATACCTTTGGAATTCATCGAGCCTCCCGAAGAAGCAGCAGAAGAGTATGAAAGGTTAATAGCAACCTGGCATGGCAAAAACGACGGCAAGATATCCGTATGGCTTAGCCCTGTCAATCTCCTGTACTCCTCAGAAAAAGCCATCGAAACCCTGAAATCCCTCATGGATAAACACCTTGTGGGGCTTCATACCCACGTGGCCGAGGCCAAGCGTGAAGTCGAAATGATCGAAGAACGGTTTGGAATGGGATACATCGAGGTGTTAGATAGATTTGGCATCGTAGGGTCTAAGTTCCATGCAGCCCACGCCGTATGGCTTTCGGATCGCGAAATAGACATCCTTGCTGAAAGGGGCGCGACGGTGATCCACAACCCTGCGAGTAATATGCTGCTGGCTTCGGGCATCGCCCCCGTAAGCAAAATGATTGCCAGAGGTGTAAACGTCGCCCTCGGCACGGACTCCCCGAACAACAGCCAAGACATGATCGAAAGCATGAAGCTTGCAATGCTACTTCAACGCGTAGGGCTCCTGGATCCGCAGGCAATGTCCCCCTCCACAGTCTTAAAGATGGCCACTCGGGCAGGCGCTCAAGCATTGGGCCTTGAAGGGAGCCTGGGTTCCATTGAACCCGGAAAGCTTGCCGACATCGTCATCATAAACTCAGATGTCATCCACAACCTACCGGTTTACGACCACGTGACAAACCTCGTTCTGTCAGGAAAGTGCTCGGATGTAGAGACCGTAATAATAGGCGGCGAAGTGGTAATGGAGAACAGGGTACTGAAGACCATAGACGAAGCTGGTTTGATCAAAGAAGTGAAGCGAGTTGCACGAGACCTTTCCGCAAGGGCTTTAAGCAGGCTTGGCGGCTGACCCGCCTTTCTACCGGCAGGTCAAGGGGCGCCCATTCTCCTTCTGGGTAGATAGGTGCCCCTTGCTTTGTCCTTTCGTAACTCATTTGAGTCTGACTCGTCGCCCCGGTCTTCGAGTCATACCGTCATGTCGGGGCTTTCGTCGAAGAGCCCCGTTGACAGGTACCTCTCACCGGTATCCGGCAGTATCGCCA
>DUSP01000212.1 GCA_012842575.1 Clostridia bacterium
ACCCCTGGAACCGCCTGTGATCCAGTGCAGGTTTTCAATTAACAGGATTACGACCTCCGAGGCGCCTAAGGTTCCCACGATGAAGTAATCGCCCCGGAGTTTGAGAGTGGGGTATCCGATGGGTATGGCGACCAAAACCGCAGCGGCTATACCGCCTGCCAGCGAGATGAAAAATGGGGTATGAAGCCTCAAGGTCATGAGGGCCGCGACGTAACCGCCAACACCCATGTAGGCGGCATGGCCCCAGGTGAAAAGTCCCGTGAAACCTAAAAGCAAAGTAACGCCCAAAACCGCTATGATATTGATTCCTGTGATGACCAGGACGCTTATCCAATACTCCGGCAAGCGATCACCCCCTCATGCCTTCTCCTCTACGAATTTGCCGAACAGACCGGCGGGACGGAAAAGCAGGACGGCGATCAGCAAAACGAAAGCGAAGACGTCCCTGTACGAGGTGGACAAAAAGCCGGCTATCAACGTTTCCGCCACTCCCAACACGAGCCCTCCTGCTAAGGCTCCCGAGACGCTTCCCAGGCCCCCGAGAATAGCGCATATCCAGGCCTTTATGACTATGATCCCCATTGTGGGATATACGGTATATTTGATGCCTCTGAAAATACCGGAGAGACCGGCGAGAATGCCGGTCAGAAAGAAGATGATGAAACAAATCTGGTTCATGTTGATACCCAAAACCGATGCCGCATCCCTGTCGTAAGCGGCCGCCCTGATAGCACGCCCTATCCGCGTATAATGGAGTATCCCCTGTAGTATCACTACGGCCACCATGGATATGGCGAAAATGAGCATATCAGCGGTGCCGAATGAGAGGGTTCCCAAACGGAGGGTCGTTGAAGGCAATACCTCCGGGAAGGGGTTGTAATTAGCCCCAAACAATATGAGAGCAAAGTTCTGCAGGAAAATCGACATGCCCATTGCAGCCACGAAAAAATATAGACCTGAGGCGTTCTTCATACGAAGAGGCCTGTACGCGAGGCGCTCTACCCCGACGGCGACGAGTCCCGAAATCAACACGCCGACGCCTACCGACGCGGGGAACGGAAGCTTCAGCATGACCAAAGTGAGCAGCGCAGCGTACGCCCCTACCATGGAGAATTCGCCATGCACGAAATTGGAAAATCCAAGTACACTGTAGATAAGTGCATAACCCACTGAAGCGAGTCCGTAAATCCCTCCTACCGAAAGACCGTTTACGAGTTGTTGCATGACCAGTTGATAAGTGCTCAGAAGGTCCACCTCCCGTTCTGGCTAAAGGGATAGCAAAATCTCGTCGACAAATGGGCGATCTTTCTTTTGCTTTCTTCCAGAAAAAGTCGGCGAGAAGTAGCGAGACCTCACCTTGAGACAAAGCTATACTTGAGTAGTAGTATTTCACTGAAAAAACCAATACAGGGAACCACGCATGATTAATTCGCGCAGCTCCCTAACGCCTCGATACTTTGAGCCGCCATCTAGAAAGAATGTTGGCTTACTCGGCTTTCTGCTGATTCGCCGTAGACGGTTGTTATTCCTGCAACGTCACGCAGTATTCTGCCAGGCCGTCTGCTCAAGGAATAGGCACCGGCCGTTGCCGCGATGATGCGGCTATACCGGCCGGTGTCATTAGCTTTACTTGTACCCACGCTTACTTGTACCCGTGTTCAGTTTGCACGCGCACTCAGCGGAACCGTCGGCCTTGGATGGGTGATAGACAGCTTACGGTTTCACCCTCTTCACGAATGACAGCTTCCCGTCTTTCACTACAGTGGCGACGGTATCCATGTCTGGGTTGTGAGTGGCAGGGTTAATGGTTATGGTACCAGTCGCGCCTTCGAGGTTAGCCGTCTTTTCTAACGCATCTCTGATAGCCTGCGGATCCGTCGAATTAGCCCTCTTGATAGCATCTACTATCATGTACAGGGAATCCCGAGCAGTGGCGCCGTTGGCGTCAGGTTCGAGATTGGCCTTTTCCTTGAACTTCTTCCTAAATTCCTGCACTATCGGCCTTGGGTCTTCAGGAGTAAAGTGAGTGATGACGTACATTCCCTCGACGGCCTTTCCGGCCAGTTGCGCCAGTACGTCGGATTCAAGCCCTGCCCCGCCGGCAAACTGCGTCTGAATACCCAATTCACGCGCTTGCTTAACTATGAGCGCCCCTTCCTTGTAGAACGTGGTGAGAATTATTACGTCGGGGTTTTTGGCTTGAATGCTCGTGAGGACCGCTCGGAAGTCCTCTTCTCCTCCCTTTATGGATTCCTCGGCGACTATGTTGCCACCGAGACTCTTAAACTTCTTGATAAACCCGTCTTTGAGACCCATGGAGTAATCCTGGCTCAGGTCGTATATCACCGCAGCATTCTTGAAACCCTGCTCCGCGACGAATACGGCCAGCGCTCCGCCCTCCACCTCAGTGGTAAACGTCGCCCTGAAGTAGTATGGTCTCACCTTTCCGGGTTCCGGAACCGTAACGGTCGGGTGGGTCGCCATGTTGGTCACCGTGGGGATCTTGTACTCCTCGACAACGGGTGCCACCGCGAGGCTACATGAAGAGTAGTTATGAGTGATTATGGCAACAACCTTGTCCTGGGTGATCAATCTCTTTACGGTGTTGACGACTTCCACTTTGTCGCCCCGGTCGTCATACATTATGACCTTGATGGGGCGTCCGAGAACTCCTCCGGCGTCGTTGATTTCCTTTTCCGCCACCTCAAGGGCAAACTTCTCTTGCTGCCCCCATGCGGCGCCATCGCCTGAAAGAGGACCAGAATAGCCGATCTTAATTTCCTCCGCCTTCTTGGAGCAACCGGCAGTCCAAACGGACAGGGAGACTAGTATGAGCAGGCTGAGCCAGAGTAAGGTCTTTCGGTTCATCTTATCGAAACCCCCTCAGTTTTTTGCTTGAGTTTTTTAGGCCAACAGCGGTCTGGCAGTTTCGAGTATCGAACAATCCGATGACGCGAACCTGGGAAATACGGCTGCACCTACACCTTCGATCTCCAGCGAAAACCCTGGTTTTCCAAACCGCGTCCGATGTTGCTTCCCATATCACACCGTCAGGCCAAAGGCACCCTCTTTTAGTCCCCCATCACCCCTTCGCTGACGAGAAATTGGCCTACTACCAGGAGACCCTAACCTACGTTTAGCTACGGGACAAGACAGCGTCAAGACCGCCGCCATTGCCTTAACTTTCAATAAAACTTAAGTACCCCTTGGGCTACAAATGCATTTCCGCCTAGTGCATTCAGCCGCCGCTTATCCCCTAACTGAGATAAGAGGCCTAAAACCACAAATCCGCCCCGAGGGCGGCTTCCTTGCTTCTTACGATCTTCAGCCAACCGGATTATATATCTTCGACCCGCCGAGGAATAATCCTTCCGTGAACGAGAATAGGATAGCTGCATTAAAGAACCCTACATCTGGACCATGAAAAGGACCTCGATATCCTCGGTCGAACCTGCCATAATAGGCTGGCCGCCATCGTCCGATAATGAAGGGTGGATTGGTGACGGTCCATATCTTCCGTAAACCTATAGGTGACTCATCCCCAACCCGACCACTTCATGCTCGTTACCCTTCAATGGCGCACCGATGGTTCCGTAAAGACCGACCGCCACCCACTCGCCATGGGAGGGAACGGAAACGCTCCGCGGGCCTCGCACCACGGAAAACCGGAGGCCAACCGTCCTGTGTATCCCCGAAAGGACCATTTGCCCCCGTGTGACCCCGTGAAGCGCTTCGATTATGGCATGATACAAAGCGTGTTCCTCCGGGTATTCGGGTCTCGTCAGACCCTCGCGTACTGCTGCCGTCTCAATGGCGGCCACAACTTTTTCCGAGTCCATACTTCCCACTCGGCCTAGGCACACGGTGTATCCGTTGGTACGGGCTTTGAGAGCGAGACTCTTTCTCTCTTCCTCCTCGGCCAAAGCGGTGACAAGGGCCACTCGGCCTATGGTATCCAATGGGAACACATACTTCACCATCCCTTACCCAGTGCGCGGATACAACGAACTCAGGTTAAGTTAACAGTCTCTCGATTTCTTCGGGTGGAATCAATTCTTGGTCTTGCCAACAGCGCAGAATCAGTCCAGAGTCCAGGCAGAGTCCAGCCTTACCGGTGCTGACCTTTAGGGCTATAAGACATCCTTGGGTTCCCTCGTTTCCTACAACCGAAACCTCGACTACTGCGATGGGCGCAAGGCTACGAGAGACCCTCGGGTTCCCTCGTTTTGCCCGAGTCGCCCCGTTCCTCCCTGCCAATGGTAATCCCGCTTAGATCGCCAAGATTATGACAAATCCTCGCTGAAAGGGACTTTCCCGTAGGGGTGGCGGCCAGTCCTCCTTCGGCGGTTTCGCGGAGGGCGACCGGTAGCATCCTGCCCACAGCGCCCATGGCGTCGATCACCTCGTCGGGCGGTATTACACTCCTTACTCCCGCCAAAGCCATGTCAGCGGCAATCATCGCTATGGCAGCCGAGAACGCGTTCCTTTTTACACAGGGCACTTCGACTAGCCCTGCGACGGGGTCGCAAACGAGTCCGAGTAAGGCCTTGAGACTCATCGCCGCCGCGTGCGCTGCGGCCTCGGGATCGCCGCCGGCCAATTGGACCGCCGACGCGGCTGCCATTGCCGCCGCAACGCCGCATTCGGCCTGACAACCTCCCTCCGCCCCGGATATACCCGCCCTTGACGCGGCTACGATCCCTACGGCGCCAGCTGCAAACAAAGCCATGACCGTCGCTTCGTCATCCGCCCCCACCCGTTCGGCTACGGTTAAGAGGACGCCGGGGATCACCCCGCAAGACCCGGCCGTCGGCGACGCCACGATGAGGCCCATGGAAGCGTTCACTTCCGAAACGGCCAGGGCTCGGGAGGCCGCCGATAGTATATGATCTCCGGAGAGACCACGGCTCTTGTATTCTTCTACCTTCGCGGCATCGCCACCGACCAGGCCGCCCGCCGAACGCAATCGTCCTGACAGTCCTTGCTGGACCGCGGACCTCATGACGTCTAAGTTCGCCTGCATCCTGCGGACGGCTTCGAGTCTTGAAATGCCGGAGAACTCGCATTCATGTCGCAAAGCGATTTCCCCAAGTGATACCCCTTCGGAAAGCGCCTCGTTCACCAAATCTGATAGAGTGAAAGGATGAAACCCGCCGTTGGTCATACGAGTTTGCTCCCCAATCTACGGAACTCCCCAATCGGAACACCCAATCTACAGACCTCCTAATCAGAACTCCCAAGTCTACGGAACTATCACTATCGCCCGCTCTACCCCCTGGTGGGCTCTGGCCAGATCCGCAATGGAGGAATCTATCGCTTCATCGGTTTCGATGACCGCTAACGCCCGTCCGCGCCTGCCGGTTCTCGAGACGGTCATCCCTGCGATGTTGATGCCGGCATCCGCCAATATGCGGGTCAGAGCAGCTATGACGCCGGGCTTGTCCCGGTGCAGTGTGACAAGGGCGGGGTATTCCCCCGTGATACGTGCCTCAAAGTCGTCGATGCGCGTCACCACGGCACGGCCACCGCCGATACTTGATCCTACTATCCGTACGGTGAGCCCATTTTGGCCTTTGAGCGTAAGTCGCGCCGTGTTAGGATGAAGCGGTCCGAGTTCCGCTTCCAAATCTGGAAACTGGAAGATGACTTGAAGCCCCGCTTCATGTGCCAACCTCAGCGAATCCCGCAACCTTTCGTCGTCTGGCCCAAAGCCGAGCAGCCCGCCTACGAGGGCCCTATCGGTTCCGTGCCCTTTATAGGTCCGGGCGAAGGACCCGTGAAGGTCGATTTTCGCATCAACGGGCTTCTCTGCGAGTATGGCCCTAGCCAGCCTACCGATCTTCACGGCCCCCGCTGTATGGGAACTCGAAGGTCCTATCATTATGGGCCCGATTATTTCGAAGATGCTTGTCCCCAATAAGACCAGCCCTCCGTGTGGTGAATAAGTCGGCAGGCCAGCAGGCAGGCGTCACGCTTCGCCCCCACCGGCCCCGTCACTTTTCAGTCCGTTTCCCGATCGGTCGGCTTCCAGCCATTTTCTCAAACCTGTTCTCAACGCCGTCTTTTGCCTTAATTCGCTCTTCGGTCAGTTTTCGGTAAGTTTTCGGCCGCCTGGGTTTCGGCTTTCTATACCCCCGTTTCGCACGGCTATAACCCGAATAGCCTGACCGCTTACCAACTGTCTCGGCTTCTTATGCCCCCATTTCGCACTTTACGTAGGCGCGAAAGATGAAGCCTTGGGTCGCGTCCGGAAGTCTAACATGCGCCCAATTACCTTCATATTTCATCACGATCACCGGAGTTCCCTTCCCCACCTTCTTTACCAATGAATGTTTCGGCCCAGGTCCCTGTCTTAGGTTCACGTCTTCGTCGACGACGGCTCCGAAACAAAGGAACTCCTCAGGGACATCCGACTTAAGGAGTTCCAGACTGGCCACTTGAAACCTCTGATAGTGGTACATCTGAGAGGCGAGTTTCTTCTCCGTAGAGGTCACAGCGGCGTCTTCGATTTGCCTGTAAAGCTCGACGAGCGGTTTCTCGCTCCTCTCTATTTCCTCGACGAGCTCCGCCATGCTATGCATCTCGGCACCTCCTCGGTGTGTTCATCCGTCTCCCGAGATACATAGTATTTTGACCGAGCCTTCAACATACCAGTTTGAAATTAACTTCCCCTGCCGGGAGTCCCAACCTGAAAGGGCGGGACTTAAAGCCAGGGGATAGTCTCAGCAATCACATGGAATCCAATCTAGACGGAAGATTCTTGGGCGTAACCTAGGCGTAACGCCCCAAAAGATAAACGGATTCACTTCCACGGAACCCCGTGGCGCGCGGCGATTTCCTTCATCACCTCGTCCAACGCCGCTTCCCGCTCCGGAGAAAGAGGTCGCGGTGTATGCTCAGCCAGGATCCGATCTACTTCTTCCTTGGCCTTGGTCAACGCGTCCTTTGAGCCTTCGGCCGACCAAGCTTGCCTGTCGCGTCGGTCGATCACCGGGCCGGGAACATGGATTTCTTTCCTGCACCACCTCAACGTGTGATCGGCGGTAAGAAAATCGCCGCCGGGTCCGAGGGAGGCCAGTACGTCGACGGCCAGGGTTTCGTCGTTCATGGTAATTCCCTTAACCAGCCTCTTGATCATGCCGGCGATCTCATGGTCTATGAGGAGTTTCTCGAGGCTCACGGTTCTAATAAACTCAACCATTCCGGGACCCGAGATAATGGTGTTACCTCCCAAGGCAGCGATGAGGCCGCTGAGGGCGCTTTCAAGTCCTGCTTGAACGTCCACCGCCTTCGAATCGCTCAGTGCCGCGTACGTGTGGGTGGGGAGGCCATAGAAGCGCCCAATTTGGGCCGTAGCCGCACCCATCATGGCAGCCTCCACCGCGCTCGCGGGCGTCGTCCCGTACCGCATCTCGAATACTACGGGCGCCCCACCCCATATCACTTTGGCCCCCGGCGACGCGACCTGGGCGAGTACGATTCCGCTCAAGCTCTCGGCGGTATGCTGTACAATGCTGCCTGCGAGTGTAGCCGGAGAAGCCGCACCCGGCATGGGCATGCTGATCAATTCGACGGGCAAGCCCAGTCTCGCACAGTCGATGATGTTCTTAGCGGATATTTCCGTCCATTTCAGAGCGGGCGAAGGACAAACGTCGAAAACCGCCCTGGGTTTTGTCCTGACTTGCTCTTCTCCCCCACATACAGCGCACAAGAGGTCCAGCATGTCTTTTACCCCTTCGATACTGAAGGCACCGGTTATTACAGGCTTCGAAGAATTCTTCAGGACCAGGTACACGCGATAGCTATCTCCGACGACCTTGGGCGCCTCGCTGGCGTACACCGCTGTGGAATTGAAAGCGAAGTGGGGCAAGGCGTCGCATAGTTTGGCGATTCGCGTGAGATCCTGTCCCGTAGACGACCGCACCTGGCCCGAAGCGTCCAGCACGTTTACGCCGCACGATCCGGGATCGAAATATAAAGCGGCGTCGTCGAGGGGGTATTCCTCATCCCCTTCGCGGTTGAACAGCGAAAACTCACACGGACATGCCGCGAGCGCCTGCTCCACGAGATTTTTCGGAAAGCGCACTATCTTCGTACCCCGGTTCACCTGGGCGCCGGCAGCACCGAGCAAGTCGATTGCCTCGTCGCAGTCCACGAAGACGCCTGTCTTTTCAAGTACCTTTAGGGCAGATTCGTGAATTCGAATGACTTCTTCGTCCTTCATCACCTTGTATCCGGGAGAAGAGCGCGATTTCCTCACTATTTACTTCTCCTCCTTCCCGCCCGTAACAAGTGCTTGGGTTCAAGACTCACTTTGTCGCCGTAAAGGAGTTCGCCAATGCCGACTTGGAGGGACTCATGGTTTGTACCGCAAACCGGACACACGGTCTTCTCCCTGCCCTTGAACGCAGCATCTTCGTGTCCACCCTCGGCCTTCGCGGCGACCGGCCGATTTTC
>DUSP01000050.1 GCA_012842575.1 Clostridia bacterium
CGAAAAGGAACGCTATCTTCGCGGCAACCTAACCACCCCACGCACCACGAAGCCCTATCGTTTGTGAAACCGAGCGAGCCCTCCGGGTATCGTCCATTCGCCGTTTCTTCGACCGCCTTGAGCAAGGCCTCGACGGCGCTCTTATCCACGATGTCTGGGGCCTTCATGTTCGTCTCTTCACGATCGAGGACGAAGGCGCCATTCTCGTCTCTGATCGCTTTTATATACCAAGGCTTTACAGTCTTACCTCGGTTCCCTATTACGGCGAAAATCTGCGCCATCTGAAGTGGACTAAGAGTAACGGTGCACTTCCCAGCGAAGGCCGCACGCCATTCGGCGGCCGAAGGGCAAATGGCCTGTTCCCCTTGGTATATGGCCTGTTCTCCTCCGTACATGGCCTGTTCTCCATCGTAGATGAGCGCCTCAATATTCTCTTCACCGTGATAGCCGCGGGTGGGTTTACATAAGCCGCTTGCAATCAATACTTTCAAGGCGTCGCCTTCATCAGCCGCCGTGTCGACCCACCGGACCCACCTGCGCAATGCATCTACCAGAAAACCCGCATCGTATCCCCTCGTCCACATGGTTTTCGCAGTACGTTTAGACGGTACACCTGCTGCCGCCAAGACCTCACCCGTTTCGGCGTCCATGACCATGGCCGCGCCGCGTCTCACCCACCTCTTCAAAGCGTCTTCCACAATCTTCTGTATTCGATAATCCACCGTCAGGATGATGTCATGACCTCGAAACGTAGATTCTTCCCTGACCACATAACCCAGGCCCTGTAGAGGCTTGCCCCCTCCGTCGGTGAAACGGTAGACGGCCCTGTACCCAACGCCTCGTAGCCATGAGTCCATGGCCCGTTCTATGCCGGTCAGCCCTTTGCGGCTCACTGGATCATAAAAACCAATCAAGTCGGAGGTCAGGCTTCCGATGCCTATTCTGTCGGGTATACGAACTAAGACCACCCCCGGTACTGGGGTAGCGAAAACGGCAACTTCATCGGCGATATGATCTCTCCAACTTCCCCCGTTCCCGGTTACTGTGGACGGAAAGCACGCGGTCGAACGCCCTCCCTTTCCCAATGCGTCGGCCGTAAACTCCTCGACATCCGCCAGGTCCACTGATACCAGGAATGGTTTACCCGCTCTGATCTTCTCCACTATTACCTTTTGCCCCGGTGGGCTTTGCGCTCGAAGAAAACGTGCCACTTCCATAGCGTCTACCACCGAAGATGGAAACACCGCCGCCCCATATCCCCAGCCCTCACGCACAAGACTTTTTCCGTTTCTGTCAAGAATACGCCCTCTGGGCTCCGCGATTACGACCTTCTCGCACTGCTGCGCCTCCGCCAGACGTGCGAGTTCATCACCGGAGATTACCTGTATCTCGTAGTCTCTTGAAAGAAGGACGTATAATAGCAGGCTTAATGTAACTGCTAAAGCAAGGACACGACGTCTAAACAACTTAATTTCGATCTCATTGGGGTGTTTAGTACCGTTCCGATTCGACACGTGACCTTCTCCTAAACCCTGACGGTGATAAGCGTGGCAATTGAGGCCTTGACCGCTTTCCCCATAATCGCATAATCGAGAATCGCCTAAGACTCGTATGAAGCGCGTGTCATGTGAGCGCATACCACTTTAGCGCATATCATGTCTTTAGTCTTTGCGTATCACGTAAACCAGTATCATGTTCGGGGTCCTCGCATATTACCGAGCGCGCATCATGTTTGGAGTCTTGACATATTATCCCCAAAAAAGCCGAAACCGTAATTCAAGGAAGAATAAGGAAGAGAAAAACGAAGAGAAGAAGAGAAGAGAAGAGAAGAGAAGAAGAGAAGAAGAGAAGAATTGAAGAGAAGAATAATGGAGAATGGTAACGGAGGATAGAATAGGGAAGCTTAAAGAAGGAAGCTCCCCCAACCTCCTATTAACCTCCGACCAGGTGTGAACCGGCTAAGGACAAGATCGTGACGATTGCACCCGCTATTACGGTACCTGCGGCGATGGAAAGAAACGCCGTCCAGAACCTTATGCCCAGGAAGGAAGCGAGTATGGCACCGGACCATGCGCCCGTGGATGGTATCGGAACCGCCACGAATATACACAACCCCAGCGCGCCATAGGTTTTGAGTGAAACAGCCCTCGCACGGTTGGTCTTATCGAGCCAAAGCCATATGCGCTTCAACTGGGGCGCCCTTCGAACCGCACGCATTACGGGGTCGAGCAGAAGAAGTATAAAAGGCACAGGAGCAAGACTCCCCAGCACCCCGAAAAAAAGGGATTCCATGAGCGATAACCCCATCGATATACCAAGCGGTATGGCTACCCTCAATTCGAGCACCGGTGTCATAGCCACTACAAAGACCGTTAAATAAGGACTTACGCCAAAATCCAAAGTATCCTCTCCAAACCTGGCTTGACGTAAACCTATTCCTATGGCCGCTATAAAGCTTACTCCTCTACCTTATTGGACCCATTGGACCTAGCCTCTTTGATGGATTTTTTATTATTCAGATGCTCCCTCAGGGTCTTACTGAAAACGTGGGTCCCGTCATCCCTGGCGACAAAGTAGAGATAGTCCACGTCACGCGCCCATAGGACCGAGTCGACGGATGCCTCCCCCGGATTACATATGGGCCCGGGCGGAAGTCCGGTAAGCTTATAGGTATTATACGGTGAATCTACTTCAAGATCCTTGTATGTGAGCGTCCCGGAAGACCTGCCCATGGCATAAAGTACCGTCGGGTCAGCGTCGAGCTTCATCCCCCGTTTCAGCCGGTTTATGTAAACACCCGCGATAATCGGGCGTTCCTCTGGCACTCTAGCCTCTTTTTCTACTATAGAGGCCAAAGTAAGGACTTGATGGACGGAAAGGCCGATTTCATCCGTCCTACTGGTTCGTCTCTCGTCGAAAACCCGAGAAAACCGGTTGTACATTTCTTCGATTATGTCACGACAAGTCGCGTGCACACCGAATACATAGGTGTCCGGAAATAAATAGCCTTCCATTGGTTGAAGGATGAGCGCTTTGGATTCCTCTTGGTCGTATAGCCCTATTTCATCCGCAAATCGGGTGCACTCCTTGAGGAAAGCCCCCGCCGGTCCCACACCGAAACGCTCTACTAACTTGGCTATTTCGTTTACGGTAAAGCCTTCCGGCACGGTCAATCGAAACGTTTCTGTAGCCCCTTTATGGAGCAGATCGAGGATCTCTTTTACGGTGGCACCTGGTCGGATGCGGTAAGTCCCTGGTTTGAGCAGGCCATCAACGCCCAGGTGTCTCGCCATGAGCCTGAAGTACAGCGGGCTCCTTATCAATCCCAAAGAGTGAAGGGTTTCCGCGATATCCTTAGTGGTGGCGCCAGGGTCAATCGTAACCGTTGCCTCCTGACCGGCAGCGGGCGGCGGTGAAAGGAAATAGTTGAGCGTCAATGCCGGTATCATCACGCATACCAACATTACCGCAAACGACGCCGCCCACTTGACGTTCCCCGCTTTATTCACGAGCATGCCCGGATCAGGCATTCATCCCTCGCCTTCCTTCGGAAATCACCTGGACGCGTTTAACCCGTCATCGTCCTCGTCTTCGAGATCCTCTTCGTCTTCCCCCTCATCGTCGTCATCGTCGTTTTCATCGTCGTCTTCGCCGTCGTAGTCTTCGTCACCGAATTCCTCTTCGTCCGCCATATTCTCCCATGCGTTGCATACGTTATCCCACTCTTCGTCGTCCTCTATTTCCGTGAAAATGCTGTCTCCGTTTTCGTCTTCTTCCACCCTGAAGATAAGGGCTTCCTCCGCGTACTCGTCTTGTTCTTCTCCTGTCGGTACGACGACGGCGTATTCTTTCCCCTCGACCTCCAGAGTGTCGATCAGCTCGAAAACGTGTTCATGACCCTCTTCATCCGTAAGAGTGATCAAGTTGTCGAGGTCCTCATTACCCTTTCCCACTTTTAAAGCCACCTTTCGTCATGAAATGGCGGGACGCACCAGGGCTTTCGCCTCCACTTCCAGGACCGCAAGGCTATTGACTCGGATCATAAGTGTCAAGACGCGCCGGGGTTCCTAACTCCCTTCAGTTTCACCCTGGCGTTCCCGCTTTTCCAACAGGTAACCTTCGAGAATCAAAGCGGCGGATGACTTGTCAACGACCTCCTTCCTGCGTTTGCGACTCATGTCGGCCTCCAGCATGAACCTGAGTGCTTCCTTGGTGGTGAGACGTTCGTCCTTGGTTACCACCGGAAGTCCTGTGTATTTTTCAAGTTTATCGGCAAAGGACAGAGCCTCTTTTGCTCCCTCGCTCATGGAACCATCCATGTTGAGCGGTAATCCTACCACGAAACCTTGGACTCCGTACTCGCGCGCCAATTCTCTGAGCCGCCGGCAATCTTGCCTATCGCCTTTGCGTTCGATCACCGTCAAACCAAAGGCCGTAATACCTAAGTCATCGCTGATCGCAATGCCTATTCTTTTTTGCCCCAAATCGACACCCATTAGTTTCATCGAGTCAGCAAACCTTTATGAAGAAATTACGACTGAGGAGGTTCGTCGTCCCCTCCTCCACGATCAGGGTCAGCAAACCTTTATGAAGAAATTAAGACGAAGGAAAACCGTATAACCCAGCGGCTCCGACCCGGTCCGATCGGTGTTTATGCCTTTCGGTTTACCTTTCGGTGTACCTTCAGTATACCTTTATGAAGAAATCGGGGCACCTTGCGGCGCAATAGCCGCAAAGCACGCACTTGGAATGCTCCACCCTGACCGGAGGCGTCTCATCCGAAACCAGCGTCAGCGCCTGTTGCGGACAGGCCTCGACGCACTTCCCGCAGCCCTGGCACCACTCCTCCACATGAACGTGTTTATCGAGAATACGGATCTTTTCTTTGAGGGAAGATGGCACTTCGGTTCCCTGTAAGATCGCTACGTTCATGCGGAGCTCCTCAACGGAGCGGACGCCCACCGCTATAGAATCGACAAAATCCAAATCCCTTACAAAGCCCAGGGCCTCTTCGGCTTCACGGGCCAAATGACCTCCCCCGAGGGCTTTCATGGCATAGATGCCCTTGCCGGCGTCGTGCGCCGCCTTGACGGCCGCCAACATTTCCTCGAGGGAGCCGTCTTTGATTCCGAGACCTCGTTTATTGATAAGGGGGTGGATGACGTCGATTTCCGGCATGGAGGTCGCCGCCAAGACAGCGTTCACGCAATGAGTTGAGATTCCGATGAACCTTACATCCCCGTCTTCCTTGGCCTTTATGAGCCTTTCGATGGCAGGACGGTGACCGCGAAGAGTGAGTTCGGATTCTTGCTCGTGCAACATGAATATGTCGATGACGTCCCTTCCGATTTCCCGTTGAGCCTTACGTAGGCTATCTTCCATACCTTCCCAAGTATAGGCGTAGCACTTCGATGCTATCACCAGGCCGTCCCCAAAAGAGCCGGGAGGCCCTCCGGCCGTCGGCCACGATTTCATTTCCCCTGTTTCGCCGGCGAGCCTGAGCGCCTCCTTGATGTATCCGTACGTCTCATAGATTTCCGCTGTGTCTATGAAGTTTACCCCCAAAGCCGCCGCTTCGAGGATTAGGCCTGCGCCCTCCTTCATCGAAAGGCCGGCCTGTAGAGGACCCATCACCAGGGAACCGAAACAAAGCCTAGACACCAAAGGACCGTTTCTACCAAGACGCCTATACTCCATATCGTTACCCATCTTCTGAAAGCGTTTTTTCTATAGTGGCTCGAACCGCCCGGTGAGCTCCTTCATGACAGACGGCATAGTGGTATATTCCATTTCGTCCAAGTGTAGTCTGTGGGGCTCAAAGGGGCCCAGTCTTCTCATGTACGAAGCCAATTCGTTGGCCAGCTCCCGTGCCTTGTCGAATGCCACATCGGCGAAGAGATCTTGGGGACCGACTAACGTTCCATTCGAAACCTGGAACCCCAGGGCCACTACCCTGGGCGGCCCATCAAACCGCGTCGGAGTGGCATCCTTCATCGAGACAGGCATCAACGGACCACAGTGCGATCCCCGCATCCATCCCGATACCAAGTGAGGCGTGGCGAAGGGTTCGAGCACCTCACCCAAAGCCGGCAACCCGCTTTGGCATCGCACGATGCATACAGGGTCATCTTTCCCTATATAGCGACCTGCGATCATGTTCAAGCGCTGGGTCGTCGAAACCGCAGCCGTCTCTCCCGTGGTTTTGGAGAAGATAGATCTGACCACAAACCTCCCCGGTGCCCCTATGAACACCAGGAGATCATACATTTCTTCCGGCGTAGCCAAGACGACCTTCTTATTCTCCACCAAATCATGTACTTCGAATCGGAAACCATCGTGCATCTTCGGATCGATGACGAGCCCTGCCGTGTTAAACGGATCGGCGAATATCTTGAATAGAGGCAGGTTCCACGCACCCGGCTCGGTTTTGTCCGCCATGAAGATCACAACGGGTTCACTGGTCCTCTCCTCGAACTCTAACTCCGCCGCCGCGGGCCCCAAACCCCTGACATTACCGGAAAAAGCATCGGAAAGTAAATCTTGCCCTGCCCCGTATAGCTTTAATCTCTTAGCCGCTTCGCTACACTCAAGGAAGGTGTTCCAAGCAAGCTCATGTATCTTCGGGTTATCCACTCCCAGGAAGTGGGTCATTATGAGGTTGATGTCGTCACCGACATGACCTACGAAGTAGTCTTTGAGCAAGCCTTCATTTTTCGCCTCGTTCAATTTCTCTTCAGCCTTTTTCAGTAGATCGGCATGAACGCTTGAATGCCCGACAAAGCCCCCTACATCGGCTTTGATAACGCTAAGGGTGATCTTGTCCGCCACACTTTACCCTCCTTTTGAAACTCGAAAAGCCAAAGAGCCCGTGCCATAAAGTTCAACGCCAGGTGGGATTTCCCTTCTTGGCCACTACCTGCGAGTACGACTTTTCGCGGGAAGAAAGGGGAAAAGCAATATCATTCCCGAGAGGAAACCACCTATGTGTGCCCACCACGCCACCGCTTGAACGCTCTGCCCGGCGGCGCCGAGGCTCGCGACCCCGCTGAATACCTGAAGGAGAAACCACACAAACAGGAATACAAAGGCGGGCACCTCCGCGATGGGTACAAAGATTCCCACCGGAACCAACGCCAGTACCCTTGCACCGGGGAACAGGAGGAAATACGCCCCCAATACCCCTGCAACAGCTCCACTGGCCCCAACAGTGGGTACAGTGCTGGCGGGGTTCGCCAACACATGGGTGAAGTTGGCTATAATACCGACAAGCAGGTAGAAGCACAAAAACCTCAGCCTGCCCATTTTGTCCTCGACATTGTCTCCGAACACCCAGAGGAAGAGCATGTTTCCTATGATGTGAAGCCAACTCCCATGCAGAAAGGTCGCACTTATCAGGGGAGTAAGAGCAAACGCACTCGCTTCTGGCATTCTAACGCCACTGATACGAGAAGGAACGACGCCAAACCGCATGAAAAGGGCCAGGCGGTCCGGATCGCTTAGGGAGATTTCATGCAAGAAAACGAGGACATTCAAGAGGATGATGAATACAGTCATTATCGGAAACCTTCGTGATCGCACACTATCCCTGATAGGGATCAACCGCTATCTCCCCCTTTACCTCCCCTCGCTCTAGCCCGCCGGTTAATTCCAAACATCCAAAGCCCCAAGAATACGAGAATATAGGTCGCTTAGCCCCGGTCCTCTTCGCCTACCCCTGATCCTCCTCGTTCATTTTGCCTTTAAGATAGAACTTTACCAGTTCCTCGAGGAGTTCATCCCGCTCAAGCTTCCTGATGATGCTGCGCGCATTCATATGTCCCGTAATGTAGGCAGGGTCACCGGACAAAAGGTAGCCCACGATTTGATTGATCGGATTGTATCCTTTGTCCAGGAGGGCGTCATATACACGGAAAAGAACCTGCCTCGCGCTGAGCGTTTCCGGCTCTTCCGCCCTAATCCTGAACATCCTGGTCCTCTCTTCATCCTGCGTCATAGCGCACAGCCTCCAGGCCGATAACGGATCCGACCTGGGGTACCCTCCCTTCATTACTCTTTTGCTCTTGCCCCCGCTAGGCTCCAGCCGAGCAGGTGCGCCCCGCTTCCTCGGCAATGAGGCTGTAGGCCCTCTCTAAAGCTCGAGGGACTCCCGATGGGTCTTTACCTCCTGCCTGCGCCATTTCAGGCCTTCCGCCGCCGCTTCCCTTGACCTCTTTGGCCGCCTCTTTAATGATTCTTCCCGCATCGAACCCACGCTTCGTCACATCACTGGTTATCATCGCCAGCAATAGGGCACGATCACCGCTCCTAGCACCTATAACGACGATGCCGCTCTGAAGCTTGTTCCTGATGAGGTCGCCCGCCATTCGCAATGTCTCCATGTCACCGGCATCTACCTGACCGAGTGCGACTTTCACGCCGTCAACCGTACGTGCGTTTGAGCACAGCATTTCCGCTTGCCTGTGAATGTCTTTAATCTTGGCTTCCTCCAAGGACTTTCGTGCTTCCCTGAGCTCGCCCATCAGCTCCTCGAGCCGCCCTACTACATTCGCGACGTCGGTGCGGAGGCTTGACGCGATCTCGGAAATCATTTCACGGTCCCGCCTCATGCGGGCTAAAGCACCGAATCCCGTTAAAGCCTCTATGCGTCGGATACCGGATCCCACACTCCCTTCGGATACGATCATAAAGAGCCCGATTTCCCCTGTCCTTTCGACATGGGTGCCGCCGCACAGCTCCTTGGAGAAACCCGCGATACTCACCACGCGGACCCTGTCGCCGTATTTCTCTCCGAACAGCGCTGTGGCACCTTCGGCTATGGCCGTCGAAAGATCCATTTCCTTCCACTTGACGGGAATGTCCTCTATGATTTTCTCATTGACGATTTCTTCGAGTCGAGAGAGTTCGTCCTCGGAGAGTGGACCGAAATGAGTAAAATCGAACCGTAACCGGTCCGGAGCCACAAGGGAGCCCGCCTGATTCGCATGTTCGCCCAACACGATCTTCAACGCCTTGTGCAATAGGTGGGTCGCGGTATGGTTCCTGGCGGTAGCCCTCCTGCGCGCCTCGTCGACCTGGGCCAAGACCCTGTCACCGACCGAAAGCCTGCCACTGATGGGAGCGCCGTATACCAGAATCCTACCGTCGGGAAGCCTCAAGCCACCTTTCACCGCCAAGGCCCCTGTCGTCGATCGCAACTCACCCTGGTCGGGAACCTGGCCGCCGCCTCCGGGATAGAACGGAACCCTGTCGAGGAGGACGGTCACCCTCCGTTCGTCCCCGCCAGTCTGCCCACAAGAAACCAAGGATACCGCCTCACCGCCCTCTGCCAGCCCGAGGATCGTCGCCATTGCCTTCAGACGCCTGTATCCAACAAAATCGTTTTTCACGTTAACGAACAGGTCTGGAACCACCTCCGGCGTCTCCTCTTTAAGGGCTGCCTCCCTGGCCAGTCTGGCCTTGGCCCTCTGCTCCTCCATGGCCCGGTCAAATCCCTCGCGATCGACCGAGAGCCCGCATTCTGCGGCAAGATCCATGGTGAGATCGAGGGGAAAACCATAGGTGTCGTAAAGTTTGAACGCGTCGGCTCCTGAGAGTACCGTCTGCCCTCGTTCCTTCGTCAGACTTATCATTTCTTCCGCTATTTTGAGCCCCGCCGATAGGGTCTCCAGGAACCGCTCTTCTTCAGATCTCACCACTTTCTCGATGAACGCCCTTCTCCCTTTCAATTCGGGATAGGCACCGGCCATTAAATCCACTACCTTCCCCGCCACAAGGTGAAGGAACTCCGCTTCGATTTCCAGCGATTTCCCGAACCTCACGGCTCTGCGAAGGATTCGCCGCAACACATAACCTCGGCCCTCGTTGGAGGGAAGGACGCCGTCCGCGATGAGGAAGGTACAGGCCCTGGCGTGATCCGCTATCACCCTGAAAGGGAAACCGCGCTCGTCAGGGAAATACGGCTTGGAACTCAGTTC
>DUSP01000183.1 GCA_012842575.1 Clostridia bacterium
ATTCAGTGACTCGGTCGTTTCTCGAGTCACAGGGCCGATCCTCGGATTGGACTCCCATCTCGCCCGATGACGACGCCCTTTACGACGACTCCTTTGACGTCGACCTATCAGCCCTCGAACCTATGGTGGCGCTTCCCCACAGCCCTGACAAGGTCGTGAGGGTCCGTGACGCCGGCCCGGTTCCCATACGGCAGGTGATAATAGGCAGTTGCACTAATTCCGCTTACGAAGACTTCAAGGCTGTGGCCTCCATCCTCAAAGGCAGACACGTTCACCCCGACGTATCTTTAGTCATCGCGCCCGGATCACGACAGGTCCTTCATGCCATCAGCGAAGACGGAACGCTCGGGGAACTCATCGCTGCGGGGGCAAGGCTTCTGGAGTGCGCATGCGGACCCTGCATCGGTATGGGGCAAGCCCCGGCCAGTGGATCCAATTCGTTGCGGACCTTCAATCGCAACTTCGAGGGCCGCTCCGGCACTAGGAACGCAGGTGTTTACCTCTGTGGGCCACAAACGGCTGCGGCAACGGCCCTTCATGGAGTACTCACCGACCCGCGCACCCTTATCGAGACCGTAGAACTAAAACTGACTTCTTCGAAGGTCGATATTTCTGCCCCCAAACTCATTGTCGACGACGCAATGCTCATTTTTCCTCCCGACGAGGAAAAAGCGCGAGGAGTCGAAGTCATAAAAGGTCCTAACATCAAACCCGTACCGGTGGGTAAACCCCTCGAAAACGAAATTCAAGGACGCGTGCTCCTCAAAGTCGGAGACGACATAACCACCGACCACATAATGCCCGCCGGTTCGAAGATATTGCCGCTACGCTCGAACATTCCGGCGCTCTCCGAGTATTGCTTTTCCGCTTGCGACCCTGAGTTCCCAAAACGCGCAAAAAACCTAAAACCGGGCGAAGTCGGCTTTGTAGTGGCGAAGAGCAATTACGGCCAAGGTTCGAGCCGCGAACACGCCGCTTTGGTGCCTCTTTACCTGGGAGTTCGCGCGGTGTTTGCCCTATCCTTCGCGCGAATACACCGTTCTAACCTCATAAATGCCGGGATAATGCCGCTCGTCCTGGACGAAAAGGCGTACGATTCCCTAAGAGAAGGCGACCTGCTTCTTATATCCGGCGCTCGCGACTTGCTCCAGGCAGCACTTCTTTGTGAGGGCTCTTCCCTCAAGCGGGTAGTGATACCCGTCAAACGGGTTTCAAACCAAGACGATAGAGGCACCCCTGATGTCGATGTATTCGAGGCGACCCTCGAAGCCACAGCGCGAGAAATTGAGATAATAAGAGATGGGGGGTTGTTGAGAAATATTCGTCAAGTTTCTTGATATGTTATCATCCCGGGCCTAGAATAGAAGAGGGATTTTTGACTCCGGCGCGGCCGGAGTCAAGCACCGTTAAAGCAAAGGAGGTCTCGACTTGAGGACGCCCGATCTGGATCCGGAGGATCTGGACAGGTACTCGCTGAGGGGCAGGATCTTTGCGAAGGTCAGGGATGATATACTATCGGGACGCTATCGTAGCGGTGACATTCTAGTCGAGAACAAGCTGGCGGAAGAGTTCGGAGTCAGTAGAACCCCGGTGCGTGAGGCCATCAGACAGTTGGAACTGGAGGGGCTCGTCAAAACCGTTCCAAACCGCGGTGTAGTGGTGGAGGGCATAAGTTCGCGTGACGTCAAAGACATCTACACGATACGCGGTCTAATCGAAAGCTTGGCCGCACGCTGGGCCGCACAACGCATTACTCCGGAAGAACTTCAACAACTTCGCGAAATCGTCGAACTTCAAGAGTTCTATACCGCAAAGAACGATGTGGAACAGGTAACGAGGCTTGATACCAAGTTTCATGAACTCATACTCAACGCCTGTAAGAGTAAACCCCTCAAACACGCCTTGAGCGGGTTTGTGGCCTACGCCCAGAGAGCCAGGGTGGCCTCGTTAAAGGTCCCGGGAAGGATAAGGCAGACCCTCGCAGAGCACAAAGCCATCTATGAGGCCATCGCCGCAAGGGATCCGGACGAGGCGGAAAGAGCAGTCAACATCCACGTGATGAAGGCTGAAAAAAACCTTATAACCCAGTTATACGATAGGGACTCAGAGGCTTGAGCGGGCGGTTTTTTCAAAGCCGGTCGAGAGCTTTTTATCCGGAAGACTTCCGAAGGCCTCTGAGGCAGATTGTCAGACCCTATGGGTCATATATACCATCTCACGTATTCTTGGCAGGGCCTCGAGGCAAGTTTCCTCGCCCTTTTTTATGAGCTCCGGAATCCTACCGACCTCAAGGTGCCCCACGCCGCCGACGTCCGGGGTCATTACCAGGTCCGCGGCGACCTGGAGTTTGATCAGAGTCATCTCCCGACCGGTCATCTCCAGGGACCTTATCAATATCGATAATGCGTTATCGTACTCCCCCGATGGACCCGGTTTTCCGAGATCCACCGCTACCACTACATTCGCCCCCATCTGTCGCAGAATCCCTACCGGAACGTTGTCTTTGACGCCTCCGTCCACGAGGTGGCGCCCTTTATATTCTTTAGGAACAAAAAGAACGGGTACCGAGATGCTCGCGCGGACCGCTTCGGATAACTTCGCGTCGTATATGTAAACGAGGTCACGGGTTTTGAGATCCTCGCGAATCGATCCAGGGGTCACGAAGGCCACGAGCTCGGCTGTATGCAAGTCTACGGCTTCCACCGCCAGGGGTCGGGTCACTTCATTGAATGTTTTCCGTTCCAGTACCCGGTCTAAGGTCTTTTCGACCCGCTCTCCGCTCATCACTCCTTTTATACTGAATACAGCCCTGATAAAGGGTTTCGGAAACCTGCTCCCTATTACGAAAGAAAGCCTGTCCCGCGGACTCGAAAATAGGCCGTTGGCCTCCCAGACTTCCCCCAGCCCCTCGGGGTCGCTGCCGATCAGGTCCAAGATACGTCTTTCGATATCCGCGGCACTTAAACCCGAGCAGTACAAGGACGCCACGACGGCCCCCGCGCTCGTGCCGGAAAGCACGTCGGGAACCAAGCCTTCGCGTTCAAGTACCTTAAGTACGCCGACATGGGCCGCGCCCTTCAAGCCCCCGCCACCAAGGGCCAAACCCCACTTCCGGTAGGCGCCGGACGCACGCTTTTCGCCGATCAACCCCCGGTTATGTACCAGTCCTTCATCCGCCGGTGTGGCGTTAATCCCACCTTCCTCGGTGCCCACCGTTACACCCCCAAGATCGTAATTACATACCCAACTTCATGCCTAAGCCAGGTTATGCAACCCGAACCCCATTTGCCAATATTTCTCGACGAAGGGTCGATCATGCTGAACCCTGAAACCCCGTAAACCCTTGACAAAAACGTAGAGTCCGAATACACTTATGTTAGGCGACTTGTATACAAGGATGCAGGCATACTTCGGAATGCAGGCAGGCATACCGCCGGCCGTCCGGGTGTTTTGGGGAGGGGTCGAGATTATGGCTAGAGATAGCTCAAAAACCGTGATAGTGCAGAAAACCGGAGGTATCTCTCTCGGCAACACTCCCTGCGGCCGAAGTAGGGGGAGTTTGCCCATCATGAAGGACACATCTAAGCCATCGCCAATTGGTGAATTTCGAGTTTCAAAAAACAGGGCGTTGGCGCGGGCACTAAACATACCGGATGTATTGGACCGTGACTCCGACGGCCGTCTCATCGAGGAGTATCTGAAGTTTTACCTGTCGTCTTTGCCTTTTGAATATTGAGGGGCCATCAAAACATCCCTTACTAATTCGAAGTTTAGGAGGGCCTTTTCCTTGAGGTTCTTGACTTTATCGTCAAGGGCCTTTTTGTCTAAATTCCCAAGACTCTTACCTCCCGGAAATGCCCCAAGAATTGCCGTTCGGTTCTCATCGAGGTAAAGCGGCGCTTTATCTTCTT
This sequence comes from Clostridia bacterium, assembly GCA_012842575.1. Taxonomy (GTDB): domain Bacteria; phylum Bacillota; class Sulfobacillia; order DUSP01; family DUSP01; genus DUSP01. Next base: position 3,912 of record DUSP01000183.1, read on the forward strand.
GGCCTCCGTTTCCATCCTGTTCACCCCGAAAATCTTCGATACGGCCCAACAGTCCCACGACCGCGGTAACCGTGTCCTCCAGATACGCAGGAGTATGCCTCTTTGGGTTTATACACGGTAGCTCGAGTTCTTCAAGGAGCCTTTCCACCTTTGGGTCATAGGATATGCCCATCGCCGGGACCCCCGAGCAAACGGCGAATATTAAAGAGTGAAGCCTCATACCTACCACGAGATCGACGCCACCGAGAAGCGCCATGACGTCTCGAGGGTCCTCGAGGTCGTTTGCGACAGGGGCTGGGACCTTCATGGATTCGGATACCGCCTGCAACAAGGGTGTGTCCTGGCGGGGGTAAAGGGGAACCAATACGACACGGGCGCCGGTCTTTTCCGTTACGGAGTCGAGGACTTCGGCAAAACACTTGGGCGACTCCCACCCGGGATCCGGTTCGTAACGTCGCGGCCACGGTCTTAAGGAAAAGGCCACAAGCGGCGCACTCTTCACATCTCCCTTACGATCGAGTCCCAGCGATTTGAGGATTTTCCGCCCACGTTCGGGAGGAGCGGGCTCGAGGAGGAACGCAGGGTCTGCCGTCACCCGGACGTTATTACGCCGGACTCCGATGGAAATCAGATCCTTCAACGAGTCCTCATCCCTCAAAGTAACTAGCCTCGCACGGCGTACCACGAGGCGTGTCAGGAACCGCCCGATACTCGTACGCACCGGCCCAAACCCTTGAGCGAAAACGATGAAGGGTTTCCCGAGAAAGTCCGCACTGGCCATCACGGAGAGGTAATACAGGAGGGAGCGGAGGCTCGTCACGTCCTGTATGAGGCCGCCTCCGCCACTTAGCACGAGGTCGGCCTCGTATATGGCCCTGAGGACTTGGAGCACGTTGAATCTATCGTACGCCTCGACCATGGGGAATCTTCGTTTTGTCTGTTCAGGGGAGGCTGATAATACCACTACCTGAAGGTCAGGCACAGATCTCATGAGCCACTGGATCGAGGCCTCGAGAACCGCCTCATCCCCGGCGTTGCCAAAACCGAAGTATCCCGAAAGCAATACCTTCAGATACGCTCACCTCGCCGCCAAAACGCTCCTGTACAACTCCGCAACTCTACGGGCCATGATTTCCACGTTGAACCTGGACTTTATGGTCTCTCTGCCCGCTTGTCCCATGGCTTGTCGGACATGAGGGGACTCAAGAAGCCTGATTATCTTGTCCGAAAGGTCTTCTTCGTTACCCGGTTCCACTAAGAAGCCGTTTTCGCCGTCCTTCACGACCTCAGGTACCCCGCCCACCTCGGAAGCGACGACAGGTAACCCCAGAGCCATGGCTTCGAGAAGGGAAAAGGGCATTGCTTCCGTATAGGACGGTAATGCGAAGACGTCCATAGACTGAAGATACGGCAGTACGTCCCGATGATACCCCAAAAACTCGATTTCCTTTTCGAGGCCCAGGTCCATAGCGAGGCTCTGCAGTTGGCCTTTCAGAGGGCCGTCGCCGACGATCAAAAAGCGGCAAGACGGGAACCGGTCGCGAATGATGGCCGCCGCCCGAACGAAGACCGAATGACCCTTCTCCGGGGATAGTCGTCCCACCGTACCGACCGTCAGGGGCCGCTCTTTCGTATTTTCATTCCCGGCTGAGTCATTTAGAGCATTCACGGGGGGAACGGCTAAATGGGGAACGGCCACGCCGTTTTCGATTACGGTGATCTTGGAAGGTATTACGCCGCAACGCACGAGGTTTTCCGCCGCAGCCTTCGATACCGCGATGACCGCATCCGCGAAATAAGTGGAAAAGAACCTCTGGGTCAGACGGCCCAAGATACTTCTCGCCTGTACTGCGGATTCGGTCCATAAAACCAAGATCCATCCCGACCGTCTTCGAGGCCCAGTATTCCGGGGAACCGGATGTGCGTCTCCCGGACCGGAGGCCCCTCTCACCCCGTATCCCCCTCCCATCCCGTGTCTAGTGTAAACGATGCCTCGTACCCCTGAAAGACGGGCCGCAACCCTGGCCGAGAGGCTTGAATGCGAGTGAACGATGTCGTACTTGTTCTTTTTCATGATCCGATAAAGTTCCCAAATGCCAGACAGGCTAAGGGAGCGATCTTGACACGCGGGCGACAACGGAATGACCTTCATCCCGAGGCCGGACAACTCTTCTATCAGCCTTCCCTCACCCGGGCAGGCTACTTCTACATCGAATTCTCTCATCGCGGGTTGTTGAAGGAGATAAATGACGTATCTTCCCGCTCCTCCGACGTTTCTGTCGCTTATCACGTGAAGGATACGCGGTCGCGACCGCTCGGGGAAATCATACGGCTCAGCGGGATCGCACCGCTTGCGGAAGCCACCCACGGGCTCGTCCTGGGAGTCGCTTGAGGAGTCGCCGTGTGAGGCGATGGTATAAACGATGAAGCCGAACAATGACCAGAACAACAGGGCATTCTTGGGGTTATACCACGTGTTGTCGCCGATCCCGTAGAGGAGCTGGCTCGACAAGGCCGCGGTCAGAGCTGCCAAGATACCTACCGAACGGTTGGCGGATAAGCCGTGTGACCAGGCCTTACCGAGGGCTTTCCCCAAGGCGGCCAGGCAAAGCCATATAAAAAAGATGAGACCCAAAACCCCGGTTTCGACCACGAACTGGAGATAGAGATTGTGGGTATGGGCTGCGGGCGTGCCCGCTATCTCATATTTTGGATATACGAATGTAAAGGGGATATGCCCTAGCCCCAGTCCCGAAGGCCAGAAGTCTTCGATGAGACGTATGGTAGCCCTCCAGATCGTAATGCGGTACCGACTGGAGCTATCCTGAAAGGTCACCGTGCTAATAGCTCGCTCTAGGACGGCTCTGGGAGCCAGGAGGACTACAAGGACGATCAATATGGCCAAGACGGCGAGGAGGCGCTTGTCTTTGAGTATTGCGAAGGCCGTAAGGCCGAAAACCGCACTGGCCCAACCCGCTCTGGAAAAGGTAAGTCCAAGACAGGCAAGTATCAAGGCTGCCGACCCGAGCCATATGAACCGTCGCGAAGAAAGGAACTGTTCGAAGGCTATCGGAGTCACCGAAACCAGGTATATGGATAACATGTTCGGGTTATCGAAAACCGAATACACCCGCGTCTTGATTTCTTCCCGGGCCAGAGGATCGATCCAGGCAGCCGACGTCTCGATTCCCTTTGAGAACTGGAGGAGACCGATGGCGCTCACGATGACTGCCCCCGCGATCAAGCCGCCGAACGACAAGATCTCCAGACGCTCTCCTCCCGCGCGGGCGATATCGAATACAAGGGGTACGAGCACCAAATAGGTGGCCCAGAGCTCTAAACCGACCGCGCTCGATTCCGGAGCAAGGGAAGTGATGGCGGAGAGGACGAGCAAGACGGCCAGGAGATAGTAAGGAAAGCGAATATACACCGGCAAATCGAAAAAGGGGGGCCACCCAGCTTGATCTATCCCCTTTGTCTGCGTGCGGAGCAAAAAGTCGACGAAGACTAAAAACCATATCAACGCGACGCTGGCCCCGGTAGGTATGAAGGGGAACGCGAAAAACCACAAGACAAGTGCGTATCTAAACACAAAAAGGCTTACGGGTCCGGCTTCTATCCGATGGCCTTCGCGACCGCCTCCGGCACAAGGATAATGGCGACGAGACATCAACCCGTCTGCGGCGCGAAATGGAAGCCAAAGTACGCTTCTGGACCATGTTTCGGCGGCTCCGAGGTTCTTGAGCATACCGACGAACGGCCTCAATACGACGCTTGACTCGATATACGGTGAAATATGTGGCGACACTATGCTCCTGGAAGTGACGGATGATGACTTCATCCGTTTCATCCGTTATTGTCCTCCCGAATTCATCCGAATCATCGTCCTACCGAATCATTGTCCTCCCGAGGGACTGAGATTGATATCCCATACCACCGCCGAAAAGGCATAGAGGCGGGATTTGATGGATACCGGCGTACCTATCCTGACCTCTTGACCGCCCAGTTGGACCAAGTTTTCACTCACCCGCCCGGATCCCCTCACTGTCAAGAACATATCCTTCCGCGTCTGGGACGTCATTTCCCAGTAACGCCCGTCCGGCATTTGAACCACGAGGTTTGCCGGCTCCACTTCCTTGCGGACGATTTCGCCCAGCACTTGATTGGTTTTGCCCTCTTTCACCACGTCTCCTATGGCGGCCACATCTACGCTCGGCCCCCTCACATTGGGGACGAGGAACGTCACCTCAATGGTGGTCGGCTTTATGCCCTCAAGGTTGCCGGGCTTAAGGCGGGTATACGCTACGCCTCCCAAGAACAGTATGATGACCAGGATCACCGCGAAATCGATGACATTGATTCGTCCGAAGACCCTTCCTTTATCGTCTATGAGCCTCATGACTCCTCTGCCCGAATGACTCCGGGATCTCCGGGTTCCGGGCCCTTCCCACCTTTCGTGTTTCGTCGGTTCCTCGACGTTCTTTGTTCTTTGCTCCTTTTTGGAATCTCTCGCAAGGTCTTACTTTAAGGTCTTACTTTATTGAAATCTGGCAAAGCGTTACCGTCATCATGCCAAGCCTAAGACTCCCCGCTCGGCCGAGGACGACGTTACGCTCAACGGGTATCGCGGTCAATAGATACGCACTGTGCATATAGGCCCTCTATCCTGTCCGTCATCTTCTTGACGGAGAACTCATTCACCACCAACGTCCGAAGGAAATCCGAGGTCTTTTTCTTCACGTCCACGTCTTCCAATAACCCTAAGGTTTCTTTGATACTCGAAGCCAGACGCCCGGCTTCCAAAGGCTGCCCGCCAGACCTGGCGGTGAAGTTGTGCTCTGCCAGCTTCTTCCACGTACTCTCCAAGACCGGGCCGGCGATACCGCTTTCCCCGGCGATGAGAACCGGCTTGCCGCATGACATACCCTCAAGGGCCACCCGTCCGACCCCCACCACGAGATCGGCCGCTAAAAGGA